>NZ_JAZKTR010000202.1:0-3667 GCF_036625485.1 Natronomonas sp. | reverse complement strand
CGTTCGCCGAAATCCCTGAAGTACGGGGTCAGGAGGGCGTTAGCGAGGCCGGCCAGCACGAGCATGTAGCCGAGGACGTAGAAGTCGCCTCCGCCGACGTTCGGCCACAGCCAGACGCCGAACGAGCCGGTCAGGAGGCCGAGCGAGATGCCCATCGCACCGCCTTCGAGTTTCTCGAAGACGAGCATGGCGATGGCCAGTCCGGCGAGGCCGTAGACGAGGATGTCGTAGGGCCGTGTACTGAAGGAGGCGACGAGGTACGTGAGCACGCCCGCGATGGTGATGCCGTAGCCGACGAGGCGCAACTGCTTCCGCTGTCGGTCCGACTGGGCGTCTCCCTCGTCGTCGCTCATACCCGGTGGTCCGTGGGCAGGCGATTAGTCCTTGCGTTCGGTTGCGCCTGGGGTCTCATCCTTTGACTATCAGGCGTCACGGAGGTCGTCGAGGGCCGTCGTCCGGATGCTCGCGGCGGCCACCTCGTCGGCGCGGCGGACGATCTCGGCCTCCAGCGTCGCCGGTTCGACGTTCGTTCTGGAACTATGCGAGAGGACGATGTGGGCGATCTCGACCGGCAGGTTCGCCCGCGAGACGACCGAGACGCCGTAATAGGGGTGGCCGAGCAGGCGGCCGACCTCCGTGCGTTCCATGCCGTCGAACTCGTAGAGTTTCGAGACGTCGTGGACCAGGGCGCCGGCGATGACGGTGTCGATGTCGATTTCGAGGTCCTCGTCCCGCGAGAGCAGCGATTCCGCGAGGCCGAGCGCACACGAGGTCACGTCCTTGACGTGGTCGACGAGCAGCGCCTCGTCGGCGTCCATCTCGAGGTCTCGCTGGGTCGGCGGCAGCCACGGCACTTCGGGTAACTCCTCGATATCGAGTCCGTTGACGCCCGCGGCGCTGGTCCACGCCGAGGCGACGCCGGTCCGAAGCGTGTCGTCCTCGATGGTCTCGATCTCCGGAAAGACGGCTTCGATGTCCATACGCGTCGGTTGGCGCCCGACGGCTAAACGCTGTGGAACTCGCCCGGCCGGATAGGCGACGAAAACGTTGCGACACCGCCGAATTATATATCAGTTGACGACCTTGCCCTCGGCATGGATATCCCGGTCGCCGTCTGGTATCTCACACTCGCGGCCGGTATCGGCGTCTCGCTGGGTGCCCTGTGGCGTCTCGACCGGCCCGACGGCCGATGGGGCCTGCTGGCTCGCAAACGCCTCGTCATGGGCGTGCCGTGGGGCACGCTCGTGGCCGTCCTCGGCGTCTCGGCCTTCTATCTGTTGGCCCAGGACGGACTCGCGAACCCGCAAGACCCGCTCGTTCTCCCGTTCCGCGCGTGGGGGTATCTCTACCCGACTGGAATGGTCACGGCGGGCTTTGCCCACGCCGGGTTGGGCCACATCACCGGGAACCTGCTGGGGACGCTCGTCTTCGGATCGCTGGCCGAGTACGCCTGGAGTCACTTCCCGAAAGAACGCGGTGTGACGTCCTTCTCGTCGCTTCGAACCGATCCTATCGCCCGCATCGCCGCCTGGGTTCTCGGCGTCTTCGTCGTCGGCGTCCTCTCGGGACTGTTCGCGCTCGGACCGGTCGTCGGCTTTTCCGGCGTCGTCTTCGCCTTCATCGGCTTCGCCTTAGTCCGGTTTCCGCTGGCGACAGTTGCGGCGACGCTGCTCGCGGACGTAGTCAGTCTCGTCTACAATGCCATCCGGTTTCCGACGATTACTCGGACGGCGAGCGAATCCTTCTCCCGACCGTGGTGGGCTGACGTCGCGATTCAGGGCCACGCGTTCGGCCTCTTCGTCGGAATCGTCCTCGCGGCATGGCTCCTCTATCGTCGTGACGTCCGCCCGAAGGCGACCCACGTGTGGCTGGCCGCGCTGGTGATCGCCGCCGACCGCGGTCTCTGGGCCATCTACGCCATCGAGTCCTCGGCGACCTACACGCTGTATCAGGCGCTTGGCGCGGCGCTCGTCTTCCTCGTGGCCGCACTGGTCGCCAGCAGCGTGACGGCGACGCCCCGAGACCTCATCGCCAGTATCGACCTCTCGCGGCAGGAGGCCGCCTACGGCCTCCTGTTGGCGACCGTCTTCGCACTCGCACTCGTCGCCGTCCCGTTCAACCTGGTCGTCGTCGACGACCCGAACGCCGGCCTCGAGGGAGCAGACCCCGTGGAGGTCGGCGATTACACCGTCTTCTACGCCGAGGACATCGAGAACCAGTACATCTCGGGGGTTCCGATTCCGGCCGGCAACACCACCAACGTCAACGCCAGCGGTGTCATCGTCGTCTCCGAGCAGCGCAACATCTGGTGGGAGCAGATCTCGAAAAATCGCCTCGCCAGCCGTAGCGAGGCGGCCATCCGCGTCGGCGGCCTGACGTGGCACGAGAACGTTCGCGTCACCCGAACGACCTGGTCGCTGGCTGGCGGCAAGTCGACCTACAACGTCCGTCTCGGCGTCGAGGACGAAGCCCGGCCCGTCGTGTTCCGCGACGAACGGGCGTCCGCCGACGCGCGTATCGACGGCCGGAACATCTCCATCGCCCCGGCCGGCGACGGCTTCGACGTCATCGTCACCCGGAACAACAAGACCATCGGTCGCGCGGCGGTCCCCGAGAACGGCACCAACATCACTGTCGGCGGCATAACGTTCGAACGCGACGAGCGGAACCTCTTCGCCGAGCGCGAGGACACCCGGGTTCGCGTCGCTCGGCGGTCTCGGTAGATTCTCCGGTCGAAAATACCCTTTTAATCGCCGTCCGCCCAGTTCAACATCCGCTCGTAGAACGGCACCGTCGCAAGCGCGCGGGCATCACCGACGAGGACGAGCGACTTCTTCGCCCGCGTCAGCGCAACGTTGACCCGGCGATAGTCCTCGAAGATCGGGCTTTCGAGGTCCTCGGTGGCGACGAAGGAGATGACGATGACCTCCTTCGAGGAGCCCTGGAAGCGGTCGACGGTGTCGACAGCGATATCCGCCGGCACGCGACGTGAGATCTCGGCGACCTGTGCCCGGAAAGGCGCGATGACGCCGATATCCTCGGGGTCGACGCCCACGTCGCGGAACGACTGGACGATTTCGGCGACGCGGTCGGCCTCGATGCGGTTCGTGTTACCGTCGGCGCGGCCGTCCGGGTCGATAAAGGAGACGGGATTCCGGAGGTCAGACGGAAGCGCGTCGGCGTCGACGCCCGACAACTGGTCGAGTCGCTGGGCCGCCACCTCGCCGCTGGCTGGACGCAGCTGGCCGTCGTAGAACTCCTCGCTGGAGAACCACTGGACGCGCTGGCTCATGCGGTACTGGCGGTCGAGCATGACGCCGGCCTCGGGGTACGTCTCGATGAGGCGCTCGAAGAGGGATTCCTGCAGGTCGTTTTCGGCACGGACGACCGGCGGCAGTTGCTCGTGGTCGCCGACCAGCACGAACTGGTCGGCGAGGTTCGTCGCGAGGAAGGTGCCCGGTTCGGTCAACTGACCGGCCTCGTCGATGACGGCCACGTCGAAGGCCTGCTCTTTGAGCGCCCGCGAGCCACAGGCCGCCGTCGTCGCGGCGACGACCTGTGCGTCCTGCAGTTCGGCGGCGCGCTCGCGGGGGTCGCCGCTCCGTTCCATCCGGTATTCCTGCATATCGTCGCGGACGCCCGATTCGGAGCCCCACCGGACGATGTC
>NZ_JAZKTR010000029.1:0-20511 GCF_036625485.1 Natronomonas sp. | reverse complement strand
GGTGCCGCACTCGTCGCAGGCGACGCCCTCGGGGGTCCACTCGTAGGTCGACAGCGCCGGCTCGGGACTCGGTGTGTCGGCGTCGGCGTCGCTGTCGGTGTCGGCGGCCTCGGCCGCATCGTCACTATCGTCACGCTCGTCGACCGCCGTTGCAGTGTCGCTGGCGAACTCGTCGAGCGAACGGTCGCGCATGGGGGGTACTGGTGGCCGGGAGGGCATAAGCCCCGCGGCAGACGGACACACACAAGTAGGAGGCCCCGAAGGGTTTGGTATGGTAGAAGTCGAGATCCAGGACGGCCTCCGGGAGAACACGATCGGGATAATCGAGCAGTTCATCGAGATCGCGTCGGCCGACCCCCTGTCGGCGATCCTGATCGCCATCGGCGGTCTTCTCGTCGCCGTCTCCGCCGGCGGCTTCGGCGTGCTGACTATCGGTGCCGTACTGTCGTCTATCGGGCGTCTGCTGCCGAGTACAGAGCCGCCCCAGCAAACTCGATAGCCGCATCGAGGTCGGGTCCCAGCGGCGACCCGGCGACGAAACTGTCCGCGAATTCGAGTACGTTCCGCATCTTTTCCTCGACCGTTTCCGGCGTCCCGGCGATACAGAAGGCGTCTATCATGTCCTCGGTGACGGCTCCGAAGGCCTCGTCGAACTCGCCGGCGGAGATGTGGTCGCCGATTTCCGACGCGCGCTCGCGGTCGATGTCGTGGCGGTCCAACACGGGCGGGGCGGCACCGCCGGCGATGAAGGCGACTGGCGGGCGGGCGGCCGCGCGGGCGGCGTCGGCGTCCTCGGCGACCGACACGGAGGCGTAGGCGGCGAAATCGAACTCGCCGCGGTGGTCCGGTCGGTCGTCGAGGCCCTGCTGGACCTGTTCGGCGGCCCACTCGAAATCCCGCGGGTGGGAGCCGTTCAGGAGGACACCGTCGGCGTGTTTGGCGGCCATCCGGATCATGTGTGGCCCCTGTGCGCCCACGTAGGTCGGAATCTCGCCGACCGCGTCGTCGTAGTTGAGGCCGGCCTCGCGGGCGACGAACGTGCCGTCGTGGTCGACGCGCTCGCCCGCGAAGAGGTCGTCGGCGACCTTGAACGTCTCCAGAACGCGCCGCAGTGGCCGGTCGTGGTCGAAGCCGAGGTTGTTCAGCGTGGACTTGTCGCCGGCACCGATGCCGAAGACGGCGCGGCCGCCGGAGGCCTCGTCCAGCGTGGCGACGCGGGAGGCGAGCGTGACGGGGTGGGTCTCGTAGGGGTTGGCGACGCCGGGGCCGACCCGGACGTCGTCGGTTCGGCGGGCGACCCGGTCCAGCGCGAGGAAGGGGTCGCGGTTGTTGTAATGGCAGGACGCGAAGACGGTGTCGAAGCCGGCGGCTTCGGCGGCCTCGCCCAACTGGCCGATGCGGTCGACCGGGTGTTCCGGTGTGAGTTCGATTCCGTGCATAAGAGCCTCGTTACTGTCGCTTGGGGCCGACCACCCTTTAGGCCGGGCAGTACAGGCAAAAGGCTCCCTGACTGGCCCCTCGCGGGCCGAACGGTCGGCCGTTCGTGTCAACTGAGTCAAACAGGCGGCAAGCATGCCGATGCCTCGCAAAGATTAAGGCGAATTCGGCCCGGGTGTTGGGTATGAGCGTCGAGTTACCGTTCGCCCCGGTGGACACGATAATCCGTCGGAACGCGGGGCAGTTGCGCGTCAGTGCCGAGGCTGCGGAAGAGCTCGCCCGTCGGATCCAGAACCGCGGGGCCGAGTTGGCCACCGACGCGGCCGAACGTGCCACCGAGGACGGCCGTAAGACGCTGATGGCCGAGGATTTCGACGCTCCGGTCGTCGACAAGGACCTCCTGGAATTGCCGGTCGCGCCGATCGACCGTATCGCTCGCCTCGATATCGATGACCGCTATCGGGTCTCGATGGACGCCCGCATCGCGCTCGCGGGCGAACTCGAATCCTACGCGGACACCGTCGCCGCGGCGGCAGCCATCCTGGCCCGCCACGCCGACCGGCGAACCATCAAAGCGGAGGATATCGAGGCATACTACGAACTCGAACCGTACTTCGAATGAGGTTTGGCTACCGCGAGGTTTGTCTCGAGCACGATACCGGTTCCCGGCATCCCGAGACGGCGGACCGACTGCGGGCGATTCGCCGCGCGCTGTCGAAGCGCCACGGGGTCGCCTACCGGGAGGGCAGCCTCGCGGACCGCTCGGCGCTCGAAGCCGTCCACGACTCCGACTACATCGCCGACGTTGAGCAGTTCTGTGCCGACGGCGGCGGGACGTGGGACGCCGACACCGTCGCCGTCGAGGAGACGTGGGACGCCGCCCGCGCGTCGGCCGGCCTTGCCTGTTGGGCCGTCGAAGAGACCCTCGGCGGCGCCGACGGCCGACAGACGCCCTTCGCCATCGGCCGACCGCCGGGCCACCACGCCGAGTACGACGAGGCGATGGGCTTTTGCTTCTTCAACAACGTCGCGGTCGCCTCCCAGCAGGCCCTCGAACACGACGACGTCGACCGGGTCGCGGTCTTCGACTGGGACGTCCACCACGGCAACGGGACGCAGGACCTCTTCTACGAACGTCCCGAACTCTTCTACATGTCCATCCACGAGCGGGGTCTCTTCCCCGGGACCGGCGACGTGTTGGAGACCGGCGGCCCCGACGCGCGGAAGACGAACCTCAATCTCCCGCTTCCCGGCGGCAGCGGCGACGACGAGTACACGGCCGCCGTCGACCAACTGCTCGCGCCCGCACTAGAGCGGTTCGACCCGGACCTGCTCATCATCAGCGCGGGCTTCGATGCCCACGAACACGACCCCATCTCGCGGATGCGCGTCTCGACGGAGGGGTACGGCCATCTTACCCGACGGGTCCGCGAAATAAGCGACGACCTCGATGCGGAGTTGGCGTTCGTCCTCGAAGGCGGCTACGGCCTCGACCCACTGGCGGATTCGGTCGGCATGGTCCACGAGGTCTTCGATGGCCGAGAACCCATCACGCCCGATGGGGACGTGCTCTCGAAATCCAAACGGGTTATCGACGACGCGCGCGACGCCCACGATTTATAAAGAGGCTCCGATCAGGGCCGCGGCTGGAAGTACCGCGCCAACTCGACGCCGAACTCCGTAGCGAGTTCGCCCAGCTCCGCACCGACCAGTAGCTCGTAGTCGTCGGCCAGCGCCGATTCGACGTGCGGTCCCAGCGACACCTCGAAGAGCCGCGATTCGAGCAGATCGGCGGGCGTCCGTTCTTCCCGCGGTCGCTCGACGACGTAGCGGCCCTCCTCGTCGATGAACGGGCCGACGGCCTCGTCGTCGTCCACGTAGGCCGCATGAAAGCCCTCGGCGTGGCTCCGGACGCCGACCGGCGGGCCGTCGTGGCGGGCGACGGCGGGCAGTTCGGAAACGGAACACTCCACGAGCAGGACGGCCGACTCGTCGGCGAATCGGGCGCTCCGAAGGGGCGCGAACCCGGCCCGCTCCAGCGCCCCCTCGATGCCAGCCAGCGACTTGTCGAGCTGGGGGTAGAGTTGGTCCTCGACGATATCCGGCGCCGAAAAGCGGAGGGCGACGGGCGCCGTTTCCCGCTCGGCGACGTGCTCGCGGACCGCCGCCGCCGACAGCGGGCCCGGCTCGCTCGCCTCGAAGAGTTCGACCCGTGGCTCATCGAGCAACGCGCGGGCGTAGTGGATCAGGCGAGCGACGTTGCGGGCCGAACAGACCGCCGCTACGTTGCGCTCGGGGTCGGTCGGGTCGATGACGACGAGCGGGTCGTCGAACGATTTCGCGCCGTGGTCCGCGGGGTCGAACTCGACGGGCGGGTTCCAGTCGGCGGCGGCTTCGACGAACGCGCGGAAGCCGCCGTATTCGAGGACGAGCAGTTCGGTCAGAAAGCCCGAGAAGCCCCTGGTCCGCAGGTCGCTGCCGTAGGCGCCGATGGCCGTCAGAAACGCCTTCGCCAGCCGTACGTCGTCGGCCAGCGGCTCGATCTGACCCTCCAAATACTCCGTGTGGAACGGCGTCCGGTCGACCGCCGACCGGATATCGGTCGCCTCGGCGACGTCGTAGCAGGGCACACAGTCCACGTCGAAACCGCGGTATTCGCCCTTGACGTAGGGGTGTTCGGCGTACTCCTCGTGGCCCTCGGGGAGGACCGCGTGGCCGATCTCCAGTCCGTATGCTTCGAGGTCCTCCCGCGGGAGGTCGGGCGGAAAGCGAACGAAGAGGTCGACGTCGCGGTCGCCGGCAAGCCACGTCCCGCGTGCGGTCGAGCCGACCAGCCGGGTGTCGGCCTCGACGGGAACCTCCTCGATGGCCGCCTCGGCGCGGTCGGTCAGCTCCGAGACGACCGCCTCCAGTTGCTCGCGTTCATTGTCGTCGGGGACGACGCGGTCCCGTACCTCCGCGAGGACCGACTCGAAGGACATACCGGCCGTTGCGCTGTCGGGTGGTAAAGCGTGTCGATGCCGCGCGGAAGCGAAAGCCCTATTTGTCGAATCGCAGTATACACGGATGCGTCGTGCCGCCGTAGCTCAGTTGGTAGAGCACCTGGTTGTTACCCAGGTTGTCCCAGGTTCGAGACCTGGCGGCGGCGTACCTTCCTTCGTTTCCCGTGTTTCCAGCGTAGCCTCGGCGTCGGTCCCGTTTCCCCCGTGGCGGCCCGGCCGTCGGCCGAACGCATTTATCGCCGGCGGGTTTGATAATGAACCATCCATGAGTACCGGCTTCGGTTCCGTCCCTATCTCGCGACAGCGCCGGCCGTGCCGGCCACCCGTCGGCATCTCGGCTTCGACCCACCCCAATGGAGCGGTCGACTGATGTCCGGGGGTTCTCCGCTCGATGCCGCACGCCTCCTCGCCGTCGGAACGGCCGACTGGCTTGTCCCGTTCGCCGAGGCGGCCGAAGCCACCGGGGCGTCCGTCCGAACGGTCAAGACGACGGAACAGGCCCTCGAAGCCGTCGACCGCGGCACCGTCGACTGTGTCGTCACCGACTACGAACTCGGGGCGACGACCGGCGTCGAACTTATAAATACGGTTCGGGAAGAGACGACGATGTTGCCGGTCGTCCTCGCCACCGATGCCGGGGACGAATCGGTTGCCAGCGAGGCCATCCGGGCCGGTGCCACCGATTACGTCGTGATGGGCGACCCGGTCGATTCGGCGGTCGAGGAGGTACTGGCACGAACCGAACGCGCGATGGCAACCGCTCGGGAGGCCTCGGTCCGGCAGGAGCGGGCCCGGCAGTTCGATGCGGTCTTCGACGACACGCGGACGGCGACATGGGTGCTTGACCCCGAGGGGGCGCTCGCCCGGGCGAACCGGACGGCCCGCGAGATGATCGACGAGAACGTCGACACGCTCGTCGGCGAGCCGTTCTGGACGCTTCCGTGGTGGTCCCACGCCGAGACGATCCAACGGGACGTGCGGCGGATGGTCGAGAAGGCTCTCGATGGGTCGTTCAGGAACGCCGTCGTCTCCCAGCCGCCACACGTCGACGACCAGCGGGTGATCGACCTCTCGGTTCGGCCGGTCGAGAACGAACGCGGCCGGCTCGTCTCCATCGTCGTCGAGGGCGTCGACATCACCGACCGGGTCGAACTCGAACGGGACCTCCGGCGCTCGGAGGAACTCCACCGGGTCACGCTCAACAACATGACCGACACCGTCCTCATCACCGACGAGGACGGCGAGTACACCTATATCTGCCCGAACGTCCACTTCATTTTCGGCTACACCGCCGAGGAGATCAGACGGCAGGGGACCATCGACGAACTCCTCGGGGAGGACCTCTTCGACCGCGAGGAACTCGCCGAGAAGGGCGTCCTCAAGAACATCGAATGTACGGCGACGGACAAGGCAGGCCGCGAGCACACCCTGCTGGTCAACGTCCGGGAGGTCTCGATTCAGGGCGGGACGCTCCTGTATAGCTGTCGGGACATCACGAAACGCAAACAGCGGGAGGAGGCGCTGGCGACCCTCCAGGAGACCGCGCGGGCGTTCCTCTACGCCGAAACGCACAGCGAGATCGCCCAGCAGGTCGTCGAGGACGCCCACAGCGTCCTCGATCTGGAGGCGAGTGCGGTCTACCTGTTCGATGCCGACGACAACGAACTGGCGGCCGCGGCCCACTCGCCGGCGATGGCGGACTTGCACGGCCCGCTGCCGACGGTCCACGCCGACGGCGAGACGCTCGTCGGCCGGAGTTTCGTCGAGAACGAGTCGCTGTTCTTCGAGGACGTCCACGAGGCCGACCGCCTCGACAACCGGGCGACCCGGCTCAGACGGACGACGTTCATCCCGCTCGGGGACCACGGCGTCTTCGTCGCCGGGTCCGACGCGGTCGGCGCCTTCGACGAGGTGACGCGCGAACTCGCCGACCTGCTGGCGGCGACCGCCGAGGCGGCCCTCGACCGGGTGGCACGGGAGTCGCGACTCCGCGAGCAGGACCTCACGCTCCAGCGGAAAAACGAGGAACTCACGGCGCTGAACCGCATCAACGAGACGATTCGGGAGATCGACCAGGCGGTCGTACAGGCCGAAACTCGCGAGGAGATCGTCCACGCCGTCTGCGAGTTGCTGACCGACGACGACCGGTTCCGCTTCGCGTGGATCGGGACGGTCGATCCGACGACGGAGACGCTCGAACCGGGGGCGTGGGCCGGCGACGAGCAGGGGTATCTCGACAGCCGCTCCTTCGCCGTCGATCCGGCGGAGGCGGAACCGGCCGGCCGAACCGCGGCGACGGGCGAAGTGACGCTGGTGACGAACGTCGCCGACGGCCTCCGGGACGAATCGTGGCGCTCGGACGCCCTCACACGGGATTTCCTGTCGGTTCTGAGCCTCCCGCTGGTGTACAACGACCTTACCTACGGCGTTTTGACGGTCTATGCGGACTCCCGGGACGCCTTCGACGAGACGGCGCGGGCCGTGCTGGCCGAACTCGGAGAGACGATCGCCGCGGCCCTCAGCGCCATCGAGCGGACCAACGCGTTGCTCACGACGTCGATGACCCGCGTCGAGTTCGAGATCGACGACCCGACATTCGTTCTCTCGCGACTCGCCGAAACCGTCCAGTGTACCCTCTCCTATCAGGGGGTGTTACAGCGGACGACCGAGGGAAGCTACCTCTTCGTCACCGTCGAGGGGGCGGACGTAGCGGCCGTCGAGGAAGCCGCGTCGGAACTGGTCGGTATCGACGGGACCCGGCGAATCAGCGCCGACGCCGACGGCGGCGTCCTCCGGTTGCGACTCGCCCGGCCGTTCCTCGCCTCGGAGTTGGCCGACCACGGCGCCATCGTCCGCGAAGCGACGGCCTCGCCGACCGAGACGACGCTCGTTATCGACATCCCCGAGCGCATCGACGTGCGGAACATCACGCGGCTGATCGGGGAGACGTTCGCCGGCGTCGAACTCCGGAGCAAGCAGACGCTGGACCGGACTGCCGACCGCAACCTCTACTCGCGGTTCATCGACGAGCTCACCGAGCGACAACTCGAGGTCCTCCAGACGGCGTATTATAGCGGGTTCTTCGAGGCTCCACGGGAGTCAACCGGCGAGGACGTCGCCGAGACGCTCGGTATCTCCCCGACGGCGTTCTACCAGCACATCCGGGCGGTCCAGCGCAAGGTCTTCGCCACGCTGTTCGAGGAAAACGACGTGCCGCTCGCGTCGTCCGGGTAGGTTCGATAACGAACCCCCACTTTCGACGACCCTTCGGTCTTGAACGGCTACGCCTTACCTTATACACCTGATAGACCTTAACCGAGTGCTGCCGGACGGCGGCGGGCGCTCGTGACATCCAATGAGAGACATCGAGCAAATCCCCGGCGAGGAAAGCGCCTACGAATGCTTCGAATGTGGCAACATCGTTATCGCGGAGAGCAACCCCGAAACCTGCCCCGAATGCGGTGGTGCGATGCGGAACCGGCAGACACCCATCGAATAACATGTCGCCGCCTTCTCAGAGCGACAACGCGGCAGCGGCAGGGCCGGACTCGGAATCGGAGCCGGAATCGGCCGTCGAGACCGCTCGTCGACAGCTCCAGCAGGCCGCGGCGCACCTCGATATCGACCCGAACGTCGTCGAGCGGCTCAAACACCCGGCGAAGGTCCAGGAGGTGACCGTCCCCATCGAACGCGACGACGGGAACGTCGAGGTGTTCACCGGCTACCGCGCCCAACACGACAGTGTCCGCGGCCCTTATAAGGGCGGACTCCGCTACCACCCCGAGGTCACTCGCGACGAGTGTGTCGGCCTCGGGATGTGGATGACCTGGAAGTGTGCGGTCATGGACCTCCCCTTCGGCGGCGCGAAGGGCGGCATCGCCGTCAACCCGAAGGACCTCTCGGCCGACGAGAAGGAACGGCTCACCCGTCGCTTCACCGAGGAACTCCGCGACATCATCGGCCCGAACCGGGACATCCCGGCGCCGGACATGGGGACGGACCCCCAGACGATGGCGTGGCTGATGGACGCCTACTCGATGCAGGAAGGCGAGACCATCCCCGGCGTCGTGACGGGCAAGCCGCCGGTCATCGGCGGCAGCGAGGGCCGCGAGGCCGCCCCGGGCCGCAGCGTCGCCATCATCACCCGCGAGGCCGTCGACTACTACGGGTGGGACCTCAGAAAGACGGACGTCGCGATTCAGGGCTACGGCAGCGTCGGGTCCAACGCCGCCCGCCTGCTCGACGATTGGGGCGCGAACGTGGTCGCCGTCAGCGACGTCAACGGCGGTATCTACGACGCGAACGGCCTCGATACCTACTCTATTCCGTCACACCACGAGGAACCGGAGGCCGTCATGCGCCACGACGCCCCCGAGACCGTCACCAACGAGGGGTTGCTCGAACTCGACGCCGACGTGTTGATCCCCGCCGCCGTCGGCAACGTCCTCACCGAATCGAACGCCCACGACGTCGAGGCCGACATGATCATCGAGGGCGCCAACGGCCCGGCGACGAGTACCGCCGACGAGATCTTCACCGCACGGGATATCCCCGTCATTCCGGACATCCTCGCGAACGCGGGCGGCGTCACCGTCTCGTATTTCGAGTGGCTCCAGGACATCAACCGCCGACCGTGGTCGCTCGAACGCGTCAACGACGAACTCGAAACCGAGATGGTCGACGCGTGGAACGACGTCCGCGAGGAGTACGAAGCCCGGGATGTGACGTGGCGGAACGCCGCCTACATCGTCGCCCTCTCGCGACTCGCTGAAGCCCATCAGTCCCGGGGCCTCTGGCCCTGACGGCCGACGCCGGAATCGAGCGGTCTTCGGGCCCGACTACCCGCCGCTCGGCTCCTCGCCGCCCTCGTCGAGTTCCTCCCGAACCAGGCCGAGCGCCCGGCCGACGTCGGCCGGCGTCGGGTCGTCGATATCGCCGAGTTCCTCCAGCGCGTCGGTGGCGGCCTGCTGTCGGTCCCGTGCTTTGTTGCGGTCGCCGTCGGTCATGGCCTCGGCCGCGGCCCGCATGTTCTCGGCGGCCTCGAGCAACAGGTCGGCCACCGTGTGCGTCGTCTCGAAGTACTGCTGGAGGCGCTCGCGGTCGACCGTCTCCGGCCGTTGCATCCCCTCGAACGCGGTCGCAGCGTCCTCGGCCGTCGTGACGTGGTCGCGGATCGACCGGTAGTGGTCGCGAGACCGCTCGAAGGGGTCGATGGCCTGTTCGTAGGCCTCGTCGTTCCAGTAGCCGATGCCCTCGTTGTAGGCCTGCGTCCCGTCGTTTCTGGTCTCCCATCCCGCTCGGAAGGCATCGAGTACCTCGGTGCGGGCTTCGTACTCCGGCAGGCGGTCTTCGATTCGGTTCGACATGATGTAGGCCGGTTCGGCGTCGTGGTCCAACCCCAGCAGGTGGCCGAGTTCGTGTTTGGTCGTGATCTCGACCTCGCCGGAGGGCCGGCCGGTGGCGACGACTTCGGCGACGACGGGGCGGTCGATGCGGTTGTTCTCCCGGATGAGCGGCGCACAGCCGAGGATGTTGTCGGTGCTGTGTTCCTGACACCCGTCGAGTTGCTCGCGGTCGTCCAGGAACTCGATTTCGACGTCGGGGTCGGTATCAGGATTGCTCTCGTCCCCGACGCGCCGAAATTCCACCTCGAAGCCGGCGTACTGCTGGCTGTTCTCCGTCCAGAAGGAGAGCGATTCGTCGGTGAGCGCTTCGAGGTCGTGGGTGCTGTCGCTCTGGTCGACGATGGCGACGGTTGTGGTGCCCGCGAGGGGGTGGCCCCGCGGGTCCGTCTCCTCCGCGAACTCCTGGATGTCGGTACAGCCAGCGAGGCTGGCCGAAAGCCCCGCCCCGGCGACCCCGGCCGCGGCGCCCCGGAGCACGTCCCGCCGTCTCATCGGCATACCCGAGATATTCGCTCGTCGCAGGTATACTCGCTGGCCGCACGCGGCGGTCGCTGCACGGTATTCACCACGCGTCCCGCAACACACCTTCCAGTTCGTCGACGGTCGGATTCAACCCCTCCGGACAGTAGGGCATCAGCCCGTCCTCGTGGACGTCCTCGGCGACGTCCGGCAGGTCCGACTCGCCCATGTCGCCGATCTCCCGCAGTTGCGTCGACAGCCCCAGTGCGTCCCGAACCTCGATGACCGACTCGACGATACCCTCGGCCAACCCCTCGGGCGTGTCTGCCTCGACGCCGAGGCCTTCCGCCAGCAACGCGCGGTTGCCGTCGACCTCCTCGAAGAGATACCGGAGGGCGTGTGGCGCGATGATGCCGTGGGCGTCGCCCTGCTGGACGTCGTAGCCGCGCGCGATACCGTGGCCGAAAGCGTGGATGAGCGACAGCGTCAGCCCGTCGGGCCGCGAACAGCCGTACTGGGCGAGGATCGTCCCCACGACGACGTCGTGCATCGTCTCATCGTCGCGGTCGCCCTCACCGAGTGCCGGCAGGCCGTCGCCGAGGTGGTCGAGCGCCCGTACTGCCGTCCCGTCGGTGATCGGCGTCGCCGTCTCCGCGTACAGCGTCTCGATGGCCTTGTCGAAGCCGTTCATCGCCGAGGCACACAGCACGCCGTGGGGCGTCGTCCGGAACAACTCGGGATCGTAGAACAGCGCGTCGGGCATCAATCGCCGGTCGTAGACGCCGCCGCGGATCAGGCCGCCGTCGCGGGCGGTGATGCCGCCGATCATCGACAGGTCCGCGCCCGCAAGCGTCGTCGGGACGGCCACGATGGGCAACAGTTCGCCGTCCGGTGCCGGAACCGACCCCGTCTCCTCGAAGGTGGCTCGAATCTCGTCGTCGGACCGCTCGGAGGCCGCCACGACGGCCACGATCTTCGCGATGTCGAGACTGCTCCCCCCGCCGACCGCGACGAGCGCGTCGGCGTCGACAGCGTCGACCCGGTCGGCGCCGTCGAAGGCCGTCCCGAGTCGCTTGTCGGGCGTCGTCTCAGCGAACGTCTCCACGTGCGTCCCGCCTAGGCCTGCCTCGATGGGGTCCATGACGGCCTCCGAGGCGCCGACGGTTCGGCCGGTCACGACCAGCGCGCGCTCGGCGCCGAGCGCGCCGAGCTCGTCCGCGAGCGCGTCGACACACGCCTCACCGTAGCGAATCGTGCCGGGTGCGTACTCGAAGCGGAAGTCCATGTGACGGTGGTCGGTCGCCTGCGATTTGGGTGTTGGCCTCCGGGCAGAACGACCGGGAGCGTTAGTCGGCGACCATCCTGCATACACCTCCGATTCAAGTCGAAACAGGCTCGACAGGACGCAACCGTCGCCGTTTCGCGAGTGTACGTCCATTTCCGTCTCCGAACATGTGGAATCCGTACGGGTGTACAGACCGACCGAATACGAACTCCGATACGTTATCGTCGAAGACAGCGACGAGCTGTCGGAGAAGCTTCATCATCTAGACGTCATACCGGAAGGGTGGTAGCGGCGTAGCACGGACACGATGATTTCGTTGCCCGATTCTTCTGCCGGAGTCCCGCCATACTCATAAGGGGCGGATGGATAGTGTAGAGCACAAGGAAGGGCCCTTAGCTCAGTGGTAAGAGCGCTCGGCTCATAATTCTCAGTAATAACGGGGCGTCCCCGTGGGAATGAGAAACCGAGTGGTCGCTGGTTCGAATCCGGCAGGGCCCATACTGAAAGAAAGTGGTTCGGAGCCACAACCCGTGCGCGTTTCAGGTGGTTTAGCGGTCCGGAAACAGGCGAATTGGATTTTTCTTCGTCGGCTCTAGAAAGGTGGCCCGACAAGCAGTTAGTCGCGGGTCCACGCTATGTCTCGTATTTAATAGCCGAAGGAGGTGAGGGGTCATGACCCAGTCGTCGCGAGCGGATTTCGGGGGCAACGACGATCTTGAAGCCCTCACCGACGCCGAGCGGGAAGTCTACGAGGCCGTCGAAGAGGAGGGCATCGGTGTTCGGGAACTCGCTCGGTCGGATCCTCGTCGGCTCGCTCGACCCACGCCGAACGTCGACGCCGGCGGGGGATTCGCCAGCCAAAGAGTAGTAGGGGGCGTCCCGCCGAGTAGTAACTCGCTCGCGTATCCATGGTAGAACATGTTCGCCGTGACGTTCTTTCCGTCGCGTAGGTCACAGTCACACATGACTGGTGTGTACGACGAGACTGCCGGAGCCGTTCGCGAAGCGCCGACATCGCCGACGACTCGTGTGCCCAAAGAGTCGACTTCCCTGACCACCTAGTGACCCTCGAGGAATCAACCCATGTCCGACCTTCCAACTCACGACGTTCCGGACGAGGTCGACCCGAGCGACCGGGCCCTCCGCGTTACCGGTGCCGTTGCGGAACCGCTCTACGTCGAACACGAGGAACTCGCGTCGTTTCCCGTCGAGACGGTCACCGAGGACTTCGAGTGTGTCGAAGGCTGGGTCGCGGCGGACCTCTCGTGGCAGGGGGTTCGTGTCAGTTCCGTTCTGGACCGTGCCGACCCAACCGTCGACGATGGGTACGTCCTCGTCCACGCGATGGACGGCGACTACGCGTGTTCGTTCCCGCAGGCCCGCGCCGCCGACGCGTTGCTCGCGTTCGGACTCGACGGGGAGCCGCTGCCGGTGACACATGGCGGGCCGGCCCGGTTCGTCCCGACCGACAGCGGCGCGGACTGCTGGGAGAGCGTCAAGTGGGTCGCCGCGCTCCAGGTCTGTGAGTCCGAGCCGGCCGCCGGTGATACCGCCGATGAGATAGCGATGGAGCGGGTCGAATGAGCCGAATATCGAGATGGGACGAACGGTTCGAATGCGGGGAGTATCCAACGGACCTGGAGCCATCACCGGTGTTGCGGCGCTATCTCGATGCCTGTCTGGACGGTCGGGCACTCGATATCGCGACGGGAACGGGACGCAACGCGGTCTTCCTCGCGACGGAAGGCTATCGCGTTGACGCCATCGACCAGTCGCGGCCGGGACTGCGTCTCGCACGAGAGAACGCACGCGACCGAGACGTCGCCGACCGCATCGACTGGATACAGGCCGACGTCGGAAGCTACGCGTTCCCGTCGGCGACGTACGACCTCATCACGATCAGCTTCTACCGTGCCGTCGACCGCCTCCCGGATATCATGGACGCACTGGCCCCAGACGGGGTCCTGTTCGTCCAGCATCACCTCCGGACGGACGTACCGGTCGAGAGCGGCCCGAAGGGTGACCGCTATCGGTTCGCCGCCAACGAACTGTTGCACGCGTGTCTTGACCTGACGATCCTCCAGTACTCCGAGCGAATCGAGCAACGTGAGGACGGCCGCCGGAGCGCCGTCGCCGAGGTCGTCGCACGGAACAGTTCGGGCCACCGGCAGTCGTATCCGCACATCGAGTGGGACTGATGGGCGACTCCCTGAACCGGGGAGACGGGCGTTATTCGACGGTTCGACGGCCGACGACCGACTCCATCCGGAGTTCGTAGAGCGTGAATTCGACCTCGTCGACGGCCTCGTCGAACAGGCGGAACGGCGGGAACCACCTATCGAGGGTGGCTTCGTCGACGTCCTCGTCCCACGGTGCTATCGGTCCGCGAACCTGGATGCTCCACGAGTCGCTCGTCGACCCGTCGAAACAGAGGAACGTCGCGGTGTCGGTCGTTTCGATGTATCGCCGTTTGTCGCTGTCCTCGTCGTGGTGGCTCACCCGTAGAAGGAAGCGCGTGCCGTCGTAGTGGTAACTCAGCGGCACCGCGTAGGCGTCGTCGGCGTCCGCGAGGCCGAGAACGCCGTGTTCGCCCGTCCGGAGGTACTCATCGACCTCGGCGTCGGTCATGCCGACCGTGTAGACGTACTCGACGTGTTCCATACGAAGACTACGGTCTCCGACACCAAATAGTCGCACCCGGAATAGCATCCCAGCGGCTGGGAATCGACCGTAGACTAAACGCCGAGCGTTCCGTATCCGGGGATATGAGTTCGACCGACGACCACGACCACGACGCCGAGGCAGTCACCGACCGCGTCCACGACAACTCGTGGTCCGCGAACCTCGAAAAGCCGCAGTACACCGACGACCCCGAACTCGCGGTTCGTGATGGGGTGGTAGCCATCGAACACACGGCGCCGGGCAACCACGTCAACCTCGTCACCCACGGCGACCTCGGCCATCCCGAGGCGTTCCTCTACGACGCGCTGGCCGAGGAGTACGACGATGGCGTCGACTGGGAGTACATCCAGCAGTGCGGCTGCGGCGGCCACGTCACGCGTGTCTACGTCGACTGATACGGGGCGTTGTGAGCCTCCTCGATCAATCGCGAGAGGCGAGCACCAGGAGGAGCGTCGCGTCGGTGATCGCGCGCGGCGAGATGTCGTGGTCGCCGTCGAAGCGGACGATGTCGCCGGCCTCGATGCTGTGTGTCGACTCACCCAGCGTGAGTTCAGCGGTGCCGGAGATGCCGTAGCAGACGATCTCGCGGCCGGGATGGCTGTGCTTCGGGACGTGGTCGCCAGCGTCCAGCGAGAGGCGGACGGTCTTCGGCTCTTCGCCCGGGAAGACCTCCGCGTGCGGTTCGGTTTCGAGGTCGGCGAGATGGCGTTTCGTCGGCATGACCGAACCGTTGGGGCGGACGCACTTACACTTCTCCTCCGAATACGTTCGGCTCTGTCCCAATCAGTGAGATTCACCGCGGCCGTTCTTTGTGTGTGTGGTAATCTCCCACCATGGAATACGAAGACCCCGAGCCCGGGCGTACCGTCGCCGAGAAGACCCGCGAGTTCATCGACGAGGTGGTCGTCCCCAAGGAGCAGTCAATGGCCTCGGGTGGCGCCGTCTCGGCCGGTACCGTCCGGGAACTCCGAAACGAGGCCCGCGAATACGGCATCTACGCGCCGCAGATATCCGAGGAGTACGGCGGCCTCGGATTGAGTTTCCGCGAAGCGCTGCCGGTCTTCGAGGCCGCGGGCCGGTCGCTTCTGGGCCCCATCGCGCTCCGCGTGGACGCACCCGACGAGGGGAACATGCATCTGCTGGAGTTGGCCGGCTCGGACCTCCAGAAGGAACAGTACCTCGGACCCCTCGTCGACGGCGAGCTGAAATCGGCCTTCGCGATGACCGAACCCAGTCCCGGCGCCGGCTCGGACCCCAAGATGCTGCGCAGTCGCGCCGAGAAGGACGGCGACGAGTGGGTCATCGACGCCCACAAGTGGTGGACCACACAGGGCGTCGAGGCGGACGTCTTCATCGTCCTCGCGCGGACGGACCCGGACGCCCATCCCTACGAGGGCAGTTCGTTGTTCCTCGTCGACGCCGAAGCCCCCGGCGTCGAGGTGGTTCGCAACATCCCGCATATGGGTGGGGGGCCGACGGGCAAGAGCCACGCCGAGGTCAAGTTCAAGGGCGTTCGCGTCCCCGACGAACACCTGCTCGGCACGGAGGGCGACGGCTTCGGCATCGCCCAACAGCGACTCGGGCCGGCGCGGTTGACCCACTGTCTCCGCTTTTCGGGGCTGGCCGACCGGTCCCTCGACGTCGCCTCGGCGTACCTCTCCGAGCGGGAGGCCTTCGGGTCGAAACTCTCGGAGATGCAGGCCCAGCGCTTCGCGCTGGCGGACGCCTCGACCCGCCTGCACGCCGCCCGAACGATGGTCCGCCACGCCGCCGACCAGATCGAGGCGGGCGAACAGGCCCGCACCGAGGTGGCGATGGCGAAGGTCTTCACCGCCGAGGTCGCCCAGGACGCGGTCGACACGGCCGTTCAGGCCTGCGGCGGCAGCGGCATCGGAAAGGACCTCCCGCTGTCGGATTTCTACGAGTCCGTCCGGCCGTTCCGCATCATCGACGGCGCCGACGAGGTGCACAAACGCGTCATCGCCCGCGAACGGCTCGACGACCCGCCGGTCGAGGAACTCGAGCCGCTCCCGACCTTCGATATCGAACGATAGACTGCCCTACTGCGGTCGACGCGGTGACGTCCCTGCCGCGGTGACGGCACTGTTCCGTTTCGGTCCCGTTTCGATCCGTTCTTATCGCACGGCGACGGCGCCTTTCATCCCGACCGTCCGGTGTGGTTCGCAGACGTATCTGTAGATACCCCGCTCCTCGAAGGTGTACTCGAAGGTGAAGCCGCTCCTCTGGACGATGTCGCTTCGGAACGCACCGTCTTCGGCGGCGACGTTGTGGGAGCCGTCGCCGGTCCACTCCCAGACGACGGTCGTTCCGGCGTCGACCCGGATCGCGGGCGGCTCGAACTGCTTGCCGTGCGGCCCGGTCCCGTTCATCACCGTTACCTCGCTTTCGCCGGTCCGGTCGACGGTCCCCTCGTAGTTCGAGACGTCGTCGAACCAGCCGGCGTAATCGGGTTCCTCGTCGACGAAGTCGTAGGTTACCTCGTTGGCCTCGCCGCCGCTACTACACCCGGCGAGTGCGGGGGCGAGTGTCGCGGCCCCGGCGAGTTCGAGGAACGTCCGTCGGTCGATTGCTCTCATCGTAATCCGGCCTATCCGTCGGACCCGGATAAAGCGCGAATCAGCATCCCACGGCGTGAGACGCCCCTCGGTTTTTTAAACGGTCGGGCGACGCCGCTGATACCGCGCGGTCTTCGTCGTCTCGGCGTTCGGCTCTTCCGGCGGTCTCGGCACTCCCACGCGGTGAGACGCCGCGTCACTGTTGAAGTACGCGCTCGGAGTAGACTCGGGTATGACTCGCTCGAAGACTCACCCGTCCCGACGGAGGTGGTCGTCATGAACCTCCAGTATCTCATCGTCGGCGCGAACACGGTGACGCTCGTCGTCGGCAGTCTCGTCACGTGGTTCGGCTTCCGCGCCTACCGCCGCACCGACTCCCGGTCGCTCCGAGCACTGACCGCCGGACTCGCCTGTATCACCTTCGGTACGCTACTCGGCGGCCTGCTGCACCAGTCGGGCCTCGCGCCGCTTCTGGTCGGCGTCACCGTCCAGAGCGGCTCGGTCGCCGTCGGCTTTCTGCTGCTCGGCCTCTCGCTGCTGCAATCGGAGGAGACGGACGTCGAGGCGCGGCTCTCCGCGCCTTAAAAAGGGATGTCGTTCAGGCGGCTTCCGGAACGTCGTAGAGCCATCCACGTGGGCTCGATTCCACGCTTGATTCGGTGAATCAGCTGCTAAGACAACGATTACTCGATTTCTAACTGGCCGTTCTCGCCGTCTTCTTGATGGCCGTTTTCGTTCCATTCGAGTTCGAACTCGATACTCAATTTACCGGACCCGTCCGTTGGCCCCTCGCGTTCGGCTTTGACCTCGAACGTCGGACGCGCTGGCGGTTCCATCGTCACGGACTCGGACCCAGATTTGAGTGTGACCGCATCCCCTTGTTCGAGTTTATCAGCGACGCTGCGGAGATAGGACGCGATTTCTTCTCGGGTCTGATTACTCTCTGATTTGAACAGGACTTCTTCAGGCATGACGAACGATACGTCGCCTGCACCGATAAGTAATTGCCCGGTATTCAGCACGACAGCCAGAACTCTCACCTGGGAAGGGTTTCAACAAGGCCAAACTTTCCGCTTCGACTGAGTAGGCCGTTCGGAACCGACATCGAGCGTCGCGACGACGGGGTGTGGATCCTGCTCGAAGCTCCTGACGAGGGGTCAATGGCCCCGAGAACCTACATTCCCCGCTTGTGGAGGGTTTGGTATGACGACTGAGGCATTGCCACCCGACGCGACCACACGAGAGTCCGTCCGGTTCTACCTGCTGGATCACCGGACACCCATCGGCAAGGCCATCGACATCGGGTTGTTGATACTTAACTTGCTGTTCGTGGCTATCTACGTGTTGGAGACATATTCGCTAGAATCTCTCTCACGTGAGAGCCTCTGGACGCTGGAGATCGGTCTGGTACTGGTCTTCCTCATCGAGTGGTACTTAAAAGAGGGCGAGGGGCTCCGAGGCGGCTAGTCTGCGGGCGTCTCCATCGGCGCCCCGCGAGCGCGTTCCTCGTCGGTGAGATAGCACGTCGGGTCGGGCGAGAAGAGGCCCTCGCCGGATGCGAGGGCGCGCAACCGCGAACCGCCGCGGCAGACCTCCTTATACTGGCAGTCGGCACACTCGCCGTCGAGCGTCGCCGGGCGGTCCCGAAGCGCCGACAGCAGTGGGTTCGATTCGTCCTCCCAGATGGCGTCGAAGGGGCGGTCCCGGACGTTGCCGAGGCTGTAAGAGCGCCAGAACTGCGTGAGGTGGACGTTGCCGAGACAGTCGACGGCGGCGACGCGCTCGCCGGCCGGGTCCCCGCCGTTGCGTTCGAGACGGTTGTACACCCGCTGGGCGGCCTCCTCGCCGAACTCCTCGCGGGCGTACTCGACGAGATATGCGGCGTCGGCGTAGTTGCCGACGAGCAGCGTCTCCATGTCGTCGCCACGCTCGTGGGCCGAGACGGTCCGGTCGCAGATGTAGCGGACGACCGACCGGCGCTGGTCGTCGGTGAGGTCGATGTCGCTGAGGTCGGCGCCGCGGCCGCTGTAGGCGAGATGGTAGAAGCAGAAACGGTCGAGGCCGATATCGCGCAGGAGGTCGACGACGCCGGGCAGGTCCTCGACGTTCTGGCCGGTGACGGTGTAGCGGAGCCCCGTCTTCAGGCCGACGTCCAGACAGGTCTCGATGCCCTCGACGGCGGCCTCGAAGGCGCCGTCGACACCCCGGAACTCGTCGTTGCGGTCGGCGAGGCCGTCGACGGAGATGCCCGCGTAGGCGAGGCCGGCCGCCTTCAGTTCTCGCGCCCGTTCGGCCGTCAGGAGCGTCCCGTTGGTCGACAGCACGGGCCGAATCCCCGAGTCGGCGGCGTGAGCGACGAGTTCGGTGAGGTCCTCGCGGACCAGCGGTTCGCCGCCGGAGAAGAGGACGACGGGGGCGCCGTAGTCGGCCAGTTGCGTGAGGAGGC
The DNA here is from genome assembly GCF_036625485.1 of Natronomonas sp. Lineage (GTDB taxonomy): Archaea > Halobacteriota > Halobacteria > Halobacteriales > Haloarculaceae > Natronomonas. Next base: position 1,219 of record NZ_JAZKTR010000029.1, on the reverse strand, counting down.
GTTTGGCCTCGGCGGTCGACAGTTCGTCGGGTTCGGGCGTCGATTTCGCGCCCGCATAGCAGTGGACGCACTTCAGGTTACAGCGGTTCGTCGTGTTCCAGACGACGACGGGCTTTCGCTGGGGTTCCGTCGAGACGGGGTCGGCCCCGCCGGTGTCGACGTCGTAGCGGAGGCGGTTGCCGCCTGCGGCGTGGTCACACAGCAGCGTACTGACCGAGATCATCAGGACCACTCCCGGTTCCGCGGTTCGTCGCCGGCCGGGGGTTCCTTCGTCTCCGTATCGTCGGCCAGGTCGTGGGTGGTATAGCGGCTCACCGAATCGGCCGGACAGATCCACAGGTCGTCGGCGAACCATGCGAAGAGCTTGCTCGCGAGTTCGTAGGCTGCATCGTCGTCCGGGGCCCGAACGCTGCCGACGTGCTGGAGGGGGGAATCGAACTCCTCGCGAACGAACACTTCCCACTCGCGGCTCGCCGGTGCACGATTCTCGACGTCGACCCGGTTCCGCACGGCTCGCTCGACGCGGTTGCTCATATCATATCCCGGCGCCCCCGCCGACAAATACCCTCTCCCGAAGATGTTCGCATACTAAAGGGCGGCGGCCGGCACGGCCGTCGAGAATCGCGTTTATCGCTGGCCGCCGTCGGTGCGGGCGGCCGTTCCGATGTCGTCGTCCGCCGGTTCGTATCCCTCGGGATCGTAACTACAGAGCGGGTCGCTTCCGAGGGGGTCGCCCGTCGCGGCGTAGGCCCGGGAGCGACTGCCGCCGCAGACGTGGCGGAACTCGCAGGCCCCGCATTTCCCCTGCAGTTCGTCGCGGTCCCGAAGCCGCTCGAAGAGCGGCGCCTCCTGATAGATGTCGACGATGCTCTCCCCGCGGACGTTGCCGGCGGGTTTCGGCAGGAACCCGGAGGGATACACTTCGCCCGTATGCGAGACGAAGGCGAAGCCGTCGCCGGCGATGATGCCGCCGCGGCGGCCGATGGCATCGCTGGCGGGTGCCGCGGTCGGGTCGCCGTTCCGCTGGAGCGACACCCGACGATAGTGGGGCGCCTCGGTCGTCTTCACGCCGAAGGGCGCGTCCGCCGATATCTCGTCGAGCCATTCGAGGATGCTCTCGGCGCGCTGGGGCGTGACGTTCTCCAGTAGCCGCCCCCGGCCGACGGGCACGAGGAAGAAGACCGACCACAGCACGGCGCCGAGTTCGGAAACGAGGTCG
>NZ_JAZKTR010000201.1:0-3714 GCF_036625485.1 Natronomonas sp. | reverse complement strand
GCCGTGAATCGGACGCCGCACTCCGGGCAGCCCCCGACCGCAGGTTTACAACCAGCGTGACCGAATACCACATATGGCACGAACAGCCGAGCGCGCGCCCGATGAAATCTCCGCAGAGCGGCTGAAACACCGCCTCGATGGCGGCGACGAGTTCGCGCTGCTCGATACGCGACCCGCGTCCGATTTCGAGGGCTGGCATATCCCCGAGGCCGAACACTACCGCTTCACGCCCGAGATGGACCTCGACGTCGAGGCGTTCCAGTCTGAGACCGGGCTCGAACGGGACGATTCGGTCGTCATCATCTGTGCGAAAGGCCTCTCCTCGCGATACCTCGCCGAGGAGCTGGCCGACGCTGGCTACGATAGCGTCAGCAACGTCGCCGACGGCATGAAGGGCTGGAGCGCGGTCTACGACGCGGTCGACGTCGAGACGCCTGGCGAGGCCGCAATCGTCCAGATCCAGCGCCGCGCGAAGGGCTGTCTCGGCTATCTCGTTGCCGACCCGGAATCCGGAGCGGCCGCCGCCGTCGACGTGTCCCGCCACGCCGAGGAGTACCGGCAGGCCGCCGCCGACCGCGGCTGGCACATCGAGCGCGTTCTCGATACGCACGTCCACGCCGACCACATCAGCGGCGGCCGCGAACTGGCCGACGCGCTGGGCGTTCCCTACCACCTCGGCGAGCGCGTCGCCGAGCGGGACGTGGCCTTCGACTATCAGGCGCTCGCTCGAAACGAGACCGTCGAGGTCGGCGACATCGACATCAAGGCGCTCTTTACGCCCGGCCACACCTCCGGCATGGCGAGCTATCTCGTCGGCGACGAGGCCGTGCTGACCGGGGATACGCTCTTCGTCGATAGCGTCGGGCGTACCGAGTTGCAGTTCGGCGATTCCGACGCCGATTCGGGAGCAGAGATGCTCTATGACTCGCTACACGGAACCCTGCTCGCCGAGCCCGATTCGGTCGTCGTCCTGCCGGGGCATGCCGACCCCGCTTCGGTGTCGTTCGACCCCGGAACCGAGGTGTCGACGACGGTCCGCCGACTCCGAACCGGACTCTCGCTACTCGATCACGACCGCGAGGCCTTCGTCGAGTACATCACCGACAACGTGCCCGAGAAGCCACCGAACTACGAGCGCGTTATCGCCATCAACCGCGGGCAGAGTGCGCCCTCGGACGACGAGGAGGCCATCGAACTGGAACTGGGGCCGAATCGGTGTGCCGCCGAGTAGCACGCGTCCGGAAAACACTCAACGGCCCCGGTCGGTGGCCCGGTATGGTCGAGAAAAACGTCGTCCAACAGGGCTATGACGAGTTGGGGGATGCCTACGCCGCCCATCGGTCCGGCGAGGGACAGGGAATGGACGTGTTGTCGGCGTTCCTCGAAGGGGTCCCGGAGTCGGCCCGGATTCTGGACGCCGGCTGCGGCCCCGGACGTCCGGTTCTGTCCCATCTGACCGACGAGGCGTCGGCGGTTGGACTCGACTTCTCCGGCGGACAACTCCGATTGGCCGCCGAGCACGCCCCTGATGCTTCGCTGGCACGCGGTGATATGACGGCCCTGCCGTTCGACGACGGGGCGTTCGACGCCGCAGTCGCCTTCTGGTCGCTGATTCACGTCCCGCTGACGGATCACGAGACGGTCATCGAGGAGTTCGCTCGCGTGCTCCGGCCTGGTGGCCGGTTGCTCGTCTGTGAGGGCACCGAGCGGTGGATTGGCGAGAACCCCGATTGGCTGGACAGCGGCGTCGGAATGGAGTGGGAGATCGCCGGCGCCGAAGCGACCCGCAAGCAGTTACGGGACGCCGGCTTCGAGATAACCGATAGCTGGGGCGTCCCGGAGACGCTGGAAGACGACGCGGGAGACGAGGCCGAAGACGGAGAGGGCGAGAGTGACGACGATTGGACGTTCTTCGCCGCTCGCCTCCGGTGAGGATGACCAACCGTTTTGCCGGCGGCCGTCCCACCCTCGGGTATGCACGTGCTGGTCAACGCCGCCGTCAGCGCTGACGGAAAACTCTCCTCACGGCGGCGCGAACAGATCAAGATAAGCGGCGACGAGGATTTCGCCCGCGTCGACCGCCTCCGGGCGGAATCCGACGGCGTCATGGTCGGCGTCGGGACGGTGCTGGCCGACGACCCGTCGCTGGTGCGCTACGACGAGACCCACCGGGCGGCCATTCGAAGCCCCGAGGCGGCCCCACCGGCCCGTATCGTTGCCGACTCCCGTTGTCGAATGCCGACCGACGCCGATATCCTGGCTGGCGACCCCGAAACGCACATCCTGACCAGCGAGGCCGCGCCCATCGACCGCCGAGAGGCGCTGGAGGACGCTGGCGCCACGCTGGTCGTCGCTGGCGCCGAGCGGGTCGACCTCGATTCGGCGTTCGCGGCGCTGGAAGCCGAAGGGCTCGACCGCCTCATGGTCGAGGGGGGCGGCGAACTCATCTTCTCGCTGTTCGAGGCCGGACTGGTCGACGAGCTCTCGGTCTACGTCGGGAACATGATAATCGGTGGCCGAGAGTCGCCGACGCTGGCCGACGGTGAAGGTTTCGTCGCCGACTTCCCGGACCTCGACCTCGAATCGGTCGAGCGGATGGACGACGGGGTCGTGCTTCGGTGGACCGTCGGCTAAGCGCTCGGTGAAAAGAAAACGGGAATGAGCGGCCGGTTAGTGCTGGTGGCCGGTCAGTTCGGCGTAGGAGGCACCGAAGCGGTCCTCGAAGAGGTCCATCGTCTGCTCCTCGATCTGCTTGTACTCCTCGGTGTCGCCGCCCTCGGCGTGGTGGACCGTCGCGTGGATACGCTGGGCACAGGAGAACAGCGCGAGGTCGCCGACGATCTCGGCGTCGGACTCGTCGGCTTCGCGCATCAGGTTCAGCATCTCCGTCGGGAGCGTCACGTCGTCTTCGTCGTTCGGGCCCTCGATGTGCAGGGTAACAGTATCGTCTGCCATACCTCCGATTCACTACCGCGATAAAAGGGGCTTCCGGTCGATTGCGTCGCTCGTGGTCATACGAACTGGTGTGGTCGTTTGCCGGTCATCGAACCTCTTGCTGGCGTTGACCAGTAAACCGTTCGACGCTCCGTATCAGTCGTCGTCGGCCGCTGCGGCGTCGGCGGTCACGCCCTCGGCGCGTTCGAGTTCTTCGAGGTAGTCGTCGGCGTCCAGCGCGGCTTTGACGCCCATGCCGCCGGCAGTCGCGGCCTGCTGGTAGTGGTGGTCGACCACGTCGCCGGCCCCGAAGATGCCGGGAGCGGCCGTGCGAGTCTGGCCGCCACCAGTGCCGCCCTCGGTCTCGATGTAGCCAGTCTCGTCGAGTTCGACGTCGGTGCCCTGCAGATAGTCGGTGTTCGGCGTGTGGCCGATGGCCATGAAGACGGCGCCGACCTCCATCTCGAACTTCTCGGTGTCGGGGTCGTCGAGTTTCTCCGTCGGGTAGCCCTCGGGGTTCCGCGCGAGGGAGACGCGTTCGACGCCTTCCTCCTCGCTGCCGTGAATCTCGAGGAGTTCGGTGTTCGTCATGATCTCCACGTCGCCCTCGGCTTCGAGTTCGCGGATACGGTCGACCCAGTAGTCCTCGGCGCGGAAGTTCTCGCGGCGGTGGGCGATGTAGACGGTGTCTGCGAACTTGGTGAGGAAGGCGGCCTCCTCGCAGGCGGCGTCGCCGCCGCCGACGACGAGCATGTCCTCGCCGCGGAAGAAGGCGCCGTC
>NZ_JAZKTR010000028.1:0-20600 GCF_036625485.1 Natronomonas sp. | reverse complement strand
CCAGCGAGGCGATGTTCGTGTAGACGAAGAACTTGATCGCGGCGTACTTCCGGCGTGGGCCGCCCCAGACGCCGATGAGGAAGTACATCGGGACGAGGACGGCCTCCCAGAAGACGAACCAGAGGATGAAATCCAGCGCGCCGAAGACGCCGATGAGGCTCGCCTCCATGAACAGCATGAGGCCGTAGAACTGGCTCTGCCGTTCGTCGATGGGCGTCCACGCGCTGAGGATGGCCGCCGACGTCAGCACCGTCGAAAGGACGACGAGCGGCAGCGAGATGCCGTCCAGGCCCATGTGGTAGTTGACCGCGTAGGGGCCGAGTTCGAGCCACGCGAAGAACGTCTCGTAGGCGATGTCGCCGCCGAGGAGGGCGTTGCCGCTCCCGTCGAAGGCGACGTACATGTACAGCGAGACGAGCAGCGGCGGGATGCTGAAGCCGAGCGCGAGTTTCTTCGCGTAGCGGTTCGGGGCGACGAAGACGCCCACGGCACCGACAAGACATAGCGCGATGAGGGCTTCGACGTACATTCAGAACCACCCCCCGAGCGCCGCGAAGACGCCCAGCAGTACGAGCAGGCTGAGGATTATCAGCGCCGCGTAGTTGGTCACGATACCTGACTGAAGCCGACGCAGGCGGTCGCCGGAGAACAGACTCACGCTGGAGACCGCGTTGACCGCGCCGTCGATGACACCCTGGTCGAAGGCGTCGGCGACCCGCGCGACGCGGAGCGTGAGGCCCTCGGCGAGCCACACCTGATACTCGTCTTGGTAGTAGTTGTGCATGAGCAGCGTCTGGATCCCGCCGAGTTTCTCGGTGTGACGGGTCGGTTCCGCACCGCGATAGAGGAAGTAGCCCGCACCGGAACCGGCAAGCGCCAGTCCGAGGCTGAGGCCGGCCCCGAGCAGGAGCGTCCCGATCTCGCCGCCGACGAGCGTCCCCGTCGAGTAGCCGGCGAAGTCGTGGGTCAACTCGCCGTAATGGTGGGCGCTCGTCAGGAAGCCCTCGCTGGCCTCGTTGTCGAGGAAGGCATGGAGGAAGTCGACGTTCGCGCCCGTGAGTTTCTTGATCGGCAGCGGGTTGATGAAGCCGATGACGACCGCGAGAACGCCGAGCACGCTGAGCGGGCCCTTGACATTCCAGCGGACGGCGTGGGGGTCCTCGGCGATGTCCGTCCGGGGTTCACCGTGGAAGGTCAGCATGACCATCCGGAGGGTGTAGAAGCCGGTCAGGAAGACGGCCGTCAGCCCCATCGCGTAGGCGCCCAACAGTAGCGGACTGCCGCCGAGACCGTGGACGAGCGCCTCGTAGAGTACCTCGTCCTTGGACCAGAAGCCCGCGAACGGGAAGATACCTGCAAGCGCGAGCGACCCGGCGAGGAACGTGAGGTAGGTCACGCGCATCTCGTCTTTCAGACCGCCCATGTTCCACATGTCCTCGTCGTGGTGCATGGCGATGATGACCGACCCGGCGCCGAGGAAGAGAAGCGCCTTGAACACGGCGTGGGTGGTCAGGTGGAAGAACGCGGCAACGTAGCCGCCCGATCCCAGCGCGAGCATCATGTAGCCGTACTGGCTGATGGTCGAGTACGCCAGCACCTGCTTGATCTCGTTCTTCACGAGGCCCATCGTCGCCGCGAACAGGGCCGTGAAGCCACCGATGAAGGCGATGATGGCGAGCACCGTCGGCAGCAGCGCGTAGAAGCCGTACATCCGGGCGACGAGGAAGACGCCGGCCGCAACCATCGTCGCCGCGTGAATCAGCGCGGAGACGGGCGTCGGACCTTCCATCGCGTCCGGCAGCCACGTGTGCAGCGGGAACTGGGCGGATTTACCCATCACGCCGCCAAGCACGAGGAGGCCGAGAATCGAGAACCACGTCGCGGCGTCGAAGCCGAAGTACGTGGCCGAACCGCCGAGGGCTTCCTCGGCCAGCGCCGGGAAGCCCTCCGCGCCCGCGAACTGCGCGGTACCGAACGTCGCCAGGACGCCGACGACGCCGACGAGGAAGAAGTAGTCACCGAAGCGGGTGACGAGGAACGCCTTCTTCGCTGCGGACGGCGGTGCGTCCTCACGGAACCAGTGGCCGATGAGGAGGAACGAACAGAGGCCCACCAGCTCGAAGAAGATGAAGGCCATCAGCAGGTTGTCCGAGAAGACGAACGCGAGCATGCTCGCGCTGAAGAGGCCGAGGCCGGCGTAGTAGCGCGGCAGGCCCGGTTCGCCCTCGTCGTTCATGTAGCCGAGCGAGAATATGTGGACGAGGAAGGCGATAAGCGAGACGATGACCAGCATCGACGCCGACAGCGGATCGATGAGCAGGCCGAAGGTCAGGTCGAACGTCTCGGTGGCGTCCACGAACGTATACAGCGTTTCGTTGTAGCCTTCGCCGGTCAGGGCGACGGTTCCGAGCACCACGAGCGACAGGCCGAGCGAACCGGCCGTCGCAAGGATGCCCGCGAGGGCGCCCTTCTTGGGCATCCATTTGCCCGCGATCAGGGCTACAAGGAACGACGCGAACGGGAGTGCGGCGATAGCCGGCGCGTATGCGAATACTCCTGCCATATTACCACTTCAGAGTCGTTGCCTCGCTTACGCTCACGCTCTCGAAGTTCCGGTAGAGGACGAGGATGATACCGATACCGACGGCGACCTCAGCGGCGGCAAGCGCCATCGTGAACAGCGCGAAGGTCTGGCCGGTCACCTCCCCCCAATAGAACGAGAACGCGACGAGGTTGATGTTCGCTGCGTTCAGCATCAACTCGACGCTCATCAAGAACATCAGCGCGTTCTTGCGCGTCAGGATGCCGAAGAGGCCGGTACAGAAGACGGCCGCCGAGAGGACGAGGTAGTACTCGACGGGAACGGTGTCGAGTACCATCAGGAATCACCCTCCTCGTCCTGCTCGGCGAGCATGACGGCGCCGTCGAGGGCGGCGTCGAGGACGACGGCGATGGTGATGAAGGACACGAGGAAGCCCTCCCCAGCGATGTCGCCGCCGGAGAGGTCGAACATCGCGTAGCCGATGGACCTCGTCACAGAGCCGTCGAAGCCGACCGGCGACCCGAAGCCGGCGGTGAGGAAGACGGCGGCGAGGAAGCCGAACAACGCCACCGCGAGGATGCCGGCCACCTTGTTGGTCTCGGTATGGAGGCGAGGTCGCGTCGTCATGCCGTCACCTCCTCGGTGTCGACGTCATCATCCCGGCGGACTAACATGACGGCGAAGGTGATCAGGACGAGCACCCCACCGACATACACGAGTACCTGCATCGCCGCCAGGAACTCGGCGCTTAACATCACATAGTGGACCGCGACGGACAGTAGCGCCGCACCCAAAAGCAGCGCCGAATGCCACACGTCCCGGACCAACACGACGCCCAAGCTCGCCCCGACGGTCACCAGAGCGAACAACAGGAACGCCAGTGTCTCAAGCGGTACTACAGCCATTGTTTACCCCTGAAGCGGGGTACCCTTTGAAGATTTCCTTATGTAGCCGAAAACGGGGGGTGGTCGGGGGTGGTTCAGGGCCGATTCGGCCTATTCGTCGAGCAGTCCCATGTCCTCGGCGACGAAATCGGCAAGCTGGTCCAGTACTTCGGGGTCGACTTCGGCGATCTGTTCGCCGTCGTGGAGTCCTTCGTTGTGGCGCGCGACCGCCTCCTCGACGTCCTCGAACGGCACTCGCGTCCGGGTATCACACGCAGAACAGACCACCGGTACTTCGGGGAGTTCGTCGTCGCTCATACCCGTATCTCCGGAAGCGGGCGTAAAAATCGGCGCGGTTCCGGGGCGTCTCGGGCGCGGTTACATCTCGACGACGTTGCCACAGTCGGGACAGGTCAGCGTCACGCCGTCCTCGCTCACCTCCGTCTCGTGGTAGTCCGCGCCGCACTCCGCGCAGGGAACCTTCGCGCGCGTCTCGCCCATCCCCTGCGGTGCGCCGAGCGCCAGCGCGCGAATCCGGTCGTCGCCCTCGTTGCGACCCTCCTGATACTCCCCCGGGGCGAACCGGATTACCTCATCGGGCCCAACCTCGTGGTTTCCGTCCTCCGTTTGGAAGGTCGCCGTTCCCTCCATGACGTAGAAGACCTCCTCCTGGCCCATGTGGGTGTGCAGGCCGCCCGAGAAGGAATCGCCGGGCTCCAGTTCGTAGTAGTTCAACGCCATATCCGACAGGTTCAGCGGGTCGGTGGCGTGCTTCTGGACGTCCGCGACGCGCGGGGCGTTTTCCAGCTCGTCGATGGATACCTTCTCCATAGCGAGGAAGTGGTGTGCGGCATGAGTGGTAAGCCTTGACGTTGTACACAGCGGTTGCCGGCGATAGAGTCATCGGAAGTATCGGCTATTCAAAAGGAATACGAGAGCAAGCATCCGCCGAGTGGGGCCTTCGGAGGTCTCGCGAGCGAAGCGAACGAGAGCGTTGGAAGACGACCGAAGGGAGTCTTCCTGAGAAGGCCCCCGAGGCGGTTCCCGGCGACGAGGCGCGAAGCGCCGAACCGCCGGAGCGTGCACAAAGTGGCTCGCTATTGATAGTCGACTTCGCCTTCGCCCTCGTCGATCCACGCGCCGCGGTCGGGTTCCCGGGAGGCAAGAGGGTCGATGTCCTTGTACCAGGGAACGTTCTTGAGCTGTTCCTTGTTAAGTGCGAACTCGTCTTTGGTGTCGGCGGTGAACTCGAAGTTCTGGGTCAGCAGGATGGCGTCGACGGGACAGACCTCCTCGCAGAGTCGGCAGTAGATACACTGGCCGATGTGGAGGTTGTACTCCTCGCCGTTGCGCTGGTCGTCGGTGATGATCTGGATGGTGTCGTTCGGGCAGACGTTCTCGCACTGCCGGCACCAGATACAGCGTTCCTGGCTGAACTTGTGGACGCCACGGAACCGCGGGGAGACGTCGGGCGTCTCCTCGGGGTACTGGACGGTGAACTTCTCACCGTCGAGGGCGTGTTTCATCGTCGTTGCCATCGATTTGAGCATTCCAATCATGATTAGGCGATCACCCCAACGATAACGGCGGTGAGGATGAGGTTAGCCAGCGCGAGGACGAGCATCCCCTTCCAGCCGATCTCGATGAGTTGGTCGATACGCAGGCGGGGCAGCGCCGACCGCGCCCACTGCGTGAACAGGAAGACGGCCCAGATCTTGATAAGGAACCAGAGGATACCGGGCAGGACGGGACCGGCCGGACCCCCGAGGAAGAGGGTCGCGATGATGGCCCCGCCGAGGAAGATGTGGATGAACTCGCCGAGGTAGACGAGCACGAAGTAGACGCTGGAGTATTCGGTCTGGTAGCCGGCAACGATTTCGGTCGGGGCCTCCGGGATGTCGAAGGGGTTGCGGCCGACCTCCATCAGGTTCGCGATCATGAACAGCACGAACGCGAAGGGGTTGACGAAGGCGTACCAGGAGGGAATCGCGACACCGCCGACCGAGACGAGCGTCTCGGCCTGTGCGGCGACGATCTCGCTCATCTGGAGCGACCCGGCGAAGAGGACGACCGAGGCGGCCAGCAGGATGAGCGGGATCTCGTAGGCGAGGTTCTGCGCGACTGCGCGTAGCCCGCCGAGGAACGAGAACTTGTTGTTCGAGGAGTAGCCGGCCATCACGAGTGCCAACGAAGCGATAGAGGCGACGGCGAAGACGTAGACGAGGCCGACCTCGGGGTCGGCGAGGTGGATGCCGTTGCCCATCGGGATGACGGCGAAACCGAGCAGCGCGGACCACGCGAGGATGAGCGGTGCGAGGTCCCACGCGGGCCGGTCGACGCCTTCGGGCACGATGAGTTCCTTCGACAGCAGGCGGACCGCGTCGGCCACGATGATGAGCAACCCGGCAGGGCCGATACGGTTGACCGCATAGCGGTCCGTGAACGCGGCGGTGATCTTCCGCTTTGCCCACGGGCCGGCGAGGGCGGTCATCGTCAGCATGAGTGTACCGACGATGGCCGCGCCGATGATGCCGCCGACGACGTCGCCGAGCGTGCCACTGAGTCCGAGCAGGTCGGCGATCGTATCGGGAAGCGGTGTCGTCTGTAGCATTACCGGTCCACCTCCCCGAGGACGATGTCGAGGCTGCCGAGCGAGGCGATGAGGTCGGGGATGTACTCGCCTTCGGTCATCTCTCGCAGCGTGTGCAGGTTACAGAAGCACGGACTGCGGATCTTGAACCGGGCGGGCTTGTCGGTGCCGTCCGAGCGCATGTAGATGCCGAGTTCGCCCTTGGCTGCCTCGACGCCGCGGTAGATCTCGGTGTCGGGGTCGGGCTTGAGCGTCCGCGGGACGTTGGCCTGGATGTTCCGCTCGTCTTCCGGCCATTCTTCGAGCAGGTCGACACACTGCTCGATGATCTTCGCGGATTCCTCGACCTCGCGCATGCGGACGAGGACGCGACTGTAGTTGTCACAGCCGTCCTCGGTGACGACGTCCCAGTCGAGTTCGTCGTAGTAGCCGTAGGGGTCGTCACGGCGCAGGTCGATGTCGACGCCGGAGCCACGGGCGACCGGGCCCGTCGCGCCGTACTGCTTTGCGACCTCCGGCGGGAGTTCGCCGGTGCCGACACAGCGGACCTGGAAGATCTCGTTGGAGGTGATCAGGTTGTGGTACTCCTTGGTCTTCTCCGGGAGATCATCGAGGAAGTCACGGATCTTCTCGAAGAAGTCCTCGCGGGGTTCGGGGATGTCCCACGCGACCCCGCCGAGGCGGAGGTAGTTGAACATCAGCCGCTGGCCTGTGAGGTCCTCGAGGATGTCCTGGACGATCTCCCGGTCGCGGAAGGCGTACTGGAAGGTCGCCGTGAAGTCGCCGAAGACGTCGAGCGCGAACGTCCCCAGCGCGAGCATGTGGCTCGCGATACGGCACAGTTCCGCGGACATGGTGCGGATGACCTGTGCGTACTCGGGGACCTCGATGTCGGCCATGTCCTCGGCCGCGCGGGCGTAGGCCCACTCGTTGAGGATGCCCGCCGAGACGTAGTCCCAGCGGTCGGGGTACGGCATGATCTGGTGCCGGTAGGTCCCCTGCTGGCACATCTGCTCCTCACAGCGGTGCAGGTAGCCGATGTCCGGTTCCACGTCGACGATCTGCTCGCCGTCCAGCACCGTCTTGACGTGAAGCACGCCGTGGGTTGCGGGATGGTGCGGGCCGACGTTGATGAACATCGTGTCGGACTCGTCGCCGCCACCACGGTGGTCCTCTTCGAGGGGGTTGGCGTGTTCGCGGAACGGGACGACCTGCGGCTTCTCGGGGTTGTAGTCCTTCCCGAGAGGGTGGCCCTGCCACGTTTCGGGCAGGAGAATCCGCCGGAGGTCGGGGTGGTCGTCGTACTCGATGCCGACGAGATCGTAGGCCTCACGCTCGTGCCAGTCTGCGGTCCGGTAGGCGACTTCGCCGGACTGGGAGACCGGTTCGTCACGCGAGGTGGGGACGACGATGCCGACCTCGTGGGTCGGGTCGTCGTACTTCTTCAGGTGGTAGATCGACTCGTAGCGGTCGTCGTACTCCTGTGCGGTGACACAGGAGAGGTAGTCGAAGCCGGCCTGGTCGCGGAGCGCCAACAGCGCGTCCTGCACTTCGTCGGGTCGAACGACGAAGGCGGGCGCGTTGACGTGCTCCTCGCGGTCGATGACCGTGTCACCGAGCAGGGCTTCCAGTTCCGCGTAGTCGACCTCGCCGTCGTCCGTGACCCCGATTTCGACCTCGTCGGGGCGGCGTTTTTCGATACTCATGGCGAGTTAGCCCAGTTGTAGCGCATGACGAGGTCCTCCTCGTCGATTTCGTCTGCGAGATGCTGTACGAGTTCGTCCGATTCGAGGTCGCCGAACTGTTCGAGTTCGTAGGGCTTGACCGTCACCGGCGACGTCTCGCCGTTGGCGACCCGCTCCTGCAGTTTGGCGATCCCGTAGATCAGCGCCTCGGGACGGGGCGGACAGCCGGGCACGTGGATGTCGACCGGAATGACCTCCTCGGCGCCCTTGATGACGTTGTAGCCCTCCTGGAAGGGGCCGCCGGAGATGGTACACGAGCCCATCGAGACGACGAACTTGGGCTCGGGCATCTGGTCGTAGACGCGCTTCATCCGCGGGGCGAACTTCGAGACGATGGTCCCCGGGACGATGATGACGTCGGCCTGTCGCGGGGACGCTCGCGGCACACCCGCGCCGAAGCGGTCGAGGTCGTGCTTGATGGCGTAGGTATGAATCATCTCGATGCTGCAGCACGCAATACCGAACTGCAGCATGAACATCGACGAACCCCGGACCCAGTTCATGAACTTGTCGAACTTCGTGAGGATGAACGGCGAGGAGCCGAACGCCTCGCGAAGTTTCGAATTGAACCGGTTGTCGACGCCCTCACCCATCCGGGCTTCCTGCGTCGAGACTGTGTCGTGGATTTCCTGTTCGCTACTCATAGTTCACTCTTGATTTCCGCACGTTCGCTTTTGACCCAGCGAACGGCACCGTTGCGCCATGCCCATCCGAGGCCGATGATAAGGATTGCGAGGAAGACGAGCATCGGTGCCAGTACCGAATTCAGACCATGCTGGGCTACTGCGTCGTTGTAGATGAGTGCCCACGGGAAGATGAGCACCGTCTCGATGTCGAAGACGACGAACAGCAGCGCCACCATGTAGTACTGGATATTGAACCGAATGCGCGTCGTTCCGGTCGGAACCTCACCGGACTCGTAGATGGCACGCTTACCTTGCTCGGGAACGCTGGGACGGAGGAGACTCGAGATTGCGATCATCGAGAGGGGAATCGCGAGCCCCACCAACGCCAGCGCACCGACAGCGATCCATGGATTGCTCATCGCGTCTGTATCGTATGACGGTTAGGAGCAACCCTACATAAGAGTTGATTTACGGCCCGGGATGCCCTTATCAGGCATCAGGCGATTTCAGACGGGGTTACCGGCCAGAAATCGTTTCTTTATAAACGAAGTCTGGAGACCTCTCGATCACAAACAGATAGAAAGCCTCGACCGCCGCCGGCCAAGGGCTTCGAGAGTGGTGCTGTCCAGGCCAACGCGAGATATATTTAAGTGGACTGGTCGCGGTTTGCGCGGAACAACTCGGTCCCTTGCTCGTGCAACTCACGCGAGACCTCACCGACGCCGTCCTGCAGGGTGTCGTGATACTCGTCCAGCCGCTCGGCCAGTTCGGGGTGCGCACGCGAGAGAATCTGGGCGGCCGACAGCGCGGCGTTGAACGACTTGCCAGCGTCGACGGCGACGATGGGCGCGCCGGTGGGCATTCCGATGACCGAGTCGACCGATTTCTCCTGTACGGGAACGCCAACCACGGGAATCGGATAGGCGATAGAAGCGGTCATGTTCGGCAGATCCGCCGACTTGCCGCCGGCGCCGGCGATGATGACGTCGAGACCGCGCTCGCGGGCCGTTTCGCCGTAGGCGTACATCAGTTCTGGCGTCCGGTGGGCCGAGACGACGAAGGTCTCGAAGGTGAACTGACTCTCGGGGGGTTCGTTGTAGTCGGTGACTTCTTCGAAGCCGAGTTCGGTCAGCGCCTCGTAGGCGCCGTACATGGTGTCGAGGTCCGAATCCGAGCCCATGATGATGCCGACGTCGGGCGTGTCCGCGGGGTCGCGGTCGGTTTCGGCCTCCGCCTCAAGCAGGTCGATGAGGTCCTGAACTTTCTCGGAGCGGGTCATACTGAGAATACGAACGGGCCGGCGCTTTGGCGTTGTGGTTCCGACAGCGGGTGACGGCGGACTACTCGAAGGTCAACTCCTCGCGCAACTCGCGAGCGCGAGCGAGGAGGTTCTCGCAATCCGACGCGTCGTCGTCGACCAGCGTCACGTGGCCCATCTTCCGGAGCGGCCGCACCTCGCGCTTGCCGTACCAGTGCAGTGCAGCACCGTGGGCCTCCAGCATCGATTCGGTTCCGGACAGCGAGGCGATTTCGGGGGCGTCGACGTCGCCGAGGATGTTCGTGGTCACGGTCGGACAGCGCCGTTCGGCCGCGCCGAGCGGCCAGCCCAGCACCGCGCGGACGTGCTGTTCGAACTGCGAGGTCAAGGCGCCCTCGATTGTCCAGTGGCCGGAGTTGTGCGGCCGGGGGGCGATCTCGTTAACCAGAATCTCGCCTTCGCGCGTCTCGAACAGTTCGATGCCGTAGACGCCGCGGCCATCGAGCATGTCGAGCACGTCGAAGGCGACCTCTCTCGCACGCGAGCGGACCGACGTGTCGGTGCGGGCGGGACAGGCCATCTCACGGAGGATCTCCTCCTCCTGAATCGTCTCGGTGACCGGGTACGCGCGAACCTCGCCGTCGCCGCGGACGCCCATGACGGCCAGTTCCCGTTCGAAGTCGACCATCTCCTCGGCGAGGGCCGCCCCGCCGACCGCCGCGAGTGCGTCTTCGACGTCCTCGGGGCCCTCGACTGGCAGGTTCCCGCGGCCGTCGTAGCCGCCCTCGCGGGCCTTGAGCATAACCGGCCAGCCCAACTCCTCGCCGGCGGCCAGCAGGTCCTCGGCGTCGTCGACCTGCCGGTATTCGGGCAGCGGAATCCCGGCGTCGTCGAGCGCGCGGTTCTGGACCAGTTTATCCTGGATCGTCCGGAGGGTATCGGGGTCGGGGTGGACCGGTGTGTCCGTCGCCTCGCTGACCCGTTCCATCTCGTCGGGGTCGGCCAGTTCGATCTCGAAGGTGAGGACGTCGACCCGCTCGGCCAACTCCCGGATCGCGTCGTAATCGTCGAAGTCGCCGACGATCTGGTCGCGGACGACCGGCGCCGCCGGACAATCGGGCGTCGGGTCGGAGACGATCAACTCCACACCCAGAGGGCCCGCGGCTTCGCCCATCATCCGTCCCAACTGGCCGCCGCCGACGACTCCGAGCGTCGCCGCTGGCGTGCTGTGTTCCATGTGCGTGGTTCCTTTCTCACCTGCCGATAAGGTTTCTATTCACGGACGTGTCGTCCATGTTGTACGTCAACAACCACCAAGTTTCAAGCCGTTGGCGACCAAAGGTCAGGGGAATCATGTCCGAGCAACAACCGACCTTCGAGACGCGAGACCGCAAGCGCATCTACGAGTTCGTCGACGAGCACGGGGAGACGACCTACGATGAGCTCGTAGATGCCGACCTCTTGACCGACCCCGACCGCTACCAGCAGTTGATCGCGGTGATGAAACGCGACGGCCTGCTGGAAGAGGAGGGCGGCGTACTCCGCCCCGCACTGGAGGCGGGCGTCGAGGAGGTACACGAGATCGACGGGACCGAAGTGACCATCCGACCGGCACGGCAGGAGGACATCTCCGGAATCATCGGCGTCATGCGTCAGGTTGCCGAGGAGAAGCGTTACATCGTCGCCGAGGACGTGGCCAACGAGCTGGCCGCCGACAGCGCGCTGATGCGTGGCGACCTCGAAGATCGCCGCTTTTTCGTCGCCACCATCGACGACGAGGTCGTCGGCTGGTGTGGCGTCGAGCGCCCACAGCTCGAAAAGCTCGCCCACACCGCCGAACTGACGGTTGGTATCCTCGAGGAGTACCGCGGTGACGACATCGGGAGCCACCTCATGCAACGGGCGATGTCGTGGGCACAGAAGGAGGGTTTCCACAAGGTCTACAACAGCGTTCCGGCGACCAACATCCCCGGTATCGAGTTCCTCGAAGACCACGGCTGGGATACCGAAGCCATCCGCCGGAACCATTACCAGATCGATGGCGAGTTCGTCGACGAAGTGATGATGGCCTACCGGATGGAGTGAGGCCCGCAGTGAACGGGACAACGAGTTCGGCACTTCTTTTACCGGCCGTCGCCCACCGACGAGTATGGTAGCGCTCGGGCTGGTGGTCGCGCAGTTCAACAAAGAGCGGCCGATTACCCACGAGATGGAAGAGTGCGGACGGGAGGCGGCCGCCGAGGCCGACGCCGAGATCGTCGAAACCATCGAGGTTCCGGGGGCGTACGACACGCCGCTGGCCGCGGACCGACTGGCGCGACGGGACGACATCGACGCCGTCGCTGTTCTCGGGGCGATCATCACCGGCGACACCGACCACGACCAGGTCATCGCCGACGCCGCCGCACAGGGGCTGACCGACGTCTCGCTGGACCGGGACACCCCGGTCGCCTTCGGCGTCATCGGCCCCGGGATGAGTGGGGCCGAAGCCGCCGAACGCATCGACTACGGTGCGACCACCGTCGAGAGCGCTATTGAACTCGCCGAGGAACTACAATGACTATGGATTTCGCAGACCGCGTCGAACGGGTCGAACCGAGCGCGACGCTGGCTATCAGCAACCTCGCATCGGAACTGGAAGCAGACGGCGTCGACATCGTCGACCTCTCGGTCGGCGAACCCGACTTCCCGACGCCGGCAAACATCTCGGAGGCCGGCAAACAGGCCATCGACGACGGCCACACGGGCTACCCGCCGTCCAACGGGATTCCGCCGCTGAAGGAGGCCATCGTCGAGAAACTCGACGGTGACGGCCTCGATTACACGACCGACGAGATCATCGTCACGCCGGGCGCCAAGCAGGCGCTTTACGAGACGTTCCAGACGCTCATCGAGGACGGCGACGAGGTCGTCCTGCTGGACCCCGCGTGGGTCAGCTACGAGGCGATGGCGAAGATGGCGGGCGGCGACATCTCCCGGGTCGACCTCTCGGCGCACGATTTCCAACTCGCGCCCGCGCTGGACGACCTCGCGGCGGCCGTTTCGGACGAGACGGAACTGCTCGTCATCAACTCGCCGTCGAACCCCTCGGGCGCCGTCTTCACCGACGAGGCGCTCGAGAGCGTCCGCGATCTCGCGGTCGACCACGACATCACCGTCATCTCCGACGAGATCTACGACGCCATCACCTACGGCGTCGAGCAGACCTCGCTGGGCTCGCTGGAGGGAATGGGCGACCGGACGGTCACCATCAACGGCTTCTCGAAGGCCTACTCGATGACCGGGTGGCGCCTCGGCTACGTCGCCGCGCCGCAGGCGCTCATCGACCAGGCCAGCAAACTCCACTCGCATTCTGTCTCCTCCGCCGCCCACTTCGTCCAGTACGCGGGCGTCGAGGCGCTGGAGAACACCGACGAGGCCGTCGAGGAGATGCGCGACGCCTTCGAGGACCGCCGCGACATGCTCATCGACCTCTTCGCCGAGCACGGCAAGGAGGTCCCCTACCCCGACGGCGCCTTCTACATGATGCTGCCCGTCGATGACGATGACCAAGCATGGTGTGAAGGGGCCCTCGAAGACGCCCACGTCGCGACGGTTCCCGGGAGTGCCTTCGGGACGCCGGGCTACGCGCGACTCTCCTATGCGGCCAGCGAAGAGCGACTGAAGGAAGGCGTCGAACGCCTCGCCGACGCCGGCTATCTGTAGACCGGCGACATCCTTTTTAAACGACCACGGTACGGCCGAAAAGCGTAGCGAGGACCTATCGGATCGCATGGGTGCACCCCACCCCAGCTAACCGGCCGCCATCCCCCACGCATCAGGCGTGTAGCGACCGATTCGAAGACTCGTGTGCGGACCGTGCGGGCCACGTCCTCGTGCCCGACAACGGCGGCCCGATAGGACAGGAGCCTCCACACGAACGTTCCGACCACACGAGCATCAACCGTTCCTCTAGGCATCTAGGTGCTGGAAGTACGCCTCCACGAGCGCCCGCTGGGCCCGCCGGATGTGGTAGTGGAAGGTCGCCGAACTGATGTCCATCGATTCGGCGATCTCCTCGGCGGTGGCGTCCCGCGGCCACGAGAAGTAGCCGCTCAGTTTGGCGTGTCTGAGCGCCGCTTGCTGGCGCTCGGTCAGCTGTCCCGCGACCGCGTCGTAGAACTCGTCGGCAGTCCGGACCGGTCGCTCGACCTCGCGTTTCGAGACCAGTTCCGCGTCGTAGAGTTCCTCGGCCGCGTTCACGACCGGACGGGCCTCCGCGTCGCCCGGCAGTTCGGCGACGACCGTCGTCTCCCCGTCCCGGGCGACCGTCGACGCCGGCGAGGCGCCGTTCTCGACGAGGCGTCGGATGAGCGAATCGGTCGTCACGACCGTAAAGACGTGCTCCCCGTCGGTGCCGCCGACGTGTTCTATCGATTCCAGCGTCGGGAGCTCCGCCGCGATCGCCTCGACCCGTTCGGGGTCGATACCCGAAACCGTGACGTAGTGCCGATAGCGGCCCTCGGACATCGGGGCCGACCACTCGTGATAGCAGGGACCGTCGGCCGCCTCCGAGACTCGTGCGAGAAACGCATCGGAACTCGAAACCCGGAGGGTGAGTTCGGTCGCCGTATCGGACAGGAGGAGCCGCTCGGTCTGGACGGCGTTGATCGCGAAGCCGATGACCTCGCCGAGTCGTCGGAAGGCAGCCTGTTCGTGGTCGTTGAAGGCTTCCCGGCGGGACGAATACACGCTGAGAACGCCCATCACGTTCGACTGGTGGACGATCGGGACGGAGATTCCCGACTCGATGTCCATCCGGGCCGCCGCGGTCCGAGCCTCATCCGGAAGGTCCGAGTCGGGGATGCCCTGAACCACCTGCAGTTCGCCCGTCTCGAGGGCGATCGAGGCCGGTCGGTCCCAGTCGAGGTCGTTGAGTTCGTCTATGACCTCGAGGAAATTCTCGGCGGTTCCGACGCCGGTATCCGGTTCGACGGTGTCTTCCAGTCGATTGCGGGCGATCCAGACCGACCGGTAGAGTTCGGAGGCCGCCAACCGGTCACAGACGGCTTCCTCGATCTCCTCGCGAGTGGCCGCATCCACGATCGCGTGGATGACCTCGTGTACCGTCTCGCTGATCTGGTTCAGCGTCTCGAGTGCATCACGCTGGCGCCGTATGGCCGCCTCTCGTTCCCGGCGCGCCGACACGTTCCGGGCGATGCCCACCACGTACGCCTCCCCGTTCGACTCCAGAACTCCGCCGTTGAACTCGTGCGGAACTCGCTCGCCGTCGGCCGTGAGGACGTCGAACTCCCGGGTTTCGGTCGAGTCGAACGTGCCGGCGGCCGCGAAGGATTCCTTGGCGGCCGGCCGGTCGTCAGGAGCGAGTAACTCGAAGACGTCCCGGCCAGCCAGTTCGTCGTCGCCGTAGCCGGTCACCTCGCATAGCTGGTCGTTCCACCACGCCAACCGGCCGTCGGTATCCGCGATATAGACGATATCCGGAACCGACGCCAACAGACCCGCCGTTACCTCGTCCGGGTTGAGTTCCGACATTATCCCCACTTGCCTTAGACTGACAGCGTGGGCAAATAAAATGCAGGTTACATGAGGGACCGCCGTGGACGGTCACCGATGAACAGCTAGGGCCGTCGACCTCAGTCTTCGAGCGCGTCTGCGATGCGCCCGACTTCACGGCGAAGGTCGTGGAGTTCGTCGCGGACCTTGCGGACCTCGCGGACGAGTTCCTCGTTGTCCTCGCCTTCGCTGGGGGCACCGCCGGGGCCGCCACCGAGGGCACCGCCGGGACCGCCGCCGCCCATCATGCCGCCCATCATCTGTGCGAAGGGACTGCCGCCACCGCCGCCCATGCCGCCGGGGGCGCCACCGGGACCGCCGCCGCCCATCATCTCTTCCATCTTCTCCTCGCGGCTCAGGCCCTCGCCCTCACCTTCGCCTTCGCCTTCGCGCTCCTCGGCGCGCTGCTGGCGGATCTCCTCGACTCGCTCGCGGAACGATTTCTCCTCGCCGTCTTCCTCGCCCTCATCAGGGGCCTCTTCGTTGTCCGTCATAGCCCCTCTTTTCGGCTCCCGGCAGAAAAGTCCATAGGTCTCGCACCTCACTGCCGCCGCAAGCGCCGTGCGATGACGACGATGCCGGCCGCCGCCACACACAGCACCGCGAAATTGAGCGCCGACCGCGCGAACGGCTGATACCGACGTGCAACCCAGACGTCGATAATCGCCGAGAGGCTTCCGTACAACCCGGCGGTCGCGATAACCGCGAGGATGCCGAGACCGACCAGCGCACCCCACATGAGATATCCGACGGCGGTATCGACGTCGATATCGGGACCATGTCGTGATTCCGGAGGCTCATCGGCGTCATCCGCGCTCCACCCCGAGGACTCGTCGGCCGTCGCGGACTCCTCGCGGGGGTCGTCGTCGGTGTCGCTCATGCCGACCACCTCCGTGCGGCGAGCAGCGAGCCGACGAGTGCCACGAGGGCGACGCCAACACCGAGTCCCGGCTGGTTCTCCACGCCGGTCTCGGTCTCCATCTCGCGGTCCGGCGCCCCGCTGCCGCCCGTCTCGAAGTCGCCGGCCTCGAACTCGATCTCCCGTCGCGTCTCGTTGACCGAGATCGTCTCCTCGGGGTCGAGGTTCGCGGCCGCTCGCGTCGATTCGAGGACGACGCCGTCGCGCCACAGCGTCACGTCGAGGTAGTAGTTGTTGTCGTCGGGGACCGTCACCTGCACCTCCGGCGAGACCGTCCGTCCCGGTTCGACGGTTCCGACGCTCGTCTCCGCGCGGTCCGCCACGACGTAGGCGTCGGCGTGCCGAGCCGTGACGACGAGTCGGAGGTCGGATTCGGGGTCGTCGCCGCCGTTGGTCAGATAGCTCGTCACGTCCAGGCTCACGCGGTCGCCGTCGACCGACGAGATGCGGTACTCGACAGAGGGCTGGTCGGCGAACTCGTGGAAGGACACCGACGTGCGGGTGTAGGGCGGTTCGAGCGCCTCGACCCCGGAGACGGAGGCGGTGGCCGTATCGACTCGCCGGCCGTCAACGTAGAGTATCGTCGACACCTCGTAGCCGCCCTCGCGGGGGACCGTCACCGACAGCGACACCTCGCGTTCCCCCTCGTCTCGGACGGTGCCGAGTTCGCGGCTCGTCGTATCGGTGACGAGGCCGCTTTCGGCGTCCGTCGCGCGGACGACCACCGTCACGTTCTCGGCGGAGCCACCGTGGTGCCGGACGTAGGTCGTGACGTCGAGTGTGGCCGTCTCGCCGGTCACTTCGCCAGCCGAAAGCGTCGTCTCGGCCACGTCGAGGCGGGCGGGCGGTTCGTCGGGACCCGGGTCGGCGACGAACCCGGACACGAGCGTTGCAGCGGCGACCGTCCCCAGGAGGACGACGACGGCAACGCTCGCGAGGAGGGCTTCGAGTCGCATGCGAACATCTCCCACACACGGTGATAAACGTCTTGTGGTGGCTCGAAGGGAGGATTACCCGAACGCGCCGAGACTCGACTGCAGTTCCCGCGAGGACGTCCCGGCCTCCAGTTCGTAGCCGACCAGGTCGCGCATGTCCACCGCGAACCGACCGCCGTCCCGTTCGAGAACCAGGACGCGACCTTTGGTCCCGAGAACTGTGCCCGAGGCCAAGGTTTCGGCCACCGGGGCGGCATCGAGGTCGAGCCCGTACTCGAAAGCGTACGTCTCCTTTATATCGAAGTCGGCGAGCAGGCGGTTCCACGCGTCCTCGTCGACCGTCCGGCCCATGCCGTTGATCTTCCGGGGGACGCGAACGGCGTCCGGGACCGGGATCTCGGCGGCGAGTTCAGCCTCGATCTCCCGCGCAATGCGGCCGTTCTCGACCGTGTAGACGTGGGCCCCGCGGTCGGCGCCCTGCTCGCGGAACCGCGTCCGCAGGCGGGGCAGTTTCGTCACGCCGACCTTGAGCGTATCCGGCGCGAAGGCCGCGAAGTAGACGGCGTGCTGCTGATAGCAGTCCATCTCGGCTTTCAGACAGTCGCCGGTACAACGCGCACAGACCCACGTCGAATCGTGGGCCTCACAGTAGGGTGCCTCGGGGACCTCACAGGGGATGTGTTCCTCGCCATCGAGCGCGCCCGCACACCGTCGCTCGCCGAGCGTGTAATCGAGCCGTCGGCCTTCGGGGAGGGGTTCGCGCTCGACGACGCCCTCACGAGCGACGAGCAGCGCGGCTTCCGCCGTCCCCGCGCGTTCGCCCGTCTCGTAGCCGACGACCTGCACGAACCCGCCTACGAGATGGGCAGATTTAGGCGTTCCCGTCAACCGACTCCGACGGCCGAAGGGACGCGTTACTTAAATAGCAGGTATTCTCCGGGAGAATTTCTATTATTATATCGTCGCTCGTGAGGCTATGGCACGAGATTCGGGCATTTCTCGTCGGAGCGCACTCCAATTAGTCGGCGGTACCGTCGCCGCGAGCAGCCTCACTGGCCTCGTTGCTGGCGAGGGTGATGGACGGCAGAACGGTGATACGGTCCGCGTCAACGTCGGCTACACCGCACAGAGTGGCCGTCAAGCGGCTGCCGACCGCGCCGAGGAGATCTACCACGACCTCGCGACGGATATACTGACCATAGAGGTCGACCGGAACGCTCTCCCCGGCCTCCGCCGCCGGAAGGACGTCCGGTTCGTGGAGGCCGACGTCGAACTCGAAGCCATCGCCCAGACTACTCCCTACGGCATCGATAAAGTGAACGCGACCGACGCCCACAGCGCGGGCGAGACTGGCAACGGCGCAGACGTGGCGGTCATCGACACCGGCATCGAAGCCAGCCATCCCGACCTCGCGGACAACCTCGGGGAAGGACGGGCCTTCCTCGCCGGCCTCGGGTCGAGCCAGTGGAACGACGACAACGGCCACGGGACCCACTGTGCCGGAACCGTCGGGGCGATCGACAACGACGAGGGCGTGATCGGCGTCGCACCCGAGGTGACGCTACACGCCGTGAAAGTCCTGAACGCCCTCGGGACGGGGCTGACCTCCGATATCGCCGCCGGTATCGAGTGGACCGCCGACCAGGGCTACGACGTCGGGAGCCTCTCGCTGGGCGGCGGCGGGTCGAACACCCTCCGGGAGGCCTGCGAGTACGCCGAGTCGAAGGGGACGCTGCTGGTCACGGCGGCCGGCAACGACGGCCCGTGTTCGGATTGTGTGTCCGCGCCAGCCCGGTATCCCGAATGTATGGCCGTCTCCGCGACCGACGAGAACGACGACCTCGCGTCCTTCTCCTCGACGGGCCCGGAGATCGAGATCGCCGCACCCGGTGCCGACGTCTATTCGACGTATCTCGGCGGGGGCTATCAGACGCTTTCGGGCACGTCGATGGCCTGCCCGCACGTCAGCGGCGGGGCCGCACAGTTGGCGGCCACCGGATACACCGCCAGCGAGATTCGCCAACGACTGAAGGACACCGCCGACGACGTCGGGCTGGCCGGAAACGAGCAGGGCGCCGGGCGACTAGACGTCGCCGACGCGCTCGGGCTCTGAGGTAGTTCTTTTAGGTAGGCCGCCCAAGCGAGGTCATGCTCGAATCGTCGCTGGAGGTCACCGTCGGCGATGGCGTCTCGTTTCGCTTTACCGTCGTCAACGGCGGTGACAGTACCGTCGAACTGACCTTTCGTGATGCCGGTCAAGCCGACTTCGCCGTCTACGAGGACGGCGAGGAGGTCTGGCGCTACAGCGACGGCAAAGCGTTCGCACAGAAACTGACGACGGCGGAACTCCAGCCCGGCGAAACGGCGATGTTCGAGGAGGTATGGCCCGACCCCGAGCCCGGCGACTACACCGCCGAAGCGACCTTACGGGTCGTCGAACACGACGTCACGGCGCGAACGCCCTTCTCGGTCTGAGCGGCGGTCATACGGATTATTGTATGCTTTTATCGGCGAGCGCCTGGTCCAGCTCGGCGCTCGCCGGTGATTCGTTACAACGATCCGTATCAGGCTGACTCGAAGTCCGCGTCCAACAGTTCGCGGGTCGCCCGTCGGACGGCATCGTCCGAGGAGGTTTCGGGCACCCAACCGAGCGCGGCGAGTTTCTCGACGGAGAGTCGCATCCGTGGCACGTCACCGACCCAGCCGCGGTCACCACCCGTAAAGGCGTATTCGGGGTCGAGCCCCATCTCGTCGGCGACGATGTCGGCGATGGTCCGGACAGAGGTCGTCGTCCGGGTGCCGAGATTGTAGGTGTTGACGGGCGCGTCAGCGTTCTCGACGACGTGGCACATCGCATCGACGCAGTCCTCGATGTGCATATAGGATTTCTCCTGTCGGCCGTCGCCGAGGATCTCCAACTCGGAGGGGTCCTCGCGAAGCTTCTGGATGAAATCGGGGATGACGGCGCCCAACTGGAGGCGCGGGCCGACGATGTTGGCGAATCGGAAGTTCCAGACGGTGAAATCGTGGCTGTGCGCGTGGACCGACAGCAGCGACTCCTCGCCGAGTTTCGAGGCACCGTAGATGCTGATCGGCTCAAGCGGGGCGTAATCCTCGGGCGTCGGTCGCGGCGCTTCGCCGTAGACCACCGACGAGGAGGTGAAGGCGATATTGTCGACGCCGGCCTCGCGGCATCGCTCGACGACCGCTTCGGTCAGGGCGTTGTTCTCGCGGAACTGCCCCACCTCGTCGCGGCTGGGGTCCTTGTCCGCGGCGAGATGGAAGACGAGGTCGGTGTCCGGCGTGATTGCCTCGCCGATGACCGACTCCTCGCGGATGTCGCCTTCGACGATAGCGGCGGCGTCCGGCACCCACTCGGGGC
The DNA here is from genome assembly GCF_036625485.1 of Natronomonas sp. Classification (GTDB taxonomy): domain Archaea; phylum Halobacteriota; class Halobacteria; order Halobacteriales; family Haloarculaceae; genus Natronomonas. Next base: position 163 of record NZ_JAZKTR010000028.1, on the reverse strand, counting down.
GACCGTTGGCGAACGTGTCGACGACGGTGACGTCGTTGTCGGCGACGAGGCGGTCGGCGAGATGCGAGCCGACGAAGCCACCACCGCCGGTGATACAGACGCGTTTGCCTTCGAGCTTCATTACCAGCGGTCCGTCCGGGGGCACCAAGTGGGTTTCGACCCG
>NZ_JAZKTR010000200.1:0-3733 GCF_036625485.1 Natronomonas sp. | reverse complement strand
CGCCGGCGCGCTTGGTGATCTCCTCGGAGAGAATCGTTCCCATGAAGTCGTCGGCACCGCAGTTCAGCATCTTCAGGCCCTGCGTATCGCCGTATTTCACCCACGAGGACTGGATGTGGTCGATGTTATCGAGGTAGAGTCGCGAGACGGCGATCATCAACTCGTCTTCGTCGGTCGTCGCGCCGGCCTCGACCATGCCGCGTTCCTTCAGCGGCGTATCGTGGTGGATGAATGAGAGGGGGACGAACTCCGTAATCGCGCCGGAACGGTCCTGTAGGTCCCGTATCCGGTCGAGATGCATCGCGCGGTGGGCCTCGTTTTCGACGTGGCCGTACATGACCGTCGCCGTCGTATCGAGACCGACCGCGGCGGCGGCTTCCATCGCCTCGACCCACTCGTCGGCGCCGACTTTGCCGGGGCAGATGACCTCTCGGACCTCGTCGACGAGGATCTCGGCGGCCGTGCCCGGAACCGAGCTCAGGCCGGCGTCCTTGAGGCGCTGGAAGACCGTCTGGTAGCTCCAGTCGGTGCCGCGGCGGGCGTGGTAGGCCTCCTCCGGCGTCATCGAGTGGACGTGGGCGCCCGTCGCGCTCATCGCTTCCATCTGCTCAACGTAGGTACCGGGATCGACATCGTACTCCTCGGGCGGTTTGTAGTTGAGTTCGCCGCCGGCCTCCGTGGGGACGGCGTCGAGGATCTCGCGGTGCTCCTCGTCGAGCACGAACGCGGGGTGGAGACCCGACACCGACGTCACCTCGTAGACGCCGCGGTCGACGGCGTCGGCGACGATGTCGCGGGACTGGGCGGGCGTCTTGGTGAAGCCGGCGTTGTCGCCCTCGTAGTCGGCCTCGAAGCGCTGGGCGGCGTCCTTGAAGTTACAGAACAGACAGCCGACGTTGCAGGCGGTGGTGACGTTGTTGTTGATGTTGGCGACGAAGGTGACCTCCTCGCCGACCACCTCCGCGCGGCGACGGTCGGCCGCTTCGAGGACCTGCTCTTTGCGCTGGAGGTCGATGCCCTCGGTGTCGGTGCCGGTCGTCAACAGTTCGATGGCGTCGTCGATATCGAGGCGGTCGCCGGCCCGCGCTTTCGCCAGCGCGTTCTCGAAGGACTGGTCGGTTTCGGGCCGGTGGTCGAAGGCGAACTCCTCGCGGGGGACGTTCGCCGACGCCTCGAACGCGTCCATATCACCCCCTTCTTTTCGAGCGTCAAAACCCCCACGGGTACCGGCGATTCCGTCGAGGTGTCCGGCTCTGGCCGCCCCCGCAGTCAGAGACTGCCGTCGACGGCGGTTTGCATGGCGTCGCTGTTGTAGGCCTCACCGAACTCGCCGTCGGGCGTCATGACGATGACGCCCGCCGAGCCGTCGACGAGGTCGCCGAACTCCGCGAGGGCGGCGTCGGCGGCTTGTTGGGCGTCGAGGCCGTCCTCGAGGAACTGGCTGGCGCGCCGCGAGAGGTTCAGACGAGCGATGTCCTCGCCGGCACCGGTCGCCGAGACGCCGCCGACCTCCGAGCAGTAGAAGCCGGAACCGATCTGCGGCACGTCGCCAACGCGACCAGCCAATGCCAGCCACCGGCCGCCCGTCGACGTGGCGGCCGCGATGTCCTCGCCGTCGGTCGCAACCGCGCCGACGGTGTCGTGGTCGCGGTCCGCCGGTGCGTTGTCCGTGTCGTCATCAGGTCCTCGCTCGCCTTCGGGGTCGCCGCCGAAGCGCTCGCTGACCCACTCGGCGTGGCCACGCTTGTCGCCGTCCGGGTACTCGTCCAGTTCGTCCCACTTCTCCTGCATCCGCTCGGACCACAGATCGACACCCGTCTCGACGTCGTAGGCCTCGGCGAGGTCGACGGCGTGGACGCCCGACAGCAGGACGTGCGGCGTCTCCTCCTTGACGAGACGTGCGACGTCGATAGCTGCCTCGACCCCGGGCATACTGCAGGCCGCGCCGGCCTCGCGGTCGTCGGTCATCAGGCCCGCGTCGGTGCGGATGTAGCCGTCCGACTGGACGGCCGACCCGACACCGGCGTTGAACCACGGGTCGGCCTCCAGCGTCCGAATCGCCGCGCGGACCGCCTCCGTCGGGTCCGTCTCGGCGGCGCCTGCGGCCGCGGCCTCGTCGAGTACCTGCTGTCGATCGTCGGGTTCGTCGGGCGGACTTCCGGCGCCGCCGTGGACGATGATGCGCATACCCGGAGTCGGGGCGACGGCGAGTTACGCGTTGTGCCTTCGGTCGGTTTCGGACGGTCGGCCACTTGATAAAGTCCTTCCTGTTTGTTCATGCAAAATTCGCCGCGAGAGCGGTACGCCTTTCAGGGGGCCCGTAGAACTCCATCCATATGGGATACGACAAAGTCGAGGTGCCCGCCGAGGGCGAGAAAATCGAGGTAACGGAGGACGACGAACTCGTCGTACCTGATGACCCCATCATTCCCATCATCCACGGGGACGGAATCGGGACGGACGTGGGACCGGCCGCACAGAAGGTGCTGCAGGCCGCCGCGGACGCGACGGGACGGGAGATTCACTGGATGCGCGTCTACGCCGGCGAATCCGCCCGCGAACGCTACGACGAGAACCTGCCGCAGGAGACCGTCGACGCCATCCGGGAGTACAAGGTCGCCATCAAGGGCCCGCTGACGACGCCCGTCGGCGCCGGCTTCCGCAGCCTCAACGTCGCGCTCCGCAAGAAGCTCGACCTCTATACGAACATTCGGCCGACCTACCACCTCGACGGCGTCCCCTCGCCCGTCAAGCGCCCGGAGCAGATGGACATGGTCTCCTTCCGGGAGAACACCGAGGACGTCTACGCCGGCATCGAGTGGGAAGCCGGCACCGACGACGTCGAGAAGGTCCGCGACTTCATCGAAGACGAGATGGGCTTCGATTCGACCATCCACGACGGCCCCGTCGGCATCGGCATCAAGCCGATCACCGAGTTCGGTACCAAGCGCCTCGTCCGCAACGCCATCGACTACGCACTCGAAAACGACCGCGATTCGGTCACGCTCGTCCACAAGGGCAACATCATGAAGTTCACCGAGGGCGCCTTCCGCGACTGGGGCTACGAGGTCGCCGAAGAGGAGTACGGCGACGAGGTCATCACCGAGGACACGCTCTGGGAGGAGCGTGACGGCGAACAGCCCGAGGACGCCGTCGTCGTCAACGACCGCATCGCCGACAACATGCTCCAGCAGATCCTCACCCGAACCGATCAGTACGACGTGCTGGCGCTGCCGAACCTCAACGGCGACTACCTCTCGGACGCCTGTGGCGCCCAGATCGGTGGCCTCGGCATCGCGCCCGGCGCCAACATCGGCGACGGCCGCGTCCTCGCCGAGCCCGTCCACGGCTCCGCACCCAAGTACGCCGGCCAGGACAAGGTCAACCCCTCCGCGATGATTCTCTCCGGCCGCATCATGCTCGAACAGATGGGCTGGGACGACGCCGGCGACCTCATCCGCGACGCCGTCGAGCAGACCATCTCCTCGAAGAAGGTCACCTACGACATCGAACGCCAGATCGAAGGCGGCGAGAAACTGGCGACGAGCGAGTTCGCGCAGGAAGTCGTCGACAACCTCTACGACCTCGCCTAGGGTCGTAGCCGAGATTTCGGTTTCCGAGACTCGCGGTTTCGCTTTTCGTCTTCGACCGTGTTTCCGACGTACCAGCCGGTACTACACCCCTGTCTGACGTGTCGTAGAGGTATAGCCGTCACGTCGGTCGGTTTTATCCT
>NZ_JAZKTR010000199.1:0-3776 GCF_036625485.1 Natronomonas sp. | reverse complement strand
GCCTCGACGATGAGTTCGGCCACGTCGACGATCTCGATGTCGTCTTCGAAGCCGCCGGTCTTGCGGCCGTCCTCGTACATCGTCATGCACATCGGGCAGGCGACGACGAACTTCTCGACGGCCTGGCCGGCCTCGGTGTCCTCGAGCGCCTCGCGGAGACGCTCCTCGCTGGGCTTGGTCTCCTCTTCGAGGTCCATCCAGAGGCCACCGCCACCGCCACCACAACAGAAGCTGTTATCGCGGTTGCGGGGCATCTCGTGGAGGTCACACCCGGTCGCACGCACGAGTTCGCGCGGCGCCTCGTACTCGTCGTTGTACCGGCCGAGGTGGCAGGGGTCGTGGTAGGTGACCGTGTAGTCGAGTTCGGTCCCGGCGAGACCGAGGGCGTTGGCCTCGACCAGTTCCTCGACGGTCTGGGTCCAGTGCTGGACCTCGACGTCGCCGTCGCGGTTCCAGTAGCCCTCGATGGCGAACTCCATCATCGGGTCGTCGGCGAACTCGTCGAAGTCGACCTCGGGGTACTCGTTCTTGAACGTGTTGTAGGAGTGGGGGTCCGTACAGACGATGTTGTCGTAATCACACTCCTCGAAGGTGTCGACGAGCGTGCCGGCCTGCTCGACGAAGAGGAACTCCTCGCCGATGCGGCGGATGTCGTTGCCGTCGTAGACCTCATCTTCGTAGAGGATGCCGACCTCGACGTCGGCGTGCTCGAAGATCTTCGCCAGCGAACGGGCGACCTTCTTGTTCCGCTCGTCGTAACTCGGGTAGTCGCCGACGTACCAGAGGTACTCGACGCTCTCCTCGCGGGCGTCCGCGACCTCGAAGTCCAGTTCCTCGGTCCAGTTGCCGCGGTCCGAGGGCGAGTCACCGAAGGTGTTGCCCTTCTGCATGACGTTCTGGAAGGTATCCTGGATCTCGGGGCGGATGGCACCCTCGTCGGCCATCTGTCGGTTCATCCGGGTGAAGCTGTTGAGGTGCTCGATCTCGACCGGACAGGCGTCCATACAGGCCATACAGGCCATGCACGATTCCATCGTCTCGGTATTGATGACGCCACCACCGTCGGCGATGATCGCCTTCTCGTCGCCGCCGGCGTCGAGTTCCTGGCGGTACTCCTTGAGGTCGAGGATCACGTCACGCGGGTCCAGCGGCCGGCCGGAGGCCTTGGCGGGACAGACCGAGGAACAGCGACCACACTTCGTACAGGCGTCCTGGTCGAGCAGTTCCTTCCACGTGAAGTCGTCGATGGATTCGGCGTTGGTCGCATCGAGGTCCGAGGGCACGCCGGGCAGGCGAGCGCCGGCCTTCTCGTCGCGTGCGACGACGTTGGCGAACGACGAGAACATGTGGAACGGCTTGGCGTACGGAATCGCGGCGATGAAGACGAACGCCAGCAGGGTGTGGGACCACCACGCCAGCGGGTAGACGGCCGCGGCACTCGACGCATCGAGGCCGATGCCGGCCAGCGCCGCCGCGACGGCGGTGCCGACGAAGCTCACGGACTCGGGGCCCTGCCCGATGATGCGGAGGCCTTCGAGCAGGAAGCCGCCGACGCCGAGGAAGAAGAGCGACCACACGAGGAAGGCGTCCTCCCAGTTGGTGTGTTTGCCCCACAGGCGGTCGTTTCGAGCGACGTAGCGGCGCCACAGCGCGATGCCGAGGCCGACGACGAAGAGCAGGCCGAGGGCGTCGGTCACGAGCTGGTAGGAGAGATAGAAGTCACCGACCCAGAAGGACTCGCCCGTCGCGATGCGGTAGATGTCGATGTCGATGAAGAGGATGGTCGTCGCGATGAGCAGGGTCAGAAAGCCCCACAGGATGAAGGCGTGCATCAGGCCGCCCACCAGGTCGCGGTTGAACTGTTTCTCGTTCGATCCGACGATCTTCGCCGCGCTGATGACCCGGTTCGGCAGGTCATCGAGGCGGTCGAACCAGTCGTCCGAGCCTTCGGCATAGCGCGCGAAGCGCTGGTAGATGCCGATGGCGGCGATGAGAACGGTTAGCGTGGCGAGGAAGTAGAAGACGACCTTCTGGACGGGACCGATCTGCCAGTAGGTCTCGCGGGCAAGGTCTTCCCCCGCCTGAATCGGTAGCACCGGTAGCATACGGGAAACGGATGGTGCTATCCGCTTAAGCTTTGTTACACAGCCCCGCGAGAGCGCCGCCATCCGGCAAAAATTAGGGTTTGAGAGGCTGGGACTGTGGATAGCCGGTTGGTTTATATTGCCGGCGTTGGGCGCCCGACCAGAAACCACCCCGAACCCCGGCTAGAGGAACTCCCGAACCTCGGAGTACCACATATCGTGGTGGTCTACGGCGTCGATGCGGCGTGCGATCTTCACCGCGATGACGTGCCAACAGAGGTCGGTCGGCTCCTCGGGGTCGAGGTTGTACCGGGAATCCTCACACTCACAGGTGCCGTCTTCGACGACGTGTTCCTCGGAGTGGCCGACGACGACGGTGAAATCCCGGTATTCCTTGACGCGCTCTTCGCCGACGGCCTCGATGGCCTTCACGCCGCGGTCGCCGTGGGTGGCGATGATGCGGTCGACGGCGTCACTACTCAACTCGCCGTCGGCTTCCAGTATCGCCTCCCACTCGTCGACCGCTGTCACTATCGGAGACGTGTGTGCCCGGGAGGAAAACAGGTTCGGTCGGCCGAGGAACCCGCTGCTTTTCTAGTCGGCCCGACCAACCAGAGGTATGGAAGTCCGCGAAGGGGACGTCCGAATCGAAGTTCCCGAGGAGCGCCACGGCGCCAGCGAAGGCTCCGGGTCGGGCGTGTTTTATAATCCAGTCCAGGAATTGAACCGCGACATCACGGCGGGCGTCCTCCGTGCGGTCGCGGACGATTGTGAGACGTATCTCGACGCCATGACCGCAAGCGGCGTGCGAGCGGTCCGAGCCGCCGAAGCCGGCTACGCGGCGACCGGCTGTGACGTCGACCCCGACGCAGTCGAGTTGGCACGGCGGAACTTCGAGTTGAACGACCTCGATGGCGACGTCGTCCATCGAAACGTCAACGCCCACATGCACGAAACCGACTACGACGTCATCGATCTGGACCCCTTCGGAACACCGATTCCCTTCGCCGACGCGGCCTTTCAGAGCGGCCGCGAGTACGTCTGTGTCACCGCGACCGACACCGCCCCGCTCTGTGGTGCCCACTTCGAAAGCGGCGTCCGGAGTTACGGCGCCGTTCCCCGGAACACCGAGTTCCACAGCGAGATGGGCCTGCGCGTGTTGCTGTCGGCGCTCGTCCGAACGGCCGCCCGCTACGACGTCGCCGCCCGACCCGTGTTGAGCCACGCGACGAGTCACTACGTGCGCACGTACCTGGAACTGGAATCCGGCGCGAAAGCCGCCAACCGACTCATCGACCAGTTGGGCTACGTCGACCACTGCCAGCAGTGTCTGTGGCGCGACAGCGAGGCGGCGCTGATGGCCGATCCGACCGACGAGTGCCCGAACTGCGGGCAGTCGACGTGGACCGCCGACCGGATATGGCTCGGCCCCGCCCACGACGCCGAGTTCGTCGAACGGGTTTCCGAGGCGATTCCGCCGACCTTCGGCACCGCCGAGAAATCGAAGGGCCTGCTGGCGACGATCGCCGACGAGCTCCATCGGCCGACCCACTACGACCAGCACAAACTCTACAAGCGATGGGGCGAGCCAAACCCCGCGATGGACGAGTTTCTGGAGGCCCTCCGGGATGCCGGCCACGAAACCTCGCGGACGCACTTCGGCGGCACGACGTTCAAAACGGACGCGGACGT
>NZ_JAZKTR010000198.1:0-3809 GCF_036625485.1 Natronomonas sp. | reverse complement strand
ACCCCTGTCTGACGTGTCGTAGAGGTATAGCCGTCACGTCGGTCGGTTTTATCCTGCTCCGTATGACTGTTGTCTCACAAGCGATTATATTAGTCCAGTGCGTACGATATAGTATGTCACACAAGGGGCGGGGGAAGTCCGCTGATTCACCTGACTCGCTGAGCAACGCATCGGAGAGCGTCCTGCGGCGTCCGGGGGTGGGTCAGATGTTCGACCTCCTGCGTAAACGCCACCGTCGGTTGATCCTCCTGTTAGTGAACGACGGAGCTATCGAAACGGAAGCCGACGTGATATTTCGGGGCGGAGCCGATTCAGAGATAGCGGAGATAGAACTGAAACACAATCATCTGCCGAAACTAGCGGACGCAGGATATATCGAGTGGGACAGAGAGACTGGACGGATTTCGAAAGGACCGAACTTCGATGAGATCGAACCGCTCCTCGAACTGCTCGAAAACCACGCCGACGAACTCCCTCCGGACTGGCCCTGACCTCACCCATCGTTTCTGCCAATAGATAGGTCGAGCAGTATTCACGTCTGTCGTCCCCGTCTCACGCCACCTTACGACTCCGCATCCCGTTTCAGGCCGGGTCCTCGGCGACTTCGATGACCTCGATACGAACGTCTCCTTCCGGAACCCCGAGTCGAGCGAATTGAGTCCGCACGTGTTCTTTGGCGGCTTCGATGGCCTCGCCGCGTTCCTCGAAGCCGCGCGGCATCGGCGACTCGAAGGCGACCTGAATCTCCTCACCGTCGATGGTCTGGGTCGTCCCGCCGCTTTCGACCCGGTAGAAGGCGTCGCAGACCCACACGTAGGGCGCGTCGTCGTCGGGCGCGCCCCGAAACTGCGGTGGGTCCTCCCCGCGCTCGTAGAGCGTCCCGGTGAGCGCCGTCCCCCCAGCGTGCCCGCGGATGTGAAGCATACACGGGCTACGGTGGTGCCGGATAAAAACCGTGCGCCGAACGGCGGTCGTTGCACCCATACGGATCGTTGTAACAAATCACCGGCGAGCGCCCGGTACGGCTCGGCGCTTGCCGGTAAAAGACTCCAACGGTCCGTATCAGGCGTCGGCGTCGGCCATCGCGACGTAGGTGTGGGTGGTCTCGACGCCGTCGAGGTTCTGAATTTCGGTGGCGGCGATGTCCTTGACGTCGGCGGGCGACGCCACGTCGACCTTGGCGATGAGGTCGACGTCGCCGGCGACGATGTGGGCGGAGACGACGCCCTCGATGCTCTCGATGTCCTGTTTCAGCCGGTCGGCCTCGCCGGTGTGGGCTTTGACCATGACGTATGCGACGACCATCTCAGGCACCTCCTGTGGCGACCGCGTGGTCGTTCCTACCGACGATGATCTGTTGGACGTCCTGCAGGACGCTGAAGTCGGCGATGACGACGAGGCTGTCGCCGACTTCGAGGGAGATGTCGGGGTGGGGTAGTTCCAGCCCCTCCGATTCCTTGCCGAACGCCAGTACCCGCGCGTCGGCGGGCAACTCCAGCTCCGAGAGGGTGTAACCCCGCATGGGCGATTCCTCGGTGACGGTCAACTGGACGAGCTGGAGGTTCTGGGCGATGTCTGCGACGGCGCGGACGTTACCGCCGACAAGGGCGTTTTTGGCGGCGATGGCGCCGAGCCGTTCGGGGTAGATGACCTCGTCGACATCGGAGGCGTACTTGCTGATGACGTACTCGCGGTAGTCGTCGTCGACCCGGAGGACGGTCCGACAGCCGTGGGACTTGGCTATCATGCAGGCGATGACGTTGGCGGTGAAATCACCGGAGAGGCCGCCGAGTCCGTCGGCGTCTTCGAGGCCAGCACTCACGAGGGTCTCCTCGTCGCTGCCGTCGCCCTGTATCACCTCGAAGCCCTCGTCTTCGAGGCGTTCGACCTTCGTCTCCTCGGGGTCGATGAGCACGACGTCGTGGCCCTCATGGCGCAGCACGCGGGCGGTTCGCATGCCCACGCGGCCGGCTCCAACGATAACGAATCTCATGGCAGCCCCTACGGCGAGCGGGCCCAATAATGTTACCCTGTGACAAGGTACCTTGGACCAAACCTTTTTCGAGTCGGTCCGCGAACACCCGGCATGGTTCGTGCGTTTATCATGGTGAAGGCCGGCGCCGGACACGCGGAGTCGCTTCTGGAGACGATTCGGGGCCTCGAACGGGTCGTCGAGGCCAACATCGTCGCCGGCGATTTCGACATCATCGTCGAAGCCGAAGGCGAGGAGGTCTACGACGTCATCAACTCCGTGGCGACCGAGATCCGGTCGACGAAGGACGTCTCCGACACGAAAACGTACGTCTGTCTCGAATAGGGTTCTCCTCCCGTCCCGTCACTCCTCGTAGGGGTCCCCGTGTCGCCCGATGAACGCCCGTAAATCCTCGCGCTGTCGCTCCAGCCGCGGCGACGTCTCCTCGTAGGCGTGGTCGAAGACGTCATCGGGGTCCGGCGAGGCGGTTTCGGCTTCCTCCCGTGCCGCATCGAAGGCCGTCTCGGCCTCGGTGCGGGCTTCGGCGACGAACTCCTCGCCGACGATGCCAGCCTCGACCAGCCACGCCTCGAAGCGGTCGATGGGGTCCTGTGTCCGCCACTCCGGGAAGGACTCGCGGTCCGCGTAGCGTTCGGGGTCGTCGCTCGTGGTGTGAGGGCCCTGCCGGTAGGTCAGGCTCTCGACCAACACGGGCGTTCCTTCCCGAGCCATCACCAGCGCCTCGTCGACGACCTCGTAGACGGCCAGCGGGTCGTTGCCGTCGACGCGGACGCCCTCGAAGCCGTAGGCGTCGGCCTTCTGGGCGATGGTGTCGCTCGCGGTCTGTTTCGTTTCGGGCGTCGAGATGGCCCAGCCGTTGTTCTCACAGAAGAAGACGACGGGCGTCTCGAAGACGCCAGCGAAGTTGAGGCCTTCGTGGAAATCGCCCTCGCTGGTTGCGCCGTCGCCGAAATAGCAGACGACCGCCTCGTCGGTTTCGTGATAGTTGGCGGCCATCCCGAGCCCCGCCGCGTGCGGAATCTGGGAGGCGATAGGCACTGCCTGCGGGAGGATCGGAACGTCGTGGTCCGAGCCGAACTCCGGGTAGCCACGGCGAAATCGGAGGATATCGGCCATCGGGACGCCGCGGGCCAACTGCATCGCGTTCGAGCGATAGGTCGGCGCCAGCCAGTCCTCGTCGCCCATCGCCAGCGCGGCGGCGACCTGTGAGGCCTCCTGACCACGGTACGGCGGATAGCCGCTCATCCACCCCTGTCGCTGGAGGGCGAAGGCACGTTCGTCGAAGACCCGTGCGCGAACCATCTCTTCGAGGAGGATTCGTGACCGCTCCGGGTCCACCTCGTCGGGGTCGCGCTCACCGATAACGCGGTACATACCGACCCCTCGTCCGGCGGGGCCAAAGCCGTGACGGCTGGACGGATAAACCAAAGAGGCTCGACCCCCTAGGACGGGTATGGTCTCCGTCTTCGAAGCCGTGGGCTTGCTCGTGCTCCTCGGCATCAATACCACGCTGGCCGCCGTGTTGACTCGGGTGTTCCGGACCCGACTCGACACGCGGTGGGGCGGTGCACTCTATACGCTCCTGCTGACGCCCGTCGTATTGCTCATCGTGACGCTGTTTCTCGGGCAGGTCCTCGGCCCCAACCTCGGTGACGCCGCGACGGTGTTCGGCCTGACCGTCCTCGTCCCGCTGACGGTCGGCATCGCCTTCGATTACTTCTGGATGCCGGCCCCGGAGGACGTCGAGGTGCCCGACACGCTATGACATCCTCCTCGCCGTGAACGGCGAGGTTTCCTCGCGCTGGGGGTATCGCTT
>NZ_JAZKTR010000197.1:0-3815 GCF_036625485.1 Natronomonas sp. | reverse complement strand
ACTTCGTCGGCGACCGGTTCAACTCGCCGACCGCACGCGCGCTGGCGGCCTTTACGACGCTGCTCATCGCGTACGTCTACTCCGTCGGCCAGGCCCGCGGTATGGGGCTGGTCGGCCAGTACGTCTTCGGGCTCGATATCATCCCGATGATCATCGTGATGATGACGATCACGGTCGGCTACCTCGCACTGTCCGGCATGCTGGGCGCGACCAAGAACATGGCCGTCCAGTACGTCATCCTCATCATCGCGTTCCTCGCGGGCGTCTACGTCGTCGGGTTCACGCAGGGTTACTCGACGATTCTCCCGCAGGTCGAATACGGTGCGCTCATCGCCGACCTCGGCAACGAGTTCTCCGAACCGTTCCGCGGTGCGAGCTACTACCTCTGGGTCGCGACGGCCTTCTCGCTCGTCGTCGGGACCTGCGGCCTCCCGCACGTGCTGGTGCGGTTCTACACGGTCGAAAGTGAGCGGACCGCCCGCTGGTCGACCGTCTGGGGCCTGTTCTTCATCCTCCTGCTCTACTGGGCCGCCCCCGCGATGGCGGCCTTCGGCGTCGACCTCTTCGAGGTGACGCAGGGCGCCAGCGCCTACGCCGCCGAGGGCGGCATGTCCGGCGCGGAAGGTGACGTCATCGTCGTGCTGGCCGCACAGTTCGCTAACCTACCGTCGTGGTTCGTCGGTCTGGTCGCTGCCGGTGCGATGGCGGCCGCAATCGCGACCACCGCGGGTCTGTTCATCACGGCCTCATCGGCGGTCGCACACGACATCTACACGGAACTGATCAACCCCGACGCGAGCCAGCGCCAGCAGATTCTCATCGGCCGGCTGACCATCATCGCCATCGGCGCGCTCGTGACGGTCACCGCGTTCAACCCGCCGGCGCTTATCGGCGAGTTGGTCGCGTACGCCTTCTCGCTGGCCGGTGTCGTCCTGTTCCCGATGTTCTTCCTCGGTCTCTGGTGGGAGAACACCAACCGACAGGGCGCCCTGGCCGGCATGAGCGTCGGCCTGCTGCTGTGGATCACCTCGATTATCAACAGCGTCCTGCCGAACTACATCGGTGCGCTCGAAGCCGTCGCTGGCGAAGGCGGTGCAATCGTCCCTATCTACGCGCAGTACGTCCCGCCCATCGGGGCCGCGCTCATCGGGACGCCCGTCGTCTTCCTCGTGACCATCGTCGTCTCGCTGGCGACGCCCGAACCGCCGATGGAGACCAAGCGGCTGGTCCGGCAGTGTCACAGCCCCGAACCGATGGGTCAACAGCAGACCGCACAGGACGTCGTCACCGACGGTGGCGACGAGGAGCTGGCGACTGACGGTGGGCAGGAGACCACCGAGGAATAACGATGTACGAGAAAATACTCGTTCCGACCGACGGCAGCGACACGTCCGAAAACGCTGTCGAGCACGCGCTCGACATCGCCGAGCAGTACGGCGCGGAGGTACACGCCCTCTACGTCGTCGATACCGATTCCATGAGCCTCGCGCTCGGTGCCGAGCAACTGGACCGCATCGAGCAGGGCCACTTCGGCGAGATGGAGGAGGTCAAGGACAAGGCCGACGCCGCGACCGGCTACGTTGCCGAACGCGCCCACGACCGCGGCCTCGAAACCGTCGAGCACATCTCGTCGGGCAAGCCCCACGAGAAGATCGCCAGTTACGTTGAGAACAACGACATCGATCTCGTCGTGATGGGCAGTCACGGTCGTTCCGGCGTCAAGCGTGCCATCCTCGGCAGCGTCACCGAACGGACGCTCCGCTCGACGCACGCGCCCGTCCTCGTGGTCGACGTCCAAGAGGAATAGCCACGCAAGACTGACGGCGGTTCCACGCCACGTTTCTTTTATGACAAACTACGTACCGACATCTCGGAGGAGCCACCGGAGGCCCCGGTCATGAGCATCGTCGACCGACTCCGCGAGCACGTCGAGGAGAACCAACTGGGTATGCTCTACGACCTGCTGTTCGCCTTGGTGTGGGTCGCGCTGGTGGACGCCCTCTTCCGGTTCGTCTTCACGACCGCACCGCAGTGGGCGTACTACCTGTTTCTGGTCGCCGGCATTCCGGCGTACTTCGGGTTCTTCTGGTCGCTGGAGTTGGCGAAGGCACAGCAGCAAGACTGATTCAGGTCCTGGGGTTTTCCGGTCGCTTTCTGCTTCCCACCTATCCGCGTCCCGTACCTCTAAGCGCCCGCGTACGAATCCCGAATTATGGGCGAGCAATTCGGCAACCGGAAGGTCAATCAGGTGTATCGCGAGGGGATGTTCGAGGGCAAGACGCCCGACTTCCCTGTCAGTTACGAGGACCTACGCGAGGCGGCCCACGAGTCGATGGACGAGACCGCCCGCGCGTACATCCACGGCGGCGCGGGCGCCGAGGAGACCTTCAGGAAGGAACAGGACTTCTCGGCGTGGCGCATCGTCCCCCGGATGCTGCAGGGCGTCGCGGACCGCGACCTCTCGACGGAGGTCATGGGTCAGGAGATCGACTACCCCGTGATGGTGACGCCGCTGGGCGTCCAGACGCTGGTCCACGAGGAGGGCGAACTCGCCACCTCGGCGGCCTGCGACGAACTGAACGTCCCCTTCATCCTCTCGTCGCTCTCGTCGACGCCGATGGAGGACGTCGCCGAAGCGCTGGGTGACACGCCGAAGTGGTTCCAGTTCTACTGGTCCTCCGACGAGGACATCGCGCGGTCGTTCCTCAACCGCGCCGAGGAGTCGGGCTACGACGCCATCGTCGTCACCGTCGACGCGCCGACGCTCGGCTGGCGCGAGCGCCTCATCGAACGCGGTTACTACCCCTTCCTCGAAGGCGAGGGCGTCGCCAACTACTTCTCGGACCCCGCGTTCCGCAGCCAACTCGACGACCCGCCGGAGGAGGACCCGCAGGCCGCCGTCGACCACTTCCTCGATATCTTCGGCGACTCCTCGCTGACGTGGGACGACCTCGAATTCGTCTTCGAGAACACCGACCTGCCCGTCCTCATCAAGGGCGTCCTGCACCCCGAGGACGCCCGGAAGGCCGTCGACGCCGGCGCGGACGGCGTCGGCGTCTCGACGCACGGCGGCCGGCAGGTCGACGGCTCGATTACCGCCATCGAGGCGCTACCGGAGATCGTCGACGAGGTCGGCGACGAGGCGACGATTACGTTCGACTCCGGGATTCGGCGTGGTTCTGATATCTACAAGGCGCTGTCGCTCGGTGCCGACGCGTGTCTCATCGGTCGGCCCTTCATCTACGGGCTCGCGCTGGGTGGGCAGGACGGCGTGCATCACGTTCTGGAGAACCTGATTGCGGACTTCGACCTCTCGATGGGGCTTGCCGGTCGGGACGACGTTGACGATTTAGACCGGGACTCTCTTCGCCACGAAGACGACCTCTAGAATTCGCTGACCGCTTTTAAATAGAGCTTGGTGACTTGTCCGACAACAACACCTCCGAAGCCCTCAGCCGGCTGGCGGTCGCTAAGCGGGATATCCTCACTTCGTTCGGATAGGGCCCGCTTAGCGACTCCCCTTCGGCGCCAGCCGACTTCGCCCTTCGATTCCGCCGAGGACCGCACCGCAGCCACGAACCTCCCCAACCGACTCCCTCCTTCGCATCGCTCAGTCGGTCGTCCCTCGCACGGTTTCGTCCGACCGCCGTTCGCGAAGGCGCTCACGGCGGTCGGCCAGCGCGCGCCATTTATAAATATCAACTGGCCGGGAGGAGGGTCGGCCGCATGGCAGACCCTGCGACATGCGCGGCGCGTAGCGCCGCGAACCCGCCGAGGGCTTTCCGGCTGTTCGCGGTCAAGCGGTCGCCAAGCTT
>NZ_JAZKTR010000027.1:0-20849 GCF_036625485.1 Natronomonas sp. | reverse complement strand
CGTTGAACTCGTAGCCGTCGATGCGGTGGGCGAAGTACTCGACCATCTCGTTGCGTCGCATCTCACCGTCGACGACGACGTCGAGGCCTGCCCGAGCGTGTTCGTCGGTGATGAGACGGGCCGCGTCGTCGAGGGCCTCCTCGAGGTCGTCCTCGTCGAAGTCGTGTTCGTCGTCTTCGTTCAGTTCCTTCGCGCGGTTGAGCCACTTGGGCTTGGGGTAAGAGCCGACCACGGTCGTCAGCAGGAAGTGGTCGGTCGGGTGGTCGTCGGGGCGGAACTGTTCGCGGGTATCGGAAAGCAGGTTGGCAGTCATAGGGACACCTCCTCGGTGGCGTCGGCAAGCGCGTCCAGTTTCTCCTCGAACTTGTTCTGCGGGAGGTAGAACAGTTCGGTGTTACTACTCGCGTAGACGGTGTCGAACGCCTGGGCGGGGACGTTGTCGTCGACCCACTCGATGCGCTCGGCGATGTCTGCGGGGGATTCGACCAGCGTGTTCTGGCCGTCGACGACACCCAGCGCGATGGAGTCCTTTGTACCGTACTCCTGGATGTTGTAGAGGTTCGCCTCGTGGTCCGAAACGAAGTCGAATCCGATAGCGTCGACGTCGGCGTCCATCAGGTGGGCGTAGGGCTTCTCCGGAATGGCGCCCCAGTAGGTGTGGACGACGACCTCGGTGTCGACCGCGCTGGCGACGGTGTCGATGGCCTCGCTGGCGCGTTCGTCTTCGCCCTCGTCGGGGGCGTTCTCGACGAGCGAGGGTTCCAGCAGGAAGAGCGTCTCGACGCCATCGAAGGCGTCGGCCTCGCCGGCGAGGAACTCCGCGACGGCATCGAGGAACGCGGCATCGTCACCGTAGTACTCGTCGGTCGCGAGGTCGGCAAGCGAGTAGGGACCAGGCAGGACGGCCTGAGTCACGTCGTGGGCGGACGCGACCTCGTCGGCGACGTCCCCGTCGAACGTGAGGTCGCCCTCGACGACCGGCTCTCGGTAGAAGTTGTTGTTGTCGTAATAGCGGACGATACCGCGGGTGTCGACGTTATCGTGGACACACAGCGGGTGAGCGATCATGTCGTCCCACCGGAGTTGGCCTTCGACAACGCGGTCGAGACCTGCCTCGAGTTGTCGGTCGACGACTTCCTCGCGGGCGGTTGCGTAGGCGTCGACGATATCGCCCGACTCGTCGCCCGAAATGAGGTCGTCCTTCTGGTGGCCTTTCAGATCCGATAGGTCGTCCTTCGCCCAGTCCGGAAGCGGGAACAGACCGGGTGTCGTCGCAAGTACCTCTGTCATTACGTGCGGCTACGCCATGACGGCCTTTAATATTTCCTAATCAGGTATTCTTATGAGTAATCTCCAGTGTGACGAGTCGCTCGAAGGGGAACGATTCCTCGTCGATTTCGCGGGTTTCCATCCCCGCGTCATCGGCGAGTTCCGCGACGGCGTCGATGTCCGTCAGCGTGGAGACGAGCAGGTAGACGCGACCGGCCGGTCTGAGGGTACGCCCCACGTCGGCGAGGAACGGACGGATGACCCGGCGGCCGTCCTCACCGCCCGACAGCGCGTGTTCCAGCGGGTCGTCCCACTCCTCTTCGGGCGGGGTCGGCAGGTACGGTGGGTTGAAACAGACAACGTCGAAGCTATCCTGCGCGAAGGGGTCGGTGAGGTTCCCGCGGACGGCCTCGACGCCCTCCTCGCGGGCGCGACGGCAGGCCTCAGGGTTGATGTCGGAGCCGACGACGCGGGCGCCCGTTCCCTCGGCGATGCGAGCCGCGACGTAACCCGAACCCGTGCCGACCTCCAGGACGCGCTCGTCGGCATCGATACGGTCGACGACGGCGTCGGCCAACAGTCGGGAGTCCTCCGCAGGTTCGTACACCGTCGGCATCTCCCGTCGGTCCTGTAAGGTCACGCCTCTTCGTCCTCCGGTTCGTCGTCGGACTCGGTGGCGTCATCGCTGGCTCCGGCGTCGGCGCCGTCGGTTTCTTCGGCGGCGTCTCCGCGCTCTCCGCTACCCCCGTCGGCTTCGGTATCCTCCGAGTCGTCGTCATCCGCCTCGTCCTTGTCCTCGTCCTCTTGGTCGGGGCCGCCGTCGCCGCCGTACCGTTCCTCGACGGGTTCCTCGACGAGAGTCGCATCGTCGGCCTCGGAGACGCGTTCGACGGCTTCCTCGACGCGCTCGTCGTCCGCACGGGAGACCTGCCGGACGGCCTGCGTGACGTCTTTGTCCTTGAGGTCTGCGCCGCGTTCGAGGTCGCTGTCCGTCGAGACCCGGAGGCCGTCGGTATCCTCCCGACCCATGAGTTCGCGCTGGGGATAGGGGATCTTGATGTCCTCCTCGTCGAAAGCGTCCTTGACGGCCCGAATGACCTCGTTCTGGGCGCTGAGTTTCTGCTGGATTGTCGGGCGAGTGATCCAGTACCGCAGACGGAGGACGATAGCCGAATCCGAGAAGGAATCGAGGATGACGTCGGGGTTCGGGTTGGAAGCGACCGTTTCACAGTCCTCCATCGCGTCGGTCGCCACGGTCATCGCCGTCGCCATGTCGGTCTCGTAGTCGATGCCGACCTTCGTGACCAGCCGGAGGCGGTCGGTCTTCGAGTAGTTGACCACCTCGCTGTCGGTGACGCTATCGTTCGGAACGACGACGTGTTCCTCGTTGAACGTCCGGACCTGCGTGTTGTAGATCGTGATCTGGGTGACGATGCCCTCGCGGTCGCCGATCGAGACCCAGTCGCCGACCTCGAAGGGCCGGGCGAAAAGCAACACGAACCCGGCGAGGACGTCCGAGAGGGTCTTCCGGGCGGCAAACCCGACGATGATACCGATAGCGCCGGCCCCGAGCAGGATGTCGCCCCACGACAACTCCCAGAGGAACCAGATGAACGCGAAGGCGTTCAGAAAGAGGAATATCTGGACGAGATGGTGGACGAGTTCCCGCTGGTGTGGCGTCAGTTCGACGCGTCCGGAGCCGAACTTGATGAAGCGCTTGGTGATCCGGGTCAGCGTGTAGGTGACCGCGAGGACGACGAACGATACCAGAAGAAGGATCCCCCGCTCGGGGCTGAACCCGAACTCGCCGAACGTCTGGAGGAGCCGATTCGTCTGTCGCCAGACGGCGATGACGAACACGCTCACGAGGATGGCGCCGATGGTCCCCAACAGCGCGAGCAGTATCTCGACGCCGTCCTCGTCGTATCGGTCCTTCAGGGGCCGAGCGACGCGATAGAGCAACGCGATGAACAGGACGAAGCCGATTCCGGCGCCGATCGTTGCGGCGTACTGGGCGGTTCGGGTGTTGAACGCGAGCTGGATGCGATAGATGGCGCGCCAGTATATCTGGAGAAGGGTTAGTCCGAACATGGTAGCACGTCAACCGACTGATAGGGGGTGGTTGGAACGGGGGTGACAAGTTTTCGTCGGTGATCGGTAACGCCAGGCCGACGGCTCATGCGACGCGCTCGGCAATGCGCGCCAGTCGGGCGAACTCCGCCGGCGGCACGTTGCCCGCACGCTTGCTCATCAGTTCCTCACCGGCCTCCTCGACGACGGCGTCGGGATTTTCGATGCCCGAGATGTGGGTCGTGTTCCGCACGGCGTTCCGCATCGTCTTCCGACGCTGGGTGAAGACCGCACGAACCAGTTTCATGAAGGCCTCGTCGTCGGGTACCTCGTATTCGGGTTCTCGGGGCGTCGTCCGCACTACGGCGCTTTCGACCGCGGGCGGCGGCGAGAACGCTTCTTTCGGCACCGGCTCGACGACTTCGACCTCCGCGTAGTGGCCCGCAGTCACCGACAGCCGGCCGTACTCGTCGGTTCCCGACTCGGCGGCCATCCGCTCGGCGAACTCCTTCTGGAACATCAGCACGGTCGGTTTCCCCTCGGGCAACAGCCGGAAGGTGATCTCCGAGGAGACGCCGTAGGGCAGGTTCGAGACGGATGCCGTGAAGTCGGGGAGGTCGACGTCGAGTGCGTCGCCTTCGATGACGGTCAGGTCGCCGGCTTCGACTGCGTCGGCGAACTCCTCGCGGAGGAAGGCCGCGAGCGTCGGGTCACGTTCGATGACGGTGACCTCGTCGCCGACGTCCAGGAGGCGAGCGGTGAGGGCGCCCGTCCCGCCGCCGATCTCGAGGATATGGGAGGTGTCGGCGTCGTCGGGGAGGTAGCCCGGGAGCCTATCGAGGACGCGGTCGTCGACGAGGAAGTGCTGGTCGCGCTCCGGGTCGCCGCGCACGCCGGCGCGGGCCAGAAGCGCGTCGGGGTCGCGCATACCTGGCGGTAGCGGACGGCGCCGTATATCGTTCACCATTCGACTTCGGGAGAAAGCGTCGGTCGGCGTTACTCGGATTCGCGCCGGGCGAAGATCCGGTATTTGAGGTCCTCCTTCTGGAGTTCCTCGAGGATGCGTTCGACGAGTACCTCCCGGGGGTCGTGCAGGCCCGAGACGCGGTCCTCGATGTCCTCGAAGCTCTCGAACGGTTTGCGCTTGCGCGCATCGAGGACGTTGTTCCGCAGTTTCTTGCCGATGCCCGGAAGCAGGTTCAGCACGTGGAGCCGCGTCGTGATCGGCTGGGCGTCGTTGTAGAAGTCGACGAACCGCCCCTCGTCGGCATCGATTATCGTGTCGACCGCGTATTCGACCTCGGATTGGGCCGTACTCGAGAGGTCCTCGTAGTCGATGTCCGTGAGGTCCTTGATGCTCTCGCCCGGTGGATCGATCTGGACGCGGTCGCCGATATTGACGTGGGCGTCCTCGTCGAGCGCGATCTCGACGAGTCGGAAATCCGACTCGCCGAGCGCGAACGCCACCGGGGATTTCTGATACTGTGGGCGGTCGTCCTCGGGGCGCCCCCGAGGCATGTAGTCCAGAAGGACCGCCGTCGTAGGTTCGCCTTCGTCACCGGCGTTGCTCATACCATTGAGTACGGGAAGGCCGTATTTAAAACAGGTGCCGATTCAGGCGGTCGAAGGGAGGTCCGTGACCGGTCGAACCGACGGAGCGACCTCCGATACGGTGATCCCTAGAAAGCCGATACGAAACAGATACGGCCGACAGTTTCATACGGAGCGTTGTACCGATGTACCGGTCATCGCCAGTACGGAATCGGTGATAACCGATAGAAGACGACAACGGCCCGTATCAGGCGTACTTGACGACGATGTCGAGGACGTCGTCGAGTTCGTCGCCCGAAAGCGAGTAGCGTTCCTGTGCGAAGACCGAACGGAGTTCGTCGCGGTCCTCCGGAAGGAGGTCGGCGATCTTGTAGGCGGTCTTTTCGTCGATCTTCTCGAGTTCCAGCAGTTCCTCGACCAGTTCGAGCGATTCCTCGGCATCGAGAATCGAAAACCGGTTGACGTGCTCGATGGCACGCGCGAGCTCGTAGGGCATCTCCCGCTCCTCGTCGAGGGCGCGGTCGGCCTCGATGTCGGCGAGGACGTCCTTGGCCTCGGAGACGGTCATGAACTCCTCGTCGACGATTTCCTTGAAGATCGTCATTCCTTCTGACGGCGGAGGTGTGCGGGACTCGCGATGAGGGTCTTCTCGACGTTGCCGTCCTCGATGAGGACCTTGAACGCGCGA
The DNA here is from genome assembly GCF_036625485.1 of Natronomonas sp. GTDB lineage: Archaea > Halobacteriota > Halobacteria > Halobacteriales > Haloarculaceae > Natronomonas. The sequence goes on along the minus strand of NZ_JAZKTR010000027.1, from coordinate 15,271 downwards.
CCCTGCTTGCCGGCGACCTCGCCGGTCCTGCCGTTGAAACGCGGGTGGAAGCGGCCGTCCGGGACGGAGGGGTCGATGTGGAGGTGGACCTTCTCGCCTTCGTCGTACTCCTCGATGGAGCGCTGCGGCGGGGAGGTGCCTCGCTCGCGGGCTTTGTTCTTGAGTTTGTTCCGGGTTGCCTTCCGCGGACCGTTGGAACTGGGCATTCTTGAAGAGACCTAATCAGGTGCGACACATAAAAGGTGCGTTCCGGCGGCGCTCCTTCCCCGTGTGCCCACGTGACGTGGACGACGGCCGCCGTGGTTCGCCTATATCGAGCTAATCAATATCAAAGTACGGGTTGGAAGGAACCGATATACGGGCGGCTACGCGGTCGGAGAACGCGGAGAAGGCGGCCGGGGTTATATCCGGCCGACTTCGTCGACGTCGACGCTCTCGACGCCGTCGACCTCGGCGAAGGCGTCCTCGACGGCGTCGGTTCCACCGGCTTCGTCGGGGATGATGACCGTCGGGAACATCGCGATCAGACCGAAAGCGACGTCCTCACGGTCGACGCGGCTGATCTTCGCGCCCTCGGGGAGGGCGTTCTCGAGTCGTTCCTGGAGGTCGTCGAGGTCGACCTCGGGGCTCTGCGGCATGACCTTCATCTTGGCGGCTACTTTTCCCATGTTTACGGACCCATGAACCCACAGTCGGGGCACTCGTAGAGGTTGCTCTGTTTGCGACACTTCGAACACCGGAAGATGAGATGCCCACAGTCCGGGCACTTGAACTTCGCGGCGCTGGTCCCGGAGATGTTGATCCCACAGGAGATGCACTTGCGTGCCCGCCGTTCGGAACTCTCGCTGCTCATACACCGTGGTCCGGCGCGCCGACATTTAACTCTTACATCTTACCTTTCCGCCCGCACGGAGCCGTATGAGAGAGGTTCGCTCGCGTTCGGACAGTCGAAGTAACCCGGTCCGAAAGCGCTATCGGGGGCGGTGGTACGCCGTTTCTGGAGTACTTACTAGCCGTGCTGCCGCCCGGCTACCTACCAGAATGACGGATTATCAACGCTGTTCGGGTTCAGTCCAGCTGTTCCGACGCTCCGAAAGGTACTCCCACAGCTCCATACAGCCGCAGCCGTCGCTTACCTCCTGATAATACGCCTCGAATTCCTCCTCGTCGAACGCTGTATCATTCATAAATAATTATCGGTTATTACTGCCAATAAGTGTGTTGGCTAGTAACACACCAAGAGGAAAACAGGGTGTCGAACGCTCCTATGGACGGTTGTACCCCGTCACCGGTGATAGCTGTCTCGGACGGGCGAATCCCCAGTAAACCGTCGTGGCCGTCGTATCAGGTGTCGCTTCGCTCGCCGACCTTGACGAGTTGCTTGCCGATTTTGGTCCCTTCGAAGAGATCGAAGAAGGCGTCAGGGGCGTTGTCGAGCCCCTCGACGACGTTCTCCTGGTACTCGACGTCACCCTGTGCGACCCAGGTCGCGAGTCGGCTCAGCGCCTCGCCCCAGCGGTCCTCGTAGTCTCGGACGAGCAGTCCCTCGACCCTCGCGCGCGCCTCGATGAGTTTGCCGAGTTTTCGCGGCCCGGTGGGTACCTCCGTGGCGTTGTACTGTGAGATCTGCCCGCAGACGGCCACGCGCGCTCGGACGTTCAACAGCGGCCAGACGGCGTCGGTGACGGGACCACCGACGTTGTCGAAGTAGACGTCGATGCCGTCCGGGCAGGCCTCACGGAGCGCGCTCGGTACGTCCGCTTCCTTGTAGTTGATGCCCTCGTCGAAGCCGACCGACTCCAGCCACTCGATCTTCTCGTCGGCGCCCGCGATGCCGACCACGTGACAGCCGTTCAGGTCGGCGATCTGGCCGACGACACTACCGACGGCCCCTGCCGCGGCGCTGACGACGACGGTATCGCCGGGTTTCGGCTCCGCGACGTCCGTCGTGCCGAAGTAGGCCGTCACGCCGGGCATTCCGAGGACGCCCAGCGCGGTCGATATCGGGCCGTGTTCGGGGTTTACCTTCCGGAGGTCACGTCCCTCGGCGACCGCGTAGTCGGCCCACTCCAATTGGCCGGTCACCACGTCGCCGTCCTCGAAGTCGGGGTGGTTCGATTCCTCGACTTCACCGACGACGCCGGCTTTCATCGTGTCGCCGACGTCCCACGGTTCGGCGTAGGATTCGGCATCGCGCATCCGGCCGCGCATATACGGGTCGACGGACATGTAGAGCGTTCGGACCAGTACTTCGTGGGGGCCCGGGTCGGGGACCTCGGTCTCGACCTGTTCGAAGTTCTCCATCGTCGGTTCGCCGGTCGGCCGGCTATCCAGCAGCCATTGGCGGTTCGTAGCCATGCCCCCGGCTTCACCCCCCGGTATCATAGGGTTCGGTCAATCGGTGGAGCCTTCCGGTATCGCCTCCTTCGCCCCGATATGGATGCGGTTCGTGAGGCGGCCCGTTCGCTCCGCGCGGAAGCCCACGCGACCAACGAGCGCCGACTGGTCGTCCTCGATGGCACCCGCGAGGCCGGTTACACGGCTACCGAGGCCGTCTGTGGCGCCGCCGACTGCCGGCCAGTCGTCCTCTCCGAACGAGACGGTATCGGCGTCTCGGCCCGCACGCTCCCGCCCAATCGCGCCGACGAACTCCTCGGGACGACCAACGACTGCGTGGTCGTCGACTGTCACGACGCGTGCCGACCGAACGCCATCGGCCGCGCGGCGGGCGCCGTCGACGGCGGCGGGCTGCTCGTCTTGCTCGCCCCGCCGCTGGATTCGTGGCCGGACCGACGGGACGACTTCGACGAGACGCTCGCCGTCCCCCCGTTCGGCCTCGACGACGTGGCCGGTGTCTTCCGCCGTCGCCTCGTCGACACCCTGCGTGCCCATCGCGGCATCGCCATCGTCGACGTCGACGCTGGTCTCGTTCGGGACGATGGCCTCACCGACCCCGCGCCGCGCTTCGCTCGCGAGGGGTTCGACCTCCCCGACGAGGCCGTCTTCCGCTCTGCCGTCTACGAACGCTGTCTGACCGCCGACCAGCGGGACGCCGTCGAGGCCTGCGAGGTGCTCCGCGAGGACGGCCAGGCGGTCGTTCTGGAGGCCGACCGCGGCCGCGGCAAATCCAGCGCCGCCGGCCTCGCCGCGGCCGCGCTGGCCGCCGAGGGCCGGGACATACTCGTCACCGCGCCCGGCTACCGCAACACAGCCGAACTCTTCGAACGCGCCAGCGAGGCGTTGGCGGCGCTCGACTGCCTCGCAGCCGACGAACGCGAGGGGAAGGGCCATCCCGAACTCCGAGCCGACGGTGGTGGCCGGATTCGCTATCGCAAACCTGCCGACGCCGTCGAGGAATCGGCGGACGTCCTCATCGTCGACGAGGCGGCCGCCCTTTCGGTCCGCATGCTCGAATCCTTGCTGTCGGTCGCGCCGAGTGCCTGCTTCGCGACGACCGTCCACGGCTACGAGGGTGCGGGCCGGGGCTTCGACGTGCGCTTCCGGGGCCGCCTCGACGAGAGCCACGAGGTGACCCTCCAGCGACTGGCCGACCCGATCCGATACGCCGCGCCGGACCCGATCGAGACGTGGCTCTTCCGGGCGCTCCTGCTGGATGCATCCCCGCCCGCCGACCAACTGGTCACGGCGGCGACACCCGAGACCGTCGCCTACGAACGGCTCGACCCCGCGGAACTGGTCGAGGACGAACCGCGCCTCCGGGAGACCTTCGGTCTGCTGGTCAACGCCCACTACCGGACCGAACCTGACGACCTCGCTCGCCTGCTGGACGCGCCGAACATCGCATTGCGGGCGCTGACCCACGACGGCCACGTCGTCGCCGTCGCCCTGCTGGCCCGCGAGGGGGGCCTCCCCGAGGAGACACGCGAGGCGATGTACGAGGGCGCGCGGGTCCGCGGCAACATGATTCCCGACGTGCTGACGAGTCAGGTGCGCGATATCGACGCCGCGGTTCCCGTCGGCCTGCGGGTGATGCGTATCGCGACCCACCACGCCGCCCGTTCTCGCGGTCTCGGTTCGCACCTGCTCGGCGCCATCGAATCGGAGTTCGATGCCGTCGGCGCCCGGTCGCCGCTCGGTCGATTCGAACCGGTCGACTACCTCGGCGTGGGCTACGGCGCGACACCCGACCTGCTGTCCTTCTGGCAGGCCAACGATTACGGGACGGTCCACCTCTCGACGACCCGCAACGACACCAGCGGCGAGTATTCGGCGGTCATGGTCCGACCGCTCTCCGAAACAGGGGCGGCCCTCGCCGAGCGCCACACCGACTGGTTCCTGCGGCGGATTCCCGACGTCCTCGCCGATGCACTCGACGACGCCGACCCGGATGTGGTACGCGAGGCGCTCCACGCCGCTGACGGCAGGGTTCGGCTGTCGCTGACCGACGACGAGTGGCGCCTCGTCGCCAGCGCAGCCTTCGGCCCCGGCCTTTACGACATCGCACCCGGCGGGTTCAGACGACTCGCCGTCCGGGCGCTGCTCGACGGTGCCTGCGAAGACGCCGCCGCCGAGCGCCTGCTCGTCCGGAAGGTACTGCAAGCCCGTCCGTGGAACGAGACGACCGACGACCTCGATTACGTCTCCGAGCGGGAGTGCATGCGCGCGCTCGGTGACGCGTTCCAGCCGCTGGTCGACCGGTACGGTACCGACCTCGCCCACGAGGAGGCCGACCGGTACCGATGACCCTTCGCTCTCGGAGGTGTCGGTCGTAGCCGTGCTCCCCATCGACCCGCTCTACGTGGCGCTTGCCCTGCTCGTCGCCGGCATCGCCGGCAGCTTCCTGCCGCTCGTTCCGGGCGCTGGGCTGTCGATGCTCGGCGTCGGCTACTACTGGTATGTGACCGGCGCGCCCGGAGCGTTCGGACTCGTCGTGCTGTTCGGCCTCGGGGTAGTTGCCCTCGCGTTCGACTGGGTTGGAGGTGCCCTCGCGGCAAACGTCGGCGGCGCGTCGACGCGGACGACCGCTATCGCGGCGGTGGTGACGCTGCCGCTGTTGCTCGTGCTCGGACCGTTGGGCTTGCTCGTCGGCGTGGCAGGAACCGTGTTCGCCCTCGAATACCGCCGCCACGACGACGTCGAATTGGCCCTTCGTGCGGCGGCCTACGCGACCATCGGCGTGCTGGCGTCGACGGCGATGCAAGTGGTGGTGACGACCGCGATGCTCGCGGTATTCCTGTTGGCCGTCTTCCTGTAGGGACCCAAACGGCTGTTAGGGAGCCCTGCCAAGAGCGAGTATGGAGTGTACGGAGGAGGGGTGTGAAAAGGAGGCGGCCGTCAGACTCCACATCCCGTGGGCCGAAAACAGGGTCGTCTGTGCGGCCCACGCGCGGTCGCTGGGCCGGCAGGACGGCGTCGTCGCGGACCCGCTGGAGGGCGGCGAACTCCTGTAACGGCTCCCTCATCCGCACCGCTGCGGCGAACCGTATCAGTCGGAGCCGCCGGATTCGCCCGCTAACTCGTGAAGGGGTGGATACGTCGGCGTCTCGATGCCACGTTCCTCGTAGGCTTCGAGCGCGCGGCGCGTCACCTCGGAACCGAACGCGAGTTCGTGGCGATGGTCCGAGACGTACGCCCGTCCCCGAACGGTTCGGTAGGCGATGTCGTCATCGATGCGGGCCGAGACGGGATGTGTCTCGTCGACGTAGACGTAGGCCGACGTTATCAGCGCCTCCTCCATGATATCCAGTGCGGCGTCGAGGTCCGCCGCGGGCGCCACGGCGATGTCGACGGTGACGAGCATCTCGGGACTGCCGTCGTTCGCGTTGGCGACGCTGGATTTGAACAGAGTATCGTTCGGCACGACGATTGCGGTGTCGTCAGGCGTTCGGAGTTTGGTCGCCCGGAGGCCGATATCGACCACCTCGCCGTAGTTGCCGTCGAGAGTCACCATGTCGCCGACCTGATAGGGGCTCTCGACGACGAGCAACAGGCCGCCGATGACGCTGCCCGCGAGGTCCTTCAGTCCGAACCCGATGGCGGCCCCGAGTAGCCCGGAGACCGCGAGCACCTGTGCGGCCGTCAGTTCCAGTATCGGGACGACCACGAGATACAGCGCCGTCGCGTAGACGAGCAGTTTCACGACGGGGACGAACATCATGATGGTGATGCGCCGAGAGGGGCTCCGTTCGGCGGTGGCCGAAAGCAGGAACGCCAGCGCCCTCGCGACCAGAAACGCCCCGACGAAGGCGACGACGACGCTCGCGAGCGTTCCCGCGTCGATGAAGGCTTCGACCTCCTCGACTTGCTGTGTCTGTACTATCACCAGCGAGCCGTCTCGGAACACGATTAGAGGACCCTCCACTGTTCGGTTACGGCGACCGCCGCCGGCACGCCGACCGGGTCGAGGCTGACGGTCCCGTCGGCCCGCGTGACGATATCGGCGCGGTCGAGTCGGCCGAGCGGCCGTTCGAGGGCGTTCCCGAACCGGTCGGCGAGCGCCCGTTCGTCGACGACACCCTGCGATAGCACGATGCGGAGCAGGAACGCACCCCGATGGTCGAGATCGACCGTCGGCGAGTCGACGTCGCTCGGTCGCATCTCGCCGCCGGAGCGGCCCCGCTCCCACAGCGCGAGCGCCACGCCGGGGTTCCCGTCGGCAGCATCGGTGAGGCGATTGAAGACGGCCGTCTCGGGCTCGACCGCCGCCTCGAAGAGCGTGCGAAGTCGGTCGCGGTCGACGACCGGAACCGGCACGGTCAGGCCGCCGTTGCCGACCGACCGCTCTTTCACCGTGAGGAGGTCGTTGTCCGGGTCGTCATGTCGGAACGTCGGCAGTGTGGCCGATTGTTCCCGGACGAACGATGCGAGTTCGTCGGACGGCAGTTTCCGCACTGAAAACACGTGAGCAAACACGTCCTCGACGTGCCGGACCGCGTCGAGGTACGACCACGCGTGGGCGTTCCAGCCGGTGACGACAGGCGTCGAGATACCGGCGAGCGCGTCGAGTGCGTCCGTCAGCGGTTCGAAGCCGCCAACCCGTCGGTCGTAGAGGTGCTGGCAGTCGTCGACGACGAGCGGCCCCTCTCCGATGGGCGTCTCGTGGTCCGCCGACGGGTCGAGTCGTGTGGAGGTCACATCGAGGATGTCCGCCGCGTGTTCGAGAACCCGGCGACGGCCAGCAAAGGGTGCGCCGACGACCGCAATCGGACCCCCACCGGCTTCGAGCGCCGTCTCGAAGCCCTCGATGTCCTCGAGCAGAGCGGCGGCATCGAGGTCCGACAGGGCTGTCGGCATCGCACTCATCGCGTTCGCTCCTCGTCCATGTGCTACTGCATGCCGGGGGTCAATAAAAAAGCGAGGCCCCCCTAGGCGAGCGTCTTCGCCATCATCACTTCGTCGACGTACTCGCCGGCGATCTTGTAGTGGTCCTTCCGGGTGGCTTCGGTTTCCCACCCCCGCGAACCGAGGAACTCGATGGCGTCCTCGTTGATCGACGGAACGCTGTTGTAGATCTTCTCGAAATCGTTGTCGAGGGCCCAGTCGACGCCGTGGTCCAGCAGTTTCGAGCCGATGCCGTGGCCACGATACTCGTCGATGACGCCGACGGTCAACTCGGCGGTGTGTTCGAGTTTCTCGATCTCGGGCGCGTTAATGTGGACCCACCCGACGACGTCGCCGTGGATCGTGGCGACGAAGAAGACCCGTTTTTGAAGATCGTTGTGCCGAAGCAGGACGTTCTCGCTTTCGACGATGTCGGCGACGGTTTCGCCCTCGATGTAGGTCTTATCGGAGATGGCCTCCCGGATCGCGCCGACGAGGCCGGTCAGGTCGTCCTCCCGGGCCTGTCGAATCGTCACCTCCAGTCCCTCGTCGACGTAGGTCTCCTCGGTTTCGTCCTCGAAGGCCACGCGGAGTTCGTCGTCCTCGCGGGAGAGGATACCGTCCCGACGGAGAACCGCCACGTGATGGCCGAACGCTTCCGGGCTCATGTCTAGAGACTGCCGGGCGTCCTCGTAGTCGACGGTCCCGTACCGCTCGATGTACTCGTAGATGTCTTTGCGGTCCCGGTGGCTGAATTCGAGCTCGTCGGAAAACTGCATGTTACCCGATAACACTGACCAATATAAAAAGATTGCCGCCACCGTGGCTGTTATGACTCAGAATGTCGACTCTGTTGAAACCACGCTTCCTCTCGGTCTCGATCGGGGATGCCCGTGAGCAGGAGAGCGCTTTCGCGGATGCTGTGGGTGTCGACGACGAGTTCAGCGACCTCCCGGACGGTGAATACCCCATCGAGGTTGGCACCGTAGCAGGCCGCATACAGTTCGAGCCAGTCGTTGAGCGCCTGCTCCAGCAGGACGAACTCGGCGTCGGTGAACCGAACCATCTCGCCGGTTCGCGCATCGATGTAGAGTGCAACGACCTCCCCGACGCCTTCGGTCAGGTACCTCATTGCCGCCTCCTCATCGGGTGGATTGGAAGGCGGCTCGAAGTCCTCCCTGTCCCGACGAGCGCGTTCGGCCAGCGTCTCTATACGTTCGGAAACGTCGGTCATCCGTCCTTGAACTCGACTCCCTTGCCACCCGGTGGGTGGTCCCAGTCGGTGTCGGCGACGATGGCACAGGTTCCGCATTCGACACACGGCTGGGTGTCGAGGCTGACGACTTGCTCCTCACCACCGTTCCGCTTGACCGTCTCACTTCGGTAACAGCCACCGCCGAAATCTTCGGCACTGACGGGGCAGGCTGTCACTGCGGTACCGCTGGCCTCGTAGCTGTTGTCGAGCAGTTCGATGTGCGGGTCGTCGACGTCGTAGGTGAGTTCACCGATACGGTCGCCGAGGTTCGGCGGTTCGATGGTGTTTTCGGCATCGACCCGCTCGCCGAGTACCTCCCCGACGACACGCGGCACCGTCACATACGACGTCCGGGTGTCAGGTATCATCCCGAGGAGGAACGGCGAATTGAACGCGCGTTCGATGGCCCCGTCGAAGAGCTTCACGCCCGCCCGTCCGACACGGGAATCGACGAGCCCGCTCCCGACTTTCGTCACGAGGTCGCTCTCGGAGAGCGTCCGGCTCAGTCGGTAGCGCCTCGGTCTGAGCTTGGCCATCACACCCTCGTCGACGAGCTTCTTCTCGTAGAGCTCGCCGGCGACATCGGTGTCACCGCGGCTTTTCGCCTCGGCGAACGCTTCGGCTGCGAGGCCGCCCGCGGTGACCGCATGGTTCATCCCCTTGATGATGGGGCCCTGTGCCTGCATCTGGCCGGCCGCGTCCCCGACCAGCATCAGTCGACCCTGATGTGGCGACGGATGAGCCGCCTTCTTCGAATCGGGGACGAGTTTCGCCGAGTACTCCCGCTCGTGGTACTCGCCTTCGAACCACTGGTCGAGCAGTGGATGGGTCAACAGTGCGTCCAGCAGTTCGTGCGGTTCGGCCCGCTTCTCTGCGAGCGAATCCAGGTGGAATACCGTCCCGATAGACAGCGATTCCTCGTTGGTATAGAGGAAGCCGCCGCCCCGGACACCCTCGAAGAGGTCTCCCGAGAACAGGTGGGCGACGCCGTCGTCGGGGGCCACGTCGAACCGTTCGTTGATGGCGTCGGGCTCCATGTCGACGACCGCCTTGACGCCCTGGAAGTACTCGTCGGGTTCCTCGTAATCCATCAGGCCCGCGTCACGGGCCAACTCCGAGTTGACGCCGTCGGCCGCGATTATCACGTCCGCCGTTATGGGATCGAGTTCGTCGCAGGTGACGCCGACGATCTCGCCTCCCTCTCTGAGAAGGCCGTTCACCCGCACCTCCGTCAGCAGACCGCCGCCGGTCTCGCTGCACTTCTCGTGGACGCGCTCTGCGAGCCACGAGTCCATCTTCCGGCGGAGCACCGCGTCACACCACTCCGTGTCGTGGTGGTGGATATCCGAGAGGTCGAACGTCTTGACCTTCTCGCCGGCGAGGTTGTGGATGTAGTAGTCCGAGATGGGGCGTTCAGCAGCTTCCTCGCGGAAGCCGTCGAACAATCGGTCGATGGTGTAGGGCGCTGATTCCTCGGCATAGATGAGGCCGCCGGAGACGTTCTTCGAGCCGGCGTCGACACCCCGTTCGAGGACGAGGGTCTCGACGCCCTGTTCGGCCAGCGTCGCGGCCGCCGCGGCCCCTCCGGGCCCGGCACCGACCACGACTGCCTCGAAATGCTCGTAGTCGTCAGTCATCGCTCACCTCCGCGACCGCACCGGCGAGCTCGCCCTCTTCTAGCGCCTCGATCATCCGGGGGAGGACCTCGAAGAGATCGCCCTCGATGAAGTAATCCGAAAACTCCCGAATGTCGGCGTCCGGGTTGGTGTTGATGGAGATGATGGTGTCGGACTCGTCCATCCCGACCTTGTGTTGGACCGCTCCGGAGATGCCGGCGGCGATGTACAGATCCGGTTCGACGACCTGTCCGGATTCGCCGATCTGCCGTTCTTCGGCGACGTAATCATCGACGTGGCCATCGAACTCGTAGGAGGCAGTGATGACGCCACGGGAGAGTCCGAGGTCGGCCTCCTCGAAGGCGTCGACCAGTTCGAGTCCGAGTTCCATTCCTCGTGTCGGTTCATCGCCGATGCCCCGCCCGAGAGCGACGACGACCTCGTTGTCGGTCAGGTCGACACCGCCTTCGAGCTGGTCGTACTCGATAACCTCGACGTGGAACCACTCGTCGGGAAGGTCCATCCCGTGTTCGACGATTTCGCCCTCCCGTTCGGCGTCCGGTTCGGGTAGGTCGAAGGCCCCAGGAATGACGCTGGCACCCTGTGGGTGGAAGTCTCGGTGTGGTTTGTCGATACAGAGAATCGTCGAATACTCGAACCCGGAGAAGTCGGGACGGGGCATGTGCAGGACGCGGCCGAACTCCTTGGATTCGCCCGGCGTCCCGGTTTTCGCGGGGTTCGAGATGTTCGCAGTGTCGATATAGAGGTCCGAACAGTCCGACGCAAGCCCCGAATCGAGCTCGGCCTGGACGAGCGCCGAGAGGTCCCGACCGTTGTTCGTCGCCGGGAAGACGTTGTACCGTGGCTCGTGGTAATCACGCCACTCGAATTCGGCGTCACGGCACATATGGCAGAAGATCTCCGTGTACGGCTTGTGTCGGAACCGGGCCAGGCGCTCGTCCTCGTGGTAGACGACGCGGTCGGCACCGTAGGCGATGGCCTCCTCGGCGAGGTCGGCGATGCCGTCGCCGATGAGAACGGCGACGACCTGCTCGTCCTCGCCGTACTCGTCGTTGTAGCCATCCATCAACTCACGGGCCTTTCCGAGCATCTCCTTCGAGACGTCGATGAGTTCACCCTGCTGTGTCTCACAGTAGACCCACATATCTCGGTATTCGCCGTCGACAGTTCCCTCCACCCACCGCTTCTCCGAGGTCGGATGGTCGAGGTCGGGATACTTCTCCTCCGGTGGAACGTACTCGACTTCCGTTTCTTCGGCGTCCTCGTCTTCGGTCAGATTGTCGATTCGACTCTCGATCTGTGAGATGGCCGATTTGCGTTCCTTTCCATCGCGTTCGCGGTCGAGGAGATCCTCGAGGACATCCACATCCTCGATGCCCCGTACCATGTTCGCGATATCGGCAACAGTCAACTCCGCCAGATCAGCCTCCCCGGGGTCGACCGCCTCATCATCCTCGGAGAGCGTGTCGATGCGCCCCTCGATGAGCGTCTTCACCGGCTGGCGGTCCTCGCCGGACGCCTCGAGTTCGAGCATCTCCTCTAGCTCGTCGACGTCCTCGACGTCCTTGATCTTCGGTCCGAGCTCCGCGATTTCGTACTCCGTAGGATCTATCGATACCATGATCAGTCACCTGCCGCGTACGGCTGCATCTCTTCGAGTACGTCCATCATTCCGTCCTCATCGTCGGGTGTGACGGTCGTCGCCTCCCGCTCGGAGGGCGCCTTCGGAATCGGGTCGACGCCCGCGACGATGGTCGGCGAGCCATCCAGCCCGATGTAGTCGGGGTCGAGATTGAGGTCCTCGTGGTCCCACATCGTGACCAGGTCCTCGTAGTTCTCTGCCCGCTCTTTCGTCTCAGCACGCAGTTCCTTGTGCTTGAGCCGGTGTGCTGCCATCCGGTAGCTCGGTTCGAACTCCGGGTCCGTAACGACGAACGCCGGGAGGTCGGCCTCGACCGTCTCTATCTCCTCGACGTCACCCTCGACGAGCCGTTTCGCCCGGAGTCGCCCCTCGTCTTCGTCGATGTCGAGCGCGACGACGTGTGTTATCAGTGGCCGGCCAAGACACCAGTTCGTCTGCGGTCCGGTATGGCCGGTCTCGCCGTCCGCTGTTTTGAACCCGGCGAATATGATGTCCGGTTCGTTCTCGAGTTTCTCGATACCGGTCGCGACGGTCATCGAGGTCGCCCAGGTGTCGGCAGCGCCCATCTCACGGTCCGAGAGTAGATATAGGTCGTCAGCGTAGACGTCACGCATTCCCTCCTGGAGTACCTCCTTGTAGCCGGGCGGACCCATACTCATCAGCGTGACATCACCGCCGTGACGGACCTTCGTCTGCAAGGCCGCACGCAACGCGAACTTGTCGTTCGGATTCATCACCGTCGGCGTCTTCCCGCGTTCGAGGTGGCCGTCTTCGTCGAAAGAGACCTTTCCTTCACGGAAGTCGGGAACGCCTTTCGTCAACACAAGTGTGTCTATTGTCATCGTTTCCCTATGGTGACCACAGCAACCCACCCTAATAGTTTTTAGCACGACAACGGGCTAAAATCGGGTTGCGAACCGCTGTTCACCGACGAGTCGGTCCTTCGAAAAGGGGGCCGTTACGTCCGGCCGGCGCGACCGGGGTCGACGTCGATGGCGTCGACCGGACAGACGTCGACACAGAGCATACAGTCGATACACTGGTCCTCGTGGGTCGGGTCGGCCTTGATCTCGCTTTCGGGGTGGCCGGGCGTGTCGACCCACTCGAAGACGTCGACCGGGCAGTCCTCCAGGCACGCGCCGTCTGCGATGCAGATGTCGAAGTCCACGGCGACGTGTGTCCCGTGGATTCCCTGCTTCTCGTCGGTCGTGTCCTCGCCATCGGGCGTCCAGACGCGGTGGGCCTCGTGGCGATCGACTTCCTCGTAGGTGGTCTCGAACTCCGGATCGATTGCCATGGTATCTGTATCCGTGTCGGCGAGGGACTTAAATCTTCGAATTCAGCTGTGGGCGAAGTACACGACGGCCGACCCGTCGCCGCTTGCCGGCGCGTCGACGCGGACGAACCCGACGCGCTCGAACTGGACCACCGCGTCGGCCCCGTAGTCGGCGAGGCCGGGTTCTGCGTAGCCTGCCACGTCGCCGTCGGTCGTCCGCATCCGGACGGGGACGTTCCTGTCTGCGGGGGCCCAGTGGATCACAGGCACGTCGCCCCCCCGGACGACGTCGATATCGTCGCCGGTGTACTGGAAGGCGTCACGCGTGTGCCGGACACAGCCATAGCCCTTGAGCCAGGCCCGCTCGCCGTGGTCAGGCAGGTCCTCCGACTCGACGAGGACGCCGCGCTCGACCGGAATCTCTCGGGTCCCGCGCTCCTCGTGGTCGGGGTGGACCGGCGGCTCGCCGGCGTCCGGTCCGCCCAGCACCTGCCGCTCGACGGCGCCGCCCCCGCGGTCGGGGTCGTCCCTGACGAAGAAGGCGCGGTCGGCCTCGTCGTCGATCAGATCGCGGTTGTTGGCGTAGATGCTCGACATCGCGAGTTCGACGTTCGAGGTCGAGGTGCCGAGTTCGACCATCGACTCGACGATGGCCTCGCCCCGGATTCCCCGTCGCCGGAGGCTGGCGACCGTCGGCGCGCGCGGGTCGTCCCAGCCGTCGAGTTCGCCCTCCGCGATGAGTTCCTTGATCGTCGAGGTGGACATCTTGACGTCGTAGGCGTCGATCTGGACGTGGCCCCAGTGCAGCACCTCGGGGTACTCCCAGTCGAAGTAGTCGTAGACGAATCCCTGGCGCTTGGCGGAGTCCTGCAGGTCGATGCCACGGATGATGTGGGTGATACCGAAGAGGTGGTCGTCGATGCCGGACTGGAAGTCGAGCATCGGCCAGCAGCGGTATTCGGCGGCCTCCTCGCGCGGATGCGGCGTATCGACCATCCGGAAGGCGACCCAGTCCCGGAGAGCAGGGTTCTTGTGCTCGATGTCGGTACGGACCCGCAGGACGATTTCGCCCGAGGAGTAGTCGCCGTCGACCATCGACTCGAACTCCTCCAGCGTCGTCTCTACGTCCTTGTCGCGGTGCGGACAGGGTTCGGCGTCGTTCTTCAGGTCGGAGAACTCCTCGCCGCTACAGGTGCAGGTGTAGGCGCCGCCTTTCTCGATGAGTTCGCGCGCGTACTCGTAGTACGTCTCGACGCGGTCGGAGGCCTTGACGACCTCGTCGGGTTCGAAGCCGAGGTAGTCGATGGCGTCGAGAATCTCGTCGTAGGCACCGAGGTCCGGCCGTTTGGTCTCGGGGTCGGTATCGTCGAACCGACACAGCATCCAGCCGTCGTACATCTCCTTGTAGGTCCCGATGACGGAGGGCATGCGGGCGCTGCCGAGATGCCACGGGCCGTTGGGGTTCGGCGCCATCCGCATCCGAACCTCGTCGTATGCCTCTACGTTCGGGAGGTCGGGAAGGGGCTGGTCGTCCTCCTCGTCTTCGGCCTCCAGTTCCTCGACTTGCTCGGGGGCCAGTTCCGCGAGGCGCTCGCGTTTCTCCTCGGCCGAGAGGCCGTTGACGCGGTTGATAACGGGCGAGATGATGCCGGGAATCTCGTCGCCGTGCTCGCGGAACTCGGGGTTCTCGCCCATCAGCGGCCCCATGATCGCGCCGACCTGTGCATCGCTGTCGTGTTTGAGCGCGTTGAACAGCGCGGCCACCTCGGCCTCGCGTTCGATACGCTCACGGAGGTCGTCGTCCATTATCGGGACCTACCGCGGGGAGGGTCAAAACCTACCGGGATTCCGACCGGCGGAAAGCCAGCCGCGCGGCCGACCGATTACTCCTGACCGACCCGCCGTTCCTCGTCGTCCCAGTAGCGCTCGCGGAGTTCGTACTTCTGGACCTTGCCGGTCGCCGTCTCCGGGAAGTCGTCGACGAAGTCGACGCTCGTCGGCGCCTTGTAGCTCGCCAGTCGACCCTTGACGAACTCGATGAGTTCGTCTTCGGTCAGGTCGGCGCCGGGACGCTCGACGACAATTGCCTTGGGGGTTTCACCCCATTTCTCGCTCGGCACCGGAATGACGGCGGCTTTCATCACGTCCTCGTGGTCGTAGAGGGCGTCCTCGACCTCGAT
>NZ_JAZKTR010000196.1:0-3846 GCF_036625485.1 Natronomonas sp. | reverse complement strand
CGAGGTCGTCGAAGGCGTCATGGAGCTTCGGGTGGCGTTCGACCGGCGGTACGTCTCGGACGTCGAGCGTGGTTTCGGACATGATTACAGGAGTTCGGGGTTCGCGAGGTCGGCTATCGATTCGATGCGGGTGCGTCGGATCGCGGCGCGGCCGTCGGTGTGGGCGCGTCGGCCGCCCCGGTCGGTCGTCCGGCCGTCTTCGCGGGCCGTGATACGTATATGCCAGTCCCCGGCGCGTCGGGTCGTCCGATAGGACAGGCCGCGCTCGTCGATGGTCTCGTAGAGCGCGGTCGGTTCCACGCTGTGGATAACGACGACGGGCGCGCCCGCGATATCGCCCAGCGACGCGCGTATCGCGTCGAACGGCGGGTCGTCCAGCGGTCGGACGTCGACGACGCGCTCGGGTACCGCGGCTGGCATGTGTTGGTCTCGCCTGCGGAGGGTCCTGTCCCTTCCCCCGATTATGTTCAGGCGGCGAGTTTCGGCGGCTTCTCGTTGAGGTGTTTGTCGACGAAGCGGCGGACGATGATGCTCTCCGCGCGGTGGAGCGTCTCGCTGCAGGTCGACTTCGCGATGCCGAGCCGGTCGGCCAACTCCGTCAACGAACAGCAGCGGGGAGTGTCGTAATACCCCTCCTCGACGGCGGCCAGTATCAACTCGCGCTGTCGGTCGGACAGCAGGCGTTCGGGGTCGGCGGCGTCGTATATCGACTCGACGGTATACCTGAAGCCGAACCGGTCGAGCTCCTCGCCCAGCGTCGACAGCCGGTCGTGGGAGGTCCGCAACTCCACGTCCGCGACCCCCTCCCGGATGACGACCGGGGGTTCGATGGGGATTCCGGAGGCCTGCGCGGAGAGCAACAACAGCGGTGCCGTCGTCTCGATCTGAACGATGGCCCGGCCCTCGCTCAACTGGAGCGGTTCGATGTCGGTCAGAAGCGTGTGGCCTGCCATCGACCGGAGGACGGCCTCGACGTCCGGTGCCGTAACCTCCAGCAGGGCGAAGCCGACCTCGTCGTCCGGCATCCCGGCGAGTACCCGGACGGTCGCCTCCGGGTGGTCGGCCGTGACGTCGTAGACCCACGTTCGTTCGGGCAGCTCGATGCTGAGCTGAACCAGCGGCATACGCGTGGATTGGTCTTCCGCGCCATAAGACCGACCGCCCGGTCCCAGTCGGTGGGACTCGGTAACTCGGGCCGTCGCCCCTGTCACGGAAGTGCAAGGAGAAAGCCCCAGCCTTCAGGGCGGGGATGAATCCGACAACCGACTTGACGGTAGATACCGACGTGACCGTAAATAAACGCACATAAGTGGTCCAGCGTTAGTGGTCGTATATGTCAATCGACCGGCGGACGGAGATGACCGAGGAGGAGACGGCCGCGTTCCTCGGTCGACAGGAAACGGGGGTGCTCGCGCTCGCTCGCGAGGACGCGCCGTACGCGATCCCCATCTCCTACGGTTTCGATGCCGACGCTCGTGAGTTCTACATGCGACTCGTCTCGACGCCCGACAGCGAGAAACGGGAGTTCCTGGCCTCCGAGCCACAGGCCCGCCTCGTCGTCTACGACGAGGTCGACGACGTCTATCGGAGCGTCATCGCTATCGGACCGCTGGAGGAGATCGACCCCGGTGAGCTGTCGGTCGAGGAGATACAGCAGTACGGCGAGGCGCAGCGACCGCTCTTCGAAATCTGGCCAGAGCAGAAAGGGAACCTCGATATCGAACTGTATCGGCTACGACCGGACTCGTTGAGCGGCCGGCTCATCGAGATCGACCGCGATTTCTAGGCTTCGGTCTCGATCTTCTCGAAGGACCCATCCTCGACCGAGCCGGTACAGACTGGACAGCCACTCGAGAGGATGGCCTCTCGCATGGAGGCGTTGACCTCTATCTCTTGGCCGCATTCGGGGCAGGTGAACATGTATTGGGTCGTCACGGTGTTTCAGCTCCCGGTCGGTCGTCGATGGGTCGCCCGGCGGCGACGGATAGTGGTCGCCCGCCGGCGATGGTCGGTATACAGGCGGGGTGTCGGCCCATCCATATAGATATCCTCATACACGTTCCGGTCTCACTCGTGGGACTCGGTGGGCATCGATTCGGGACGGCCCCAACGCTGCTCGGAACGCGCCATCTCAGTCGGCTCCGATCGGCGAGGGGCCGGCGGCGTCGACTTCCAGATCGACCTCGAGTTCCCCTGCGTCCATCGAGACGACGAGACCGTCGAAGGTGCGCTGATATTCGCTCGCGTGCTTGCCGTCCGCGCGGAGGCGGACCCGCTCTTCGAGGAGCCCGGCGTCGGTCAGCAACTCGACCTTCCGGTAGGTCGTCGACCGGGGAACGTCACAGCGGTTCGTGAGTTCCTGTGCGGTCAGTGCCTCGTCTTCGGTTGCCGCCAGCAGCTTTCGGCAGTCGGGGTCTTCCAGGGCCGTGAAAACGCGTTCGCAGTCGAGGGCGCCGGAATCGCCGAGTCGACCGCCGGGTTCGTCCTTGCACAGTTCTGATAGGCTGCTCGTCATATACGATAGATATAGCTGGAGGGTGGGGAATTGGCACCCTCAGTATTCGGGGTGTTTATAAGTAATACCGCGATCGGGCCGTTCGTTGCCCTCTCGGGACGGCTCTCGACACCCTTCTCGGAGTGGCCTCACTGGGTGCGAGCGCGGACTCGGCAGACAGGCTTAGGGGGCTTCGGCGAGGAGATACGTGTCATGTCAGCGGGAATTCGAGCGGAGGTGAAGGTCGATGCCGACGGGACCTGTCCGGTCGTGCAGGCGTCGGCCACCGCGGACGCGCCGGTCTACTCCGTCACCCGGAGCGTCTCCCCCGACTCCCCCGACCGGGTCACCGTGGAGTTCATGCTCGAAGCCGACGCCCCCGAGACGGACGTCGAACTGACGAAGGTGTTCGATTACGGCGACAAGAAGGTCTACCGCTTCTCGCGTGAACTTGGCTGTGGCTGTCCGTGTGAGGCCGTCGAGACGTTCGAGACCCCGGTCGTCGACATCAGAACGCGGGACGGCATGCTCTATGTCGTGTTCCATGCCGCCGGCATGGCGGAGTTGCAGGACATCATCGGCTCGCTGCAGGAGCGATATCCGACCGTCGACGTCCAGCGGTTGCTCCGAACGGAACACGACCGCCCCGACGACAACCTCCTCTTTCTCGACCGCGGCGACCTGACCGACCGCCAGCGGGAGGTGCTGGAGACGGCCCACCGGATGGGCTACTTCGAGCATCCGAGAACCGCCAACGCCGGCGAGGTGGCCGACGAACTCGACATCTCGCGGTCGACGTTCGCCGAACACCTCGCGGCCGCCCAGTCGAAACTGCTGGACGCGATCCTCGACGCGTGACGTGCGGGGAGGCGCTACACCCGAACATGTTCGGGATTGGGCGTTTCCGGGGAGGGCTCTTATATAGGCGTATGAGTACGGACGAATCGAGTGTTGCCGAGGACGCCGCCGGAGCCCACGCCGAAACGACGGTCGACGTTCGCTGTACGGGACACATCCGCCGTGAGGTAGGCGAGCACAGCTTCTCGTACACCTTCGAGGGGACCACACTCCGGGCGTTCCTCGATGCCTTCTTCGAGGAGTACGATGTCGCCGACATGCTCATCGCCGACACGGAGGCAGAGGCCACTGCCCACGGCTGGGTGCCCGCCGAGGTCGAGGCCGCCGGCGACTGGGCGAAGAACCCGGAGGGCGAACAGACCCGCGCGTTCGCCCGCGTCGCCGTCAACGGCCGTTTTAACGAGCACCTCGATGGTCTCGACACCGAACTTCAGGAGGGGGACCGAGTTGCCCTCATGTACCCCTTCATGTTTTGTTGTTGAGGGCGTGGGTCC
>NZ_JAZKTR010000026.1:0-21105 GCF_036625485.1 Natronomonas sp. | reverse complement strand
GATAGAAGGAGGGCAACGAGGATTATCAGGAAGACGAGGAACATCCCGAGGGTCTCGACAGCCATCGAATCATCCTGATATCGTGCAACGAGTTGCAAGTACCGGTCGATGAGTACTACCGTGTGGGAATCGCTAGCAGGTTATTTACGACGTGTCCACGTCATACTAGGTACCTTCCACCCCAACTATGACCTACACGCTCGAAATCAGTGACGAACTCAAAGACCGACTGGACGACCATCTCGAAGAGGGCGAAACTCACGAAGAGTTCATCGCCGAACTGGTCTCCATGTACGAGACCGAAGGAGCGTTCCTCCAGGAGGGCTATTCGGAGTAACCACGACGTACCAACACGGGCCGACTCGGAAAGGAATCGCGTTCCGAGACACGATGCGGTGGGAGTGGGATTCGAACCCACGAGGCCTTCCGGCCACCTGCTTTCCAGGCAGGCACGATGGGCCGCTCTGTCATCCCACCAGTCACGGCGACTCCGTTCCTGTACCCCGGCTATCGCCCGAAATGCCAGCCTCAGGTGGGTCCGCCACCGGTCTGGGCTTCCTCGCTCTCGCCCCACCCGCCAGCGTCGACGACCTCGAAGAGCTTCCGCCAGCTCTCGTCGTCCTCGCTTTCGGGAAGGGAGTCGCGCAGTTGCTGGAAATCCGATTCCGGGACCATCGTCTCTGCGAGGTCGATGATGACGCGAGCGTGGTAGGCTGCGTCCGCTGGATCGATCCCCTCGATCTCGCTGACACGGTCGACGAACTCCTGCCAGTCGAACCGCTGACCGTGTTCGTGGACCGCTCCCGTCATGTACCACTTGATCTCCATGGGGAGGGATGCGGCGAAGTCCTCGGCGTTCTCCTCGGCGATGCGCTGTCCCAGCGTCAGGAGCGTCGCCCGAATCGCCCGCACTGCCTCACCGGTGTTCGCCAACTCGAGTCGGTGTTGTACCTTTCCGGTAAATTCATCGAAGTTCATACGACTGAACCATCGAGTGGAGCGACATTAACCGTGAGGGGGTTTCCCAATATGTGATACCAACCCACACACAATATCAACCGTGGGCCCGAAACAGGGAGTATCATGACACTAGTCGCCTTCGACTTCGACGGGACGCTCACCCAATCGGATCTCACGGTCCTTCTGGGCGAAGAGTACGACGTGGGGGGTGAGATTCGAGGCCTCGCGGAACAGGGACTCCGAGGCGAGGAGGCGTTCGGAACGACACTCCGTCAGCGGGCGTCGCTCCTCGAAGGAATGCCGGAAGCGCGAGTCAACGACGCCTTCGAACGGTGTAAGCTACGAGCCGGCGCTGCCGACCTGATCGCCGACCTCCGGCAGTCCGACGTTTCCGTTGCCATCATCACCGGGAGTTTCGAACGTGGCGTCGAAATGGCGCTCGAACAGGCGGGCGTTACAGTCGACCACGTGGTCGCGAACCGTCTCGTGCTGGAAAACGGCGCCGTAACGGGTGATGTCGAAGGACCGCTGATCGACGGTGAGAAGGACCAGACGCTCGAGGAACTGGCGCTCGCCGAGGACGTGGACCTCGGACGGACGACCGCAGTCGGCAACGGTGCTACGGACCTCCCGATGCTGCAGGTCGCCGGGACGGCTATCGGCTTCGAACCGGAACCCGTCGTCGAGGACCACTGTGATGTCGTCGTGACTTCGATTCGCGAACTTCGGCTGTACTTCGAACAGCACGAATTCGTCGACACCGGCGAATAACCCGAACCCCCGCAAAGGGAGTCTAAGTAACTGGGAAAGACCAGCACGATATACACTGTCTCCGATCAAATTACTACGTAAGGATGTACGAGAAATTGTCCCGCAGCGAGGGTGAGGTTCTGGGGTACGAGATCCGAGAAGTCCTCACGGAGGACCAACTCGACGAGATATTGACGGAAATCGAGGAGGTCATCGCCGACCACGGGTCCGTTCGATTACTGGTATCCATGCCATCGATACCGTATCCCGACGTGAAGGCCATCGACGACGACCTCGGATTCTGGCTTCGACACAGCGAGAACATCGATCGCTATGCTGTCGTCGGGGAGAGCCCGCTGCTCGAATGGAGCTCGAAAGTCGCGAATCGCGTGTCAGCCCCCGACATCGAATACTTCGAGCAAGCCGAAATCGATGCCGCCTGGGACTGGGTGGAACCGGAAAACAGCGAGTGACAGCGACCATCCCCAACCGGGAGCCCGTGGACTGCCGACGTGTTCGGCGCCGTCTGCTAACCGAACGGTGCCGAATACAGTGGGTATAGTTGACGTGTCTCGATATCTCGGAATCAGGGTAATACACTACACCATCCCGGCCGAAGTCCCTTATGGGGAGAAAGACAATGCCAATCGAAGACCTTGCCCGAAGTGACGTCGTAACGGCCGATCCCGAAACACCAGTCCCGGACCTCGCGGCGATCATGGACGAAGAGGGGGTTGGAAGCGTCGTAATCACGGACGGCGATACGCCGGTCGGTATCGTCACGGATCGAGATCTGACGGTTCGGGTCCTCGGTGGGGAACTGGACCCTGCCGGCCAGACAGCCGAAGACGTGATGACGACCGACCTCTGTACGATCGAGCGTGGCGCCGGTTTCTACGAGGCGACCACCCTGATGGCGGAGAACGGTATCCGACGACTCCCCGTCTGTGACGGCGACTCCCTCGTGGGTATCATTACCAGCGACGACCTGAGCGAACTCCTCGCGGACGAGCAACAACAATTCGCGGAGATCATTCGGGCTCAGCGACCGGAATACTGACCGACCTCCGGTCGCTGTTCGAAGGACATCCCTTCAGGTTCGTCTCGGTTTCTGGGAGGGACCGGGTACCTATATGCGGTTGAGCGTTCAAAAGATAATCAATGCCAGAAGAGATACTTTTCAAGACCGAAGAACAGCGTACGCGGGCTGAGATCGCCGAGGCGCTCACCGCTGCTGCCGACCAGATCGAATCCGGCGCCGTTCATCTGGAGAGCGATACGGAAGACCGAGACGTGAACGTCCCCGAGAACTCGCGGTTCGAAGTCGAACTCGAACGACTCACCGATTCCGAAACCGGGGAAGAGCGATACGAACTCGAATACGAGATCCGTTGGACGAAATGAGCTACTGTCGTACCGTTCGAGTTATCGACAGGAAGCCGACCCACGGATACCGGTGAACGACCCGTCGATGACGGGACACGTTACCAGTGATTGATTACGCTCGGGGTCGTTAGTCGATTAGCTACACGCCCGTGCCGATGCTTTGATCTCCAAGACCATGCCAGCAAACGTTCTCGTTCCCGTCGATGGTTCATCGCAATCGTTCGCCGGGCTCGTGTACACGCTCGTGTCGTTTCCGAACGCGACCGTCACCGCGTTATACGCCCGTGATCCGGAACTCGTAGGCTATCCGGACCTCGACCTCGAATCTCGGGATAGCGACGACGGGCTACGACCTCCCGGAGAACGGGTTCTCGAACGCGCACGTGAGATCGCATCGGGATACCAACACGAAGTCGAGACTGCACTCGAGGTGGGGCGACCCCATCGCGTGATACTCGCGTATCTCGACGAACACGACATCGACCACGTCGTTATGGGGAGCCACGGTGAATCGCCGGTCGTTCGTCCGTTTCTCGGCCACGTCACCGAGGCGGTCGTTCGGCGTGCTTCGGTCTCGACGACGATCATCCCGGAACCCCAGTCCGAACTCCTCCAGCGGACGCTTCCGGGTCGTATTCTGGTTCCAGTCGACGGGTCAGAACAGTCGCTCGCCGCGCTGGAATACGCTATCGACCGGTTTCCCGAAGGACGGATTACGGTTTTCCACGCCGTCGCCCTTCCGTTCGAATACGACCGCGACGCCATCGAGGCGGGACTCGGAACGATCATCGACGGCCTGACTCGACGGGGAGAACGCATCCTCGATTCGGCCGTTCAAGCAATCGCAGACGAGGACCTCATCGTGGAGACCGAACTGGCACACGGCAAACCGGCCCGGTCCATCGTCGACTACACGGTCGAAAACGACTTCGACCAGATAATCATGGGACGTCACGGTCGTTCCCTTCCCGCGCGGATGGTTCTCGGAAGCGTCGCCGAGACCGTTTCACGTCGTTCGGAGATCCCCGTGACGCTGGTCGTAGGCCACGGCGAGACGTCGTGACAGCGCGGTCCTCGTCCGGTGTGGTATCCGAGCCACTTAACGGAGTGTCTCGGCAAACCAGTCGGCCGCCACGTCGGCGACTTCTTCGAGTTCCCCTTCCCCTTCGAAGAGGTGGCCGGCGCCCGGAACGACGTGCAGTTCCTTCTCGACGGTGAGTCGGTCGTAGATCTCGCGGTTGCGTTCGAGTACCTGTGTGTCGTCTCCCCCGACGATGAAAAGCGTCGGCGCCTGTACCTCCTCGATGACCTCCTCGGCCATATCGACCCGTCCGCCCCGTGAGACGACGGCCTCGACGTCGTCACCGATACGCGCGGCGGCTCGTAGCGCGGATGCAGCCCCCGTGCTGGCGCCGAAGTAGCCCACGCCTAGGTTAGCCGTGTCCTCACGATTCCAGAGCCACTCGGTGGCTGCAACCAGACGGTCGGTCAACAGTGGGATATCGAACCGGTTCTCACGCACTCGGTCTTCTTCCTCGGTGAGAAGGTCGAAAAGCAATGTGCCGAGGTCTCGCTCACGAATCACCTCCGCGACGTAGTTGTTGCGTGGGCTCTTCCGGCTGGATCCACTCCCGTGTGCGAAGACGACGATTCCCGATGCGCCGTCCGGAACGTCTAGCATCCCTTCCAGTTCGACGTCATCGACCGGGATAGACACGAGATTCTCGGATGATTTGGTCATACCGAAACAGATGGACCCCTCCGAGTTTATTGTGTGGGTCGTTCCCACTACACCGGAATCTCACGCCCCTCAGGCGGTGGCTACGTCTTTTGATGTGAAAGCCGTGTCAGAATCGCTTCGGCTAACGGATGTTTCTCCGGATGTAGAACGGGGATTCTGCCCGTACTGGATGACGGATGGCTACTGTCGACCGTCTGGCGGATCAGCTTATATACAACCCACCTATCGCAGGGTTCGATGAGAATCATGAGAGGAGTTAACAGGGAGTCGGACGTATGTCGAATATGGAAACTGTCGAGAACTACGACCACCAATCCGGTGTCCACTGTGGAGCGACGGCACTCCGGAACGTGGCACGGTACTACGGCTGGAACTACAGCGAGGCGGCGTGTTTCGGAATCGGCGGCGGCGCGACGTTCGTCCTCTACGAACATCCCGAGAAACAGTGGGTCTCCTTCCGCGCCAGCTCCACGTGGATGGAACGGGCGTTCTTCGAACGCACCGGGATCCCCCATTCCTATCAGAGAGGCGAGGACTTCGACTCGGCCTGGGAGAACGCGACGGCCCGTATCGACGACGACGATCCGGTGATCCTCTTTCTGGACCCGACTAAGTTGCCGTACCTTCCCGAGGAACCGACTCACCTCGCGCCGCACGTCGCCGTGCTGGTCGGCTACGACGAGGAGACGGCGCACCTCTCGGACGGCGCGATGGAGACGCGGCAGGAGGTGTCACGCGAGACCCTGAAGAAGGCGTGGGCCAGCGACGGTGTCGTTCCGTTGGACAACGAGTACCTCACGGTGACCCGAGCGCGGCGGACCGAAGACGGAACCGACGCCGCCGCCGCGGGTCTTCGGGAGGCTGCGACCTATATGATCGAGCCGCTGCACGTCAAACGTGACGCACGCGGACCGGGCCAAGAAGGCCTTCCCGCATTACGGTCCTTCGGGGACTACCTCGGCACGTGGCCGGACCTCCCCGAACCGTATCGTCCGGTACGGGCCGCCCGGCGGAGCATCGACGAACACGGCGAGGGAGCAGCCTTCCGCGGACTCTTCGCCGAATCGCTTGAGGAACTGGGACAGCGAACCGGGCTTGCGCACGACCTTTCGGACCGGATGGCCGGCGTGGCCGAGGAGTGGCGAACCGTCGCCGAACGTCTGGGCGATATTCTGGAGGCCGAGGACCCCCATCCATCGCACTTCGAGGAGGCCGCGGGTCTGGTCGGCGATATCGCCGAACGGGAAGAGGCGATCTTCGAGGCGATCGCCGACGAACTGGGTGACGTCGAGGACTACGAGTAAGCCGTCCTCGGTTCGGTATCGACACATCCGGCTGTGAGGGTCTCTTCGTGCGGTCCAGCCCTCCTACCACGTGGCGATGTAGAACACGATCAGCCCGAGCGACGTGAGGAGTCCCCCGACGGCGGTAAGGGACAGTTGGCCGACGTTGAGCGGCGCCCGAAACCCTCGATCGGCGTCCGGCCGTGAATACCGGAGTTTCAGCAACGCGACGTTGACCAACACGAAGACTATCAACAACATGAGATTGGCTAACCCGGCTACGAGTCCGATATCGTCGAGGAACACGAACGGAATCGTGAGAAGGCCCACGAGGGCGACCGCGTAGTGAGGCGTTTGCCGTGAGGGATGCACACGAGAGAAGGTCTCGGGAAAGACGTGATACTCCGATTTCGACACCCCGTACAGGAGGCGCGAGGTCGAAATCTGGAGGATCAGTACCGTATTCGTCGTCGAGAACAGCGCGATAACGCCGAGTGCCGTTGCGCCGAAGGGACCCCACCCGACGGCGGCGACCTCCGCCAGTGGCGAGGCCGAACGACCCAACACCTGCCAGTCCACCAAGGCGACAGCCGACAAGCCGACCAACACGTACAGGACCGTCGTGATACCGATCGAGAGGATGATGGCCCGCGGAATCGTCACCGTCGCGCCCTCGGTTTCTTCGGCGAGATTGACGATCGACCCGAACCCCAGATAGGCAAAGAATATCAGAAACGAGGCATTGACGACACCGAACAGTCCATTCGGAGCCTGAAGTACCTGTGCGTCGCCCCAAGAGCCGCTTCCGATCCAGATGATGATCAACAGGCCCGCGACCTCGATACCGGTAAAGAGGAGGTTGAGTTTGGTGGATAGTTCGATTCCCCAGAAATTGACGCCGGTCATGAGGACGACGAGGAAAACGGCGATGAGAACCGACGGAACATCCACGAAGACGGACAGATAGCCCGAGAAGGCCAGCGCCACCGCCGCCGACGAGATAACGCCCATCGATAGTCGACCGAACGCTGTCACATCCGCGATGATCTCTCGGTCGAACGCCTTACGAACGTAGATGTAATCGCCTTCCGCTTTCGGGAAGATCGATGCGAGTTCAGCATAGCTCAGGCCGGTCAACGACGCGATCGCGGCGGCCAACAGGAAGGAGACCACGATCGACCCACCGGTTACGCCGGTCGCCTCACCCAAGATCGCGTAAATGCCGGCGCCGAGGATCAAGCCGACACCGTAGACGACGGCCTCCAAGAGTCCGAGTTCCCGACGCAGTGTCGACATCACCTCGCATCTCTCGTGAGGGCCACATAAATTGCAGTGCCGTACCCAGTTTTCGAGACCGGTCCGTAGAACGGCGATTGGAACGCCGACTACGGATTGGCGGCTTCAGGGCCGTATTATCTGCGACCGATGCTACCCCCGCTGGCCGTGAGAGCCACCTCCCGAGCACGGACCGAACAGACGACGTCCCTGACGGGATAATCAGTCCCGAACGACTTTATGATTATACACCGACTAACTCTTTTGTATGACACCCCCTCATTCCGCCCCTGATGAGGCGACCCCGAAGCCGATCAGTGAGGCGGACCCCATTACCGTTCTTTACATCGATGATGAGGCCGACTTTCGGGAGGTGACTGCACGAACCCTCGAACGGAAACACGATCACATCGTCGTCGAGACTGCAACGAGCGCGACTGGAGGGGTAGAGCGACTCGCCGAGGGCGATATCGAGTGTCTCGTAAGTGATTACAAGATGCCCGATATGGATGGCCTAGAACTTCTGGAGACCGTTCGCGCCGAGTATCCCGACGTTCCGTTTATCATCTTTACCGGTAAGGGAAGTGAGGAAGTCGCAAGCGAGGCCATCTCTGCCGGGGTTACCGATTACATCCGGAAGAATTCCGCCACCACCGACCAGTTCACCGTTCTGGCCAATCGCATCGAGAACGCAGTACGTCGGACTCGGGCCGAAAAGCGGTTCGAGGAGAGTCAACGGCGCTTCCGGACACTCCTCAGCAACGTACCGGGACTGGCCTACCGATGTGAGTACGAACCTGAGTGGCCGATGACCTTCGTCAGTGAAGGCGCTACCGCGCTCACAGGGTACGACCCGTCCGCACTGGTCGACGGGGCGGTCAGTTACGGGACGGACCTGATCCATCCGGACGACCGCGACCGCGTCTGGAACGCGGTTCAGGACGCGGTGGAAGCACGCGAACCCTTCCGTATCGAATACCGAATTCGAACCGCGGACGACGAGGAAAAATGGGTCTGGGAGCAGGGCCGAGGCGTGTTCGATGACGGTTCGGTCGTCGCTCTCGAGGGGTTCATCACCGACCTCACCGAGCGGAAAGAACACGAACAGGAACTCGAACGACAGGAGTTCCTGTTCGACCGAGTACAGGACATCGCCGATATCGGCATCTGGGAGTACGACCTTCGGACCGAGGAACTCACATGGTCCGATGGAGTCCGCCGAATCCACGGCGTTGCCGACGACTATGAACCGGTCCTCGACGAGGCAATCGAGTTATACCATCCCGACGACCGCGACGAGATTACCAGCGCAGTCGAAGAGGCGATCGAAGACGGGAGTGGCTACGATCTCGAACTCCGTATCGTCCGAACCGACGGCACGGTCCGAGACGTTCATGCGTACGGCGAGACGCAGACGGATGAGACGGGGGACACTACCATGCTTCGGGGCATGTTCCAGGATATCACCGAGCGTAAGGAGCGGGAAGAACAACTCCGACAGTACGAAAACGCCTATGAATCCTCACTCAGCGGGGTCGCCATCGCAGGTCTCGACGGCGAACTGATGTCCGCGAACCCCGCGTTCCTCGACATGTGGGGCTACGATGATCTAGAGGACATCATCGGCGAACCGGTCATCGGTGGCTGGAAGAACCCGGACAAAGCAGCCGCTGCCATGGACGAGGTCCAGGAGACGGGGAGCTGGGAGGGCGAACTGAAGGCACTGCGGGCTGATGGGTCCACGTTCTCTGCTCGGTGTTCGGCCAGCTATATGACGGATGACGAAGGCGAACCCATCGGATTGCTGGCCTCGTTCGTCGACATCACCGAGCGCAAGGAACGCGAACAGCAACTCGCCGAAGAGCGAGAGAAGTACTCCACGCTCGTCGAAAAGAGCCACGACGGCATCGTGATCATTCAGGACGAGGAATTCGTCTTCGCCAACTCCCGGTTCGCTGAGATAGTCGGCTACGAGGACGACGAGATTCTCGGGATGCCGTTCCTGGAGGCCGTCGCCCCGAGCGATCGGTCCCTGATCGGGGACCGATACGAGCGTCGACTCGACCCCGACCGTGAGGACCCGCCCTCCCGGTACAGGATATCGTTCCAGACGAGTGACGGAAGCAAGCGAGTAGCGGAAGTAAGCGTCGCCCAGATACAGTACGAGGGGGCTCCGGCGGCCCTCGCGTCGATCAGAGACGTCACCAAACAGCAACGGTACGAAGCCGAACTCGAACAGGTAAACGAGGAATTGGAGATGCTCAACCGGGTCGTTCGTCACGACATCCGTAACGATATGGCGATAATTCTCGGCTGGACCGAGATGCTCGACGAGTACATCGACGAAGCAGGACAGGAACACCTCGAGAAGATACTCAATAGTAGCGAACACGTCATCGAACTAACTGAAATCGCCCGCGACTACGTCGAGACGCTATCGGACGACGCCGAGATGGATGTCTATCCGACCCGACTGAAGCCGCTTCTTCAAAAAGAGATCACACTCCGGCAGGAGGCGTACCCGGACGCCGAGATCTCCGTTCGCGGCTCGGTTCCGGATGTCGAGGTGCAGGCGAACGAGATGCTCTCGTCGGCCTTCCGGAACCTGTTGAACAATGCTGTCCAGCACAACGACGAGCGGCCTCCCGTCGTCGAAGTGAGCGCCGAGGAGCGCGAACACGAGGTGCATGTGGCGGTTGCCGATAACGGTCCGGGAGTGCCCGAAAGTCAGCGAGAGGCGATCTTCGGCAAGGGCGAGAAGGGACTCGATAGCCCCGGAACGGGTATCGGGCTCTACCTGGTCCGGACGCTGGTCGAGCAGTACGGCGGCGAGATCCGGGTCGAGGACAACGACCCGGAAGGTGCGGTTTTTATCGTAACGCTCCCGAAGGCCGTGTAAACTCCCGACGCCGCCTCGTCTCGTCCGTCTCGCTGTCGAGTTCCGTGGTTGCTGGTCACAGTGCGTGTGCTGGTTGTCCGGCACCGAGGATTTTAACGCTCCAGCGACCCAAGCGGTGTCCATGCAACTTCGTGAGGCGTTGGGGGAGCTCCCGGAGACGGTTTTCGCCGACCTGTTGGAGAGTGACGAGGCCTATCTGCTCGTCATCGACCTCCCGGGCGCGACCAAAGACACCGTCGACGTTCGCCTCGAAGACGGCCGGCTCCGCATCGAGGCTCGGCGAGAGAAGAACGTTCCGCGGGCGTTCCGATACGTTACCGAGGAACGGTCGCTGTTCCTCGATGCCGAACTCCCGCTGCCGTCGGACGTGACCGGCGGCGGCGCCGACGCGGACGTCGAGAAAGGTGTCCTCACGATCCGCCTCCCGAAATCGGCCGACGAGGACGGCCAGAACATCCCCGTCTCGTGAATCCGGAAACGCGGCCGATGTTCCGAGCGGTACGGTGCCGTAGTCAGCGATGTCTCGGCGCCGAACGACATGACGACGAGGTGGGTGCCGCGTGACACTACGCGCGTACCGACGGTTCTTCGTCGTCGCCTACCAGTTCCTGCCCCTGCTGCTCGCTTACGCTCGGGACCGCAATCGATATCTCTTCTTCGGACCTGGCCGGACGGTTTCGACCGAGAAACGCCAGAAGCGGGCCCAATCCCTGTTGGAGTCGCTGGTCCGTCTAGGACCCACGTTCGTCAAGTTGGGACAGTTGCTCTCGACGCGACCGGACGTATTGCCGCCCGAGTACATCGAGGTGTTCGAAAGCCTGCAGGACGACGTGCCGCCGGCGCCGTGGGCGGAGAGCCGCGAGGTCCTCGAAGCGGAACTCGGCCCCGTCGACGAGGTCTTCGACGAGTTCGACACCGACCCGATAAGCGGCGCCAGCCTCGGACAGGTCTACATCGGCGAGATCGACGGTCAACGCGTCGCTGTCAAGGTGCGCCGGCCGAACATCGAGGACCTCGTCGAGGCCGACCTCCGGGTCATCCGCTGGTCGCTGCCCATCCTGATGCGCTTCGTCAGCGAGACGCGGTCGTTCTCGCTGGAGACGCTGGCCGACGAGTTCGAGAAGACCATCCGCGAGGAGATGGACTACGAGCGCGAGCGCCGCATGCTCGAAGAGATCGGCGAGAACCTCGCGGACAACCCGAACGTCCGCGTGCCTGTCGCACTCCCGGAACTGTCGACTCGGCGCGTGCTGACGATGGAGTACGTGAAGGGGACGAAGATCTCTCAGATCGACAACCTCGACCAGTTGGGCGTCGACCGGACGCAACTGGCGAAGACGCTCCAGCGCGTCTACCTCCAGATGATAATCGACGACGGCGTTTTCCACGCGGACCCCCACCCCGGAAACCTCGCCGTCCAGAACGACGGAACCATCGTCTTCTACGACTTCGGAATGAGCGGCCGGGTCGACCCGTTCATCCAGGAGAAGATCGTCGATTTCTATCTGGCCGTCGCCCGACAGGATACCGGCGCCATCCTCGATACGCTCATCGAGATGGGGACGCTCAGTCCCGAGGCCGACCGCGAGGTCATGTCCAACGTCATGGAGTTGGCCATCGCCGACGCTCGCGGCGAGGACATCGAGCAGTACCGCGTCCAGCAGATCATCGAACAGGTCGAGGACACCATCTACGACTTCCCGCTGCGGTTGCCCCCGAACCTCGCGCTGGTGTTGCGCGTGGCGACTGTCGTCGAGGGCGTCTGCGTGACGCTGGACCCGGATTTCGACTTCATCGCCGTCGCCACCGACTATCTCCGCGACGAGGGCGTACTCGAGGAAAGCGCCCGCGGCTACCTCGAAGGCCGCGGCGAGGAACTGCAGAACCTCGGCGAATCGCTGGTTCGCGTCCCGCCGAAACTCGAATCCACGCTGGACCGGATCGACCGCGGCGACGTGACCGTCGGCGTCGAACTCGAAGACGAACAACCGCTCGAAAAGCTGGCCAAACGGCTCGTTCTCGGCATGTTGCTGTCGGCCGGCCTGCTGGCGACGACGGTTCTGTACGCGTTCGCCACGCTCGAAGCGACCGCAGTCGCGGCGGCCGTGTCGACGCTCCTGGTCGGCCTGCTGTGGCGCTCGTTCCGCAAGCGCCGCGGCATCCGCGCCAAGCCGCAGTTCACCCGACAGGCCATGCGCGAACGGCAGGACGACGAGTAAGGAACCTACGATACCGTCGCGAGGACCAGTACGTGGAGGTTCCACGCGACGACGGCCACCCCGAGCGTGGCCAACCCGAGTGGTACCCCCACGCAGTGGGGCTCCGGAACGCGTCTCCAGAGGACGTAGCACCCTCCGAAGACCGCTGCCTTCAGCGAGAGCATCGCCGCGAGGGTGGAATAACGGAAGATCTGGGCAGCGAGCGGCTGGATTTCGATGACACCTCCAAGCCGGAGACCGACGGTCGTCGTCACCACGTCACCGGCCCCGAAACAGAGGAGGGCGATGGCCCACAACTGCATCACGTCGAATCCGGGACCGCTGCTCACGGCCGGTTCGCGGTGACTCATGGCCCCGGCTACGCCGGAGATAGTGATTGTAACATCCGGCTTACCCGTCCGCAGACGGCGGTAAGGGGTGTCTTCCGCATCGACTGGGTCCGTGAGCCTCGGACGGCGCCCTTTTGAGGACGCCCACCGACCCTTCGGTATGCGCATCGAACCGTTCGCTCTCGAACGCTGGTTCGCCGAGGTGGAAGCCGACGCCGACATCATGCTCGCCGAAAGCGGCGTCCGCCCCCTCGACGCGAGCCGCTTCGATACCGACCCCGGCGAACTCGGCTACGTCATCCCCACCGCCGGCGACCCCGAGTTTCGCGAGACCATCGGCGCCCACCACGACCGAAGCGCCGAGGAGACTGTCTTCACCTGTGGGACACAGGAGGCCAACTTCCTCGCCTTCCTCTCGTTGGTCGATTCCCACGCCGTCGTCGTGACGCCGACCTACGGGTCACTCTCGGAGGTGCCCGCCGCGCTCGCGGAGACGACCGAGGTGCCTCTCTCGGAACCGGACTGGACCCTCGACGTCGACGCCGTCGCCGAGGCGATTCGTCCCGATACCGACCTCGTCGTCCTCGCCAACCCGAACAACCCCACCGGCCGGTATCACGACGAGGAGGCGATGCGCGCGCTCTACGAAGTCTGTGCGGACAACGGCACCTACCTGCTCTGTGACGAGGTCTACCGCCTGCTCGACGACGATCCAGCCCCTCCCGTTGCCAGTTTCGGCCGCTATGGTATCTCGACGGCCGGTGTCTCCAAGTCCTTCGGCCTCGCCGGCCTCCGATTCGGCTGGCTCTGTGGACCGACCGCCGTCGTCGCCGCCGTCGAGAACTGGAAGGATTACACCACCATCTCGCCCTCGAAGTTCGGCCAGCACGTCGCCCGGCAGGCGTGGGACCGCCGCGAGGAAATCCTCGCCGAGAACCGCGACCACACCGCGAAGAACCGGGAGTTGGTCGTCGAATTCCTCGAGGAACACGACCTCTCGTGGTCGGCCCCCGACTGTGGCACCAACGCCTTCGTCGAGGTTCCCGAGGGCTTCGCCGGCGGCGAATCCTTCTGCCGGGGCCTCGTCGAGGCCGAATCGGTCGTCCTCGCGCCGGGGGAGGCCTTCGACCGCCCCGACTGGTTCCGCATCGGATTCGGCCTCCCGCAGGAGGAACTCGTCGAAGGGCTGGCACGCGTTGATTCGTTCCTCCAGCGGCACACCTGAGCACGCCCCCACCTCGACCGCCTTTTATACTCGCCGGTAGTCGCCGAGACGCGTTCCGTCGAGCAGATAGGCCTCGCCGTCTGCCAGCCCGTCGGGCAGAAACGGCGAGAGAAAGCCGTCGGATTCGTTGACGAAGGTGCCGCCCGAGCGGTCGTTGAACGCCGGGCAGACGACCATCCGGTCGCCCACCTCGTCGTAGTCGGGAAAGCCCCCGGAGTCGATACCGCCCCGGAGCCAGACGCGTTCGGTGCGGCTGCCGCCCACCTCGTCTTCGAGTCGGACCAGCGGGTGTTCGTGGGCAGTACACAGCGTCGGTGCGGCGGCAACCTCCTCGGTGGGCCACGTGTGACCGTGACAGAACCCCACGTCTCCGATTCGGGTTCCGGGGCCGTCGACGACGGTTACGTCCGCGATTCCATCGGCGACGGTTTCGATGTTCCCGTCGTGGTTGCCCTTCGTAATCGTGACCGGGACGCGTTCGGTGACCGACTTCAACAGCGTCTCCAGTTCGATGCGCTCGGCGCCGGTCGGGTCGCCGATGGCGTCCGCGAGGTCACCTAAAAAGACGACGCGGTCGGCGTCGGTCTCGACCAGCAAGCGGAGGAGACGCTCGCGGCGCGTCTCGGCGTTGCTCCGCAGTTCGACGCCGTCCCGGCGCAGGCCCACCTCGATGCCGGCGTGGTAGTCGGCGACGACGAGGGCGCGTTCCGACCCGCAGTCGGCGACAGCGGCCGGCCGGTCGGGCACCGGGTCCAGCATTCAGATGGACTTGAGCGTGCCGTCCGATGGCTCGTAACACCGGCCGCTCATGAGGGCGTCCTGAATCGCCTCCTCGACTTCCTCGGCTGCGACGCCGTGGGATTCGACGAGCGAATCGACGAGTTCGTCGCGGTCGGCTCCGTCGCCCTCGTCGAGTTCTTCCATCGTCTCCATCACCGCGTCTTCGAGGTCGACCTCGCCGGCGGGTTCGGCCTCTTGCCCGGCTTCCGCTTCATCTACTGGTTCCTCTTCGACCGGTTCGGGTTCGGTGCTGCCTTCCTCGACGTCAGTTTCGGCCTCCGGCGTCTCGATACTGGCTTCCTCGACCTCGTCGGCCGTCGAGAACTCGGTGCCGTATTCCTCTTCGACCTGTTCGCGCGTCTCCTCGTCGAGGTCGAACTCGCCGGGGTCGAAGTCCTCCAGTTCCTCCTCGACCTCCTCGCGGACCTCCTCGTCGGCCTCGAACTCGCCGGGTTCCTCGACCGATTCCGAGGCTTCGGTTTCCGGCGTCGCTTCGCTCGGTTCGGGTTCTTCGCTCGGTTCGGGTTCCGGCTCGGCTTCCGGGGTCGATTCGGCTTCCGTAGTCGTCTCGGAGACGTCCGATTCGGCCGTCTCGTCGGCGGGTTCGGGTGCTTCGGCTTCGGCTGATTTGTCCGTGTCGGGTTCGGTTGCTTCCTCGATGGGCTCCGTTTCGGTCTCCGGTTCGCTCGTCGATTCGACCGCGCCCGATTCGTCGACGCCGGCCGCGGCAGCCGCGGTCGACGGTGAGGGGGCGCCCGACAGGTCGACCGTGGCGAGGTCGCTCGCATCGCCCATTCCCTCACCCGGGGCTACATCGAGGCGTCGGACCTCCTCGCGTTCGCCCGCGACGACGCGGGCGGCATCGAGAGCGGTCTCCCGGAGCGCGTCGAGGTAGGCGGGTGTCGTATCGTAGTAATCCAACGCGAGCGCGACGCCGTCGGCGAGGCGCTCGTCGACGCCCTCCTCGATTAGGGCGGCGCGCAACTGGTCGCCGCTCAGTTCGGCTTCGATAGCCGAGGCCATGACGCCGATACGGTCGATGGTACGCTCGGCCGTCGTGACGACCCAGCGGTCCCGTGTTTCGGCGTCGACTTCGCTGACCGATTCCGGCCTGACCGACGTGTAGATCTGGTCGCCGTCGTCGGGTTCGAAGGTTCGGGCCTTCCCGGAGAGGGCGACGAAGGTCGGCGGTTCGGCGCGTTCGAGGAAGGCCAGCGCTTCGGGCTGGTACTGGCCGGCGTAACTGACGAAGGCGCCGGTCGGGTCGACGATGCGGCCGCGAACCATCTCGGGGTTGACGTCGTCGACTTCGGTGAGGACGCCGACCGCGAAAAGGCGGTTGACGCGCGCGCCCGTCGGCGTGACGACGTAGTTCGGCGCGCGCTCCTCGTCGCTTTCGCTGTAGGAGAACTCCGCGTCGTCGAACTCGGCGGCGAAGAGTCTGTACGCGACCTCCCGTCGGCCTGGGCCGGAGTCGCTCATGCGCCCACCTCCGCCAGCAGATCACGGGCACGCGACTCGGGGTCGTCGTCGCTTTCGGCGAACTCCTCGGCGTCGAGGTTCGCACCGTACTCGTCGACCGACAGCGCCCCGCGGACGCGGTACTCGCCGCCGACCAGTTTCTCCCTGATGTCATCGGCCACGACCTCGCGGTCCATCGCATCGCGAGCGTGTTCTAAGGCCTCTTCGAGCGTGCCGCCGTAGATCTCCTCGGTCAAATCGCGGCCGAGAACGACGGTGACGGTGTCCGTTCCATCGTCGAGGATGGCCTTCACGCGCATGTCGTCCTCGGGGTCGACCTCGCCGTGGCTCCGACACTGGTCGTTCTGGACGACGCGGCCGCACTCCGGACAGCGCTGGATGAGGCCCGAGCCGTCCCGGACCTCGATGACGTTGCCCACCAGTTCCACGTCGAAGACGCCGCCGGCGCCGACGGCCTCGCCGACGGTCATCCGGGTCGCCGAATCGCTGACGTCGACCTCGGGGGCGGGTTCGACCGTCGAGAACTCCGTGACGTTCACCGAGGGAACGCCCCGGTACTCGCGGACGTAAACGTCTTCGAGGCGGACGGATTCGCCTTCCACGATCTCGTCGTGGGGGTCCCAGTCGGTGAAAGGCAGGCGAGCGGTTTCGTCGCCGAGCACGCCGCTGAGAATCTCGGTCTCGCCGTCGCGGCCGTCGATGGTCTTGGATTCGACTTCGACGGCTTTCACCTCGACCGTCCGACCCCGGTCACCGGGTTCGAGATCGAGCAGGTCCCGCTCGCCGCCGATATCGTAGGGCACTTCGAGCGGTTCGTCACGCAGCGTGACCGTCGTCGACTCCCCGAGGTTGAGTTCGGGTTCGCCCTCCCACTCGCGGACGCCCGCGTTGCCCGCGGTGATGGTGTCGCCGGGCGACAGCGAGAAGTCGGTCCACGCGGTGTAGGAGATGCGGCCGGTCTTGTCGGCCAACTCCCCTTCGAAGATGGTCTGGTCTTCGCCCTCGTAGCGGATGGAGCGCTTGCCGACCGTCAGCACGCGCGCGGTGACGGTGACGTTGCCCATGTCGGGTTCTATGTCACCGACGTCGGTCTCGGGCGGTTCGTCACCACCGCCACCGCCATCGCCGTATTTCCGGCGCAAGCTCTGTTTCGCCTCGTCCATCGGCACCGAGTACGAGACGAGCTTCTCCAGGTCCTCTTTGACCTCCGTTTTGTCTACGCCGAGGCTGGAGGCGAGTTCCTCGGCAGCATCGTCTAAGCTCATCGAACGGACGTTGGACAGGGGAGCCCAAAAGCGTTCGCGCCGATGGCACCTGTCGTCGCTGTTCCCGCTGACCGGCGGGTGGCAGCCTTCTTAAACCCGCTCGACTAGCGCCTCGTCCCGGCCGCCGACGCGGACGATGGTGTTCTCCAAAGCGTACTCGCGGGCGTAGCCGAGCTTGGTTTCGGCCTCGGCGTGGATCGTGTAGAGTTCGTCGCCCGCGGCGACGGTATCGCCCGTCGACCGGTGCAGTTCGAGGCCGGCACCCACATCGGCCGGTGCGCCCGCCCGTCGGGCCAGTTCGCTGACTTTGGGGTTGGCCACGTCGGTAACGATGCCATCGCGGCCCGCGACGATGGTCTCGGTCCGGCCGCCGGGCTGGAGGTCCGCCCGAGAGACGTCGGGGTCACCACCCTGTGCGGCGATGATTTCACGGAACGTTTCGAGCGCGGCCCCGGAATCGAGGAGTTCGGCCGCCGAGGCGTCGGCGATGTCGGCACCGTCCTCGCGGGTTATCTCGAGGAGGATATCGGCGAGGCGGAGGCTCTTCAGACGAAGTCCGGCAGGGCCCTCTCCTTCGAGAACCGCGAGGACGTCACGGGCCTCGAGGACGGGCCCGATACCGTGGCCGACCGGGTCGGTTCCACGGGTGATCGCACACTCGACCCGGAGGCCGAGATGGTTGCCGACGCGTTTGAAATCGGTCGCGAGTTCGCGGGCGGCATCGAGGTTGGTCACCTTCGCGCCCTCGCCATAGGGCACGTCGACGATGATGTGGCTCGACCCGGCCGACTGCTTCTTCGAGAGGACCGAGGCGATGGTCTGACCCGGTGGGTTGACCGAGAGGGGGTTCTGGGCCCGAATCATCTTGTCGTCGACCGGCGAGAGGTCGACCGCACCGCCCCAGACCATACAGCCGCCGACGTCCTCGACGATATCCCGGATCTCGGACAGCGAGAAATCGACGGCACAGAAGACCTCCATCGTGTCGGCGGTGCCGGCCGGCGAGGTGACCGCCCGTGAGGACGTTTTCGGTACGGTCAGTCCCGCCGCAACGGCGATGGGGACGACGATCGGGGTGACGCGGTTCCCGGCGACGCCGCCGACGGAGTGTTTGTCGGCGACGATCGGCTGGTCCCAGTCGAGTCGCTCGCCGATTTCCGACATGTGTTCGGTCAGTGTCTTCGTCTCTTCGAGGGAGAACCCGTTCGTGTGAGCGCCACAGATGTATGCCGAGAGTTCGAGGTCCGACAGTCGGTCGTCGTAGATGTCGGCGACGATCGCTTCGAGTTCCTCGTCGTCGAGTTCCTCGTC
This sequence comes from Natronomonas sp., assembly GCF_036625485.1. Taxonomy (GTDB): domain Archaea; phylum Halobacteriota; class Halobacteria; order Halobacteriales; family Haloarculaceae; genus Natronomonas. The sequence continues at coordinate 2,200 of NZ_JAZKTR010000026.1, read as the reverse complement.
GTCGAGTTTTCGCTTGATACTATCGACGGAACTCGGACGCGGTGCAGTGGTCACCTCGACCGCCGCCGGCGGCCGCCTGAGTCCGTGCGTGACCCCGAGCGTTCCCGCCTCGACCAGTTCGTCGGTGATCTTCACGATGCCGACTTCGGTGATCTCGTCCCAACTGATCTCGACGCGGTCGAGGGCGTGCGCGCCGAGCGTCTCCGCATCCGCGCTGTTGAGCAGAACGACCGGCCGCTTGGTGCCGATATCGATCGGCTCGACGGAGAGGCGCATATGCTAGTTTCTACCCCTGACGGCTTAAGAACCACCGCCGTGTCCGGTATGCGAGCGTCTTGCATTATTGATAATGCTTAACACCCGGCGTCACCGATGGAGTAGTATGATGGACGATATCTTCGTCGCCCGACTGATGTCCTCGGAACTGCAGACGGTCACGCCCGACACGCTCGTGGAAGACGCCGCCCAACTGATGATCGAGAACGACATCGGGTCGGTGCTGGTCGTCGGCGAAGACAACGGCCTCGAAGGGATTCTCACGTCGACCGACTTCGTAAGCATCGTCAGCGAGCGGAAGCCGAAAGACCAGACGGCGGTTTCGACCTACATGAGCAGCGACGTCGTGACCACCACCGCACAGACCCCCATCGAGGAAGCCGCCGACCTGATGCTCGAACAGGGTGTCCACCACCTGCCCGTCGTCGACGAGACGGAGGGCGTCATCGGAATCATCACGACGACGGACCTCACCACCTACGTCGCTCGGTTGCAGTCCCCGACGGCCTGAGGTCGGAACCGGTCGAAAGCCTCCCGAACGTCAGACGCCTGCCCGACGGGGCTTTTTGTAGTTCGTCAGCCAAGATTTCCTCCCCGACAATGTCGCCCATAGAGACCGACCCGGCGGATAGCGTGCCGATAGAGGTCAGTCTCGACGCTGACGAGACGGAGGTTCCGGCCGTCGAAGCCGATACCCGCATCGATATTCTCGTCGAGACGGAGGCCTACCCGACGGCGCGTCTCGACGACGGCCGCTACGTCGCGTGGTGGCACACGACGGACTGTCCGGCACCTGACGACCCCGCCACCAGCGAGTGGGTCACCGCGCCGACCCGGTTCCTCGCGGCCGGCACGCTCCACGAACTCTGGGAGAACCCCGCGGCGATGGATTCGTTGGACGCCTAATCGACCAGTTCGAACTCGATGCGGTGGACGTCGGCACCCTTCGACGTGTCTTCGATGACCTCGACGCGGCCGATCTCGTCGAGGGAGTCGACGTGCGTGCCCCCACACGGACACATGTCGAAGCCCTCGATCTCGACGACTCGAAGCGGGTCGACCGAATCCGGAATCAGGTCCAGTAGCGCCCGCCCCTCCGTGACGTTCGCCTCGACCTGTTCGCGTGGGCGATTCTCCTTGGTGACCGAGAGGCCGCGCTCGATCACCTCGTTGGTCCGTTCCTCGATGAACGCGATGTCGTCAGCATCGAAGTTCGCCGGCTCGAAGTCGATGCGCGAGCGGTCCTCGTAGACCTGATTGCCAGCCGTCTCGGCGCCGTACTCGTCGAGGACGACCCGCGAGAGGACGTGCTGGGCGGTGTGCATTCGCGTCAGTTTCTCGCGTCGTTCGGTGTCGATCTCGGCTTCGACGGTGGTCCCCTCGGCAGGTACCTCACCCTCCAGTGACTCGATTCGGTGTCGAACATCCCCATGATTCTTCCGTACGTCGCCGATCTCGGCTCGCCCGCCGTCCCACTCGATGACGCCGTGGTCGGCCGGCTGGCCGCCGCCTTCGGCATAGAAATAGGTGCCATCGAGGACGATGTACTCCGGCGTTGCCTCCGTTACCGTCGCCGAGAACGCAGTCACGTCGTCGCTGTCCGGGAGATACAGGAGGTCGGTCATGCTTGGCCGTTATGGCTGCAACTGCAAGAAGCGGTCGGTCCCGCATCGGGAACAGCGACCGATTCCGGCGCGTTATGGTACTTATATGTTGGTGTCAATCCATGTTCACAAGACTCAAATGTCGTTTTATGTGTTTTCGTCCCCAACGAATATGCGTATGCAAGAACTCAGCCGACGTCGGTTCGTCCAGGCTACTGGTGCGACGGTTGCAGTCGGCGCTATTGCCGGCTGTACCGGCGACGGTAACGGCAACGGCGGCAACGGCAACGGCGATACCGAGACCGAAGGTGGCGACGTAC
>NZ_JAZKTR010000195.1:0-3901 GCF_036625485.1 Natronomonas sp. | reverse complement strand
CCGGGCTCTCGTCCTTACCAAGGACGCGCTTTACCGCTAAGCTACCCAGGCGCGGTGGGGCCGTTGCCCTGCGACCGTCCATCCGTTCGTACAGTACTGCCGTATTTATATGTGGTGAAAACCCGCGGGAGTGCGGTACTGTAACGTACTGCTATCGGGATTGGTCGGCGGTCGCCGAGCGGTCGGCGGCCGGTTCGGCACCCGTAATGCCGCCGAGTTCCTCGCGGGCGCCCGCCAGCGCCACTTCGGCGGTCGGAAGCGGGGAGGTGTCGAGTTCCTCGGCGAGGCGGTCGGCGTAGGCGATGGCTTCGGCGGGTGGTTCGGGGGAGACCAGCGTGGCGCCGGCCTCGACGGCGAGCCTGAGGATGTCGCCTTCGAGGGTCCCTTCGAGGTCCGCGGGGTCGAAGTTCGGGACCTGCCGTCGGGTCTGGTTGCGGGCGAATCGCCGGACGGTTTGGATCGCGGTATCGGATGCCTCGGTTCGAGCGAGGTGATAGAAGCCGCGGGAGACCAGCACCTCGGAGACGAGCAGTTCGATGTAGCCGTCGGTGCGGTCCTCGGCCTCCCAGATGGCGTCGTCGTGGACCAGCGCCCGAGCGAGGCGAAGGCCCTCGTAGCTGAGTTGGACGCCGACGCCGCGAGTAGCGGCCGCTTCTACGAACTCGTCGCCACCCAGCGTGCGGGCGGTGAGTACGGTCAACGCACCGGGCGTCATCGAGGCGTCTTGGAGTAGTGTTTCGATGCGCTCGCCCAGCGGGACGGCTTCGATGTCGCTGGTGAGCTCGAGGGCGGTCGCCCGGACGTTGCTGGCCTCGTCCATACACATAACTAGGCGTACCGGAGTATATGACTTTGGAAACCTGGGCTTATCCGTCGGTTGGTTCGGCCACGAGTTCGTCTTCGAGCATGTCGAAGAGGTTGTCGATCTCCTCGTCGATGCGCTTCTGGAAGAACTTCTCGACGCCGGGGACCTTGCCGTTGACGACGAAGCGGTTCGTGACTCGACAGCCGGTGTCGGTCGATTCGAGGATGTGCTCGCCCGTCACTTCCATGACCTTCGAGCGGCCGACGAACTTGACGTATTCGGGCGGGGTTCGCCGGATATCCTGCGTTCGGACCGTGACGGTCTCGTTGATGACGGGGATCGGGAGTTCGAGGTGCCAGATGAACTCATCGCCCTCGTCGCTGTAGCTTTCGACGACGCTTATAGCCTCGGCGCGCTTCGTGGGGTCGGCGATGAGCTCCCACACCTTCTCGATAGGAGCCTCCACCTCGAAGGTGCGCTCGACGTCGGCAACCATACGCGTTCTACGGGGTCGTGTCTTAATAACCCCATAGAATCGGCACCGTTCTACGTAACGGTGATGAAGATACCGACGGCCGAGAGACAACACCCATGAGCCTCACCGACGACGATGGGGTATGATTCGCGTTGCAGACGCCGACGGGTACCGCATCGTGACCCTCGACCGACCGGACCAGCGGAACGCGCTCACGCCGGCCGGCCTCGAATCGCTCGAACGGGCCGTTACTGACTGCCCCGAACCGGTGGTCTACCTCCGGGGTGCGGGTGAGGCATTCTGTGCCGGCGCGGACCTCTCGGTGGTCGCCGAGGTCGCCGACGGCGAGGCGGCCGTCGAACCGTTCGTCCGCCGGGGCCAGCGGGTCGCCGATGCCATCGAGAACTCGTCGTCGGTCGTCGTCGCGGGCATCGACGGCCCGGCCCGCGGTGGCGGCGTCGAACTCGCCCTCGCCTGCGATATGCGAATCGCGACGCCCGAAGCGACCTTCGGCGAACCCGGCGTCACCTTCGGCCTCTTCGGCGCGTGGGGTGGGACCGTCCGACTGCCGGAGGTCGTCGGTCTCGGGGACGCATTGGATTTCTCGCTGTCCGGGCGGGTCATCGACGCCGAGGAGGCGCTCCGTATCGGCCTCGTCTCTCGGGTGGTCGACGACCCCGAATCGGTCGCCGAATCCCTGACCGAAAACGACCACCGGGCGCTGGAACTCATCAAAGCGCGGGTGCGGGACCGGGCGCCGAAGGCCGACCAGGAGGACGGCGAGGTGGCCGCCTTCGAGGAACTGATGGCGGCTCATGCGGACGAACTCCGCGAGTTGGGGGAGTGACGGCCGTCTCCGGGCACCGTAAAGGTTGAACCCCTCGGCCGGATAGGGTGGGTACGAATGCCAGAGTGTGAGTACTGCGGGGCCTCCCACGATAGCGAGGAGGCACATCTGAAGCATCTCAAAGCCGAGCACGCGGACGAACTCGGCCCGATAGACAAACGTCGGGTCGGGGACGTCGGCGGCGACGAGGGCGGCCTTCCGACGGGGCCGCTCGCCCTCGGGGTCGTCCTACTGCTTTCTATCGGTATCGTCGGCTACGTCGTCTTCATCGCCGGCGGCAGCGGCGCCGATGGCATCGGACAGGCCGGCAGCGACCACTACCACGGGACGATGGAGATGACCGTCCTCGGCGAGGACGTCGACTTCTCGCAGAATCAGTATCAGGTCCAAGACCAGCGGTTCCACTTCGAGGGCGGTGAGGGAACGCAGTGGCACGCCCACGCGACCGGCGTCACCTTCGAATACGGCATGGAAGCTCTCGGCTTCGAGGTCGACCGGTCGCCGTACACGCTCGTCTACGAGGGCGAGACCTACGTCGACGGCGAGGGCTACGAGGTGGTCTTCGAGATCAACGGCGAGGCCGTCACCGACCTCGAATACACGCTTCAGGAGGGCGATTCGGTCCGAATCGTCGTCCGCGAAGCCTGACCGCGTCGACTATTTTAAAGTGGCTCCGGTGCGGGCGGCATCGACCGCTTGTGCTTGCTCCCTTCGTAGAGTTCGACAACGCGTTCGATTGCCGCTTCGGGGAGTCCGAGCATCCGCACCGTTGCGGCCTTCGAGAAGGGGCCATCGACGTGGAGTGCGAGAATCGCGTCGAGTTCGTCGTAGCCCAGTCCCATCTCCTCCTCGTCGGTCTGGCCTTCCCACATCGCGGCAGTCGGCGTCCGCGTCACGAGGTCTTCGGGGACGCCCAGATCTCGCGCAAGTTGGCGGACCTGACACTTATACAGGTTCCCGATAGGATTGCAGTCGACGGCCTGGTCGCCGTACTTCGTGAAATAGCCCGTCGCGGCCTCCGAGCGGTTACCGGTCCCGAGAACGAGGCGGCTCTCGGCGTTGGCGACGAAATACATCAGGACCGCCCGTGTGCGCACGCGGACGTTCCCGAGTGCCATCCGGTCGTCGGCCGTCCCCTCCGGGGCCGCGTCGACGAAGGAATCGACGATGGGGTCGATTTCGACGATCTCGTAGTCGATGTCGAGGTTCTTGGCGACCCGTTCGGCGTCCGTCTCGTCGGCCCCGGGGTTGACCGAACTCGGCAACAGCAGGCCTTTGACGTTCTCGGCGCCCAGCGCCTCGACGGCGAGATGGGCCACCGTCGTCGAGTCGATACCCCCCGAGAGGCCGATAACGGCCCCATCAGCGCCCGCCCCGTCGACGGTGTCGGCGATGAATTCGACGATGTGGTCTCGACGTGCAGCGAGTTCCGATTCGGAAAACAGCAGGTCGACGTCCGTCCCCTCCACCAGTGGGTCGTGTTCCGTCATCACCTATCCGTTCGGCCGTGTACGACTAATAAGCACCCGTCGGCACGGGATTTCTGGACGCGTGTCGAGTCGGGAACAAGCGCTACGTTCAAGTGCGGGCGTCGGGTACGTTGGTTTGCAGAGCGCGGGACGCGAACGAAGGTGAGCGCGCCGTTGCTGAGCGAACCGGAACGGTTCGCGATGCGCGGGGCGTGAGGAGAGAAACGACGAACGCGCCGTTGGTCCAGTGGTAGGACATAGCCTTCCCAAGGCTAGAGCCCGGGTTCAATTCCCGGACGGCGCAT
>NZ_JAZKTR010000194.1:0-3944 GCF_036625485.1 Natronomonas sp. | reverse complement strand
TGACCGCTAACCAGTCCGTCCGTGCTCGCCATCGAAAACGAACTCGCTCAGCCGGGGCCCACAACTCGGCGACGCTGGGGTTCAGCCTGCGGCTCCTCGTCTTCCTCGTCGTATCGGCTGAGGTAGCCGTCCATGACGCTGTAGCCGTCCTCGATGTGTCTCGGAACCATCGATAGAACTAGCGTGTACTGACGGTTAATGCTTGTGCCAACTGTTCACACGATCTATCGTCACCCCCAAGCCGCTGGCCATCCCGTATCGAGGTATGCGAGCGTTTCGGGTGGCCTACGACGGGACCGGCTATCGCGGCTTCCAGCGCCAGCCCCACGGCGAGACGGTCGAGGACACGCTGTTCGAGGCGCTCGCGGCGCTCGGTGTTCCGTTCGTGGACGGCGCCCCGGCGGGCTATTCGGCGGCCGGTCGCACCGATGCCGGCGTCTCCGCCCGCGCACAGACGGTGGCCATCGAGGCGCCCGAGTGGCTGACCCCCAGAGCGTTCAACGGTGAGCTCCCGGGAGACGTGCGGGCGTGGGCCCACGCCGACGTGGACGAGGGGTTCCACGCGACACACGACGCCGTCGAGCGTACCTATCGATACTTCCTGTATGCTCCCGACCTCGACGACGAACGCGCCGAGCGCGCTGCTGGGCGGCTCTCCGGCACCTACGACTTCCACAACTTCACGCCCGACTCGACGGGCACCGAACGCGACCTGACGGTTCGGCTCCGCCGAGACGGACCGTTCCTGCTGGTCGACTGTGTGGCCGGTGGATTCGCTCGTCAACTGGTCCGAAGAGTCGTCTCGGCGGTCGAAGCGGTGGGTGTCGGCGAGCGTGAGGTGGCCTTTCTCGACCGGGCGCTCGGCGACGAACCGCTCGACGGGCCCGACGGTATCGCCCCCGCAGCCCCGGAACCGCTCGTGTTGCTGGACGTGGCCTATCCCGGTGTCCGGTTCGAGATCGATGACGAGGCCGCCGAGAGCGCCCGCGAGGTGTTCGCCGAACGCCGCCGGCGACGGCTGGCGACCGCTCGCGTGGCCGGGGCGCTCGCGCCTGACCGAATCGACCCGTGACGACGGGTTTAGGACGCTACCGTCCAAACGAGGCGGTATGAGTTCGGTTCCCGAGCGAAGCGAAATCGCCGACGAGTACATGTGGGACCTCACGGACCTCTTTGCCGACGACGAGGAGTGGGAGGAGGCCTACGAGGACGTCGAGGAACGCCTCGCGGACCTCGAAGCCTACGAGGGGCGGGTCACCGAGGACGCCGAGACCCTCGAAGAGGTCCTCGAACTGCGTGAATCCATCATGCGAGAGGTCTCGAACGTCGCCGCCTACGCCCGGATGCGGAAGGACGAGGACACGACGAATCAGACGTATCAGGCCCTCGCGGCTCGCTCGCAATCGCTGGCCGCGGACGCTTCCAGTGTCGCGAGCTTCATCGAACCGGAACTGCAGGAACTCGACCGCGAGGCCATCGACGCGTTCGTCGACGAGAACCCCGAACTGGAGACCTACGAGCATTACTTCGATGACGTGCTGCGGATGAAGCCCCACACTCGGTCGGCCGAGATTGAGGCGTTGTTGGCCGACCTCAGCGAGGTGACCGGCGCGGCGGGCGACGTCTACAACATGCTGACCAACGCGGACATGGAGTTCCCCGCCGTGGATGACCCCGAGGGCGAACCCCAGCGCGTCACGCTGTCGAACTTCGCGAAACTCCAGAAGCACCCCGACCGCGAGTTCCGCCAGCGCGTCTACGAGGCCTTCTACGACGAGTGGAGCGAGTTCCGCAACTCCGTCGGGACGGCCTACAAGAACAGCGTCAAAGCCGACTCCAAGCTCGCGGCGGCCCGCAACTACGAGACGGCACGAGAGGCCGCCCTCGACGGTCCGAACGTCCCGATCGAGGTTTACGATACGCTGGTCGACACCGTCGAGGACAACCTCGACGTCCTGCACCGACACGCCGAACTGAAGCGCGACTGTCTCGGCGTCGACGACCTGAAGATGTGGGACCTCTACGCGCCGCTGGCCGGCGGCGAGAGCCCCGAGGTCGACTACGAGCAGGCCAGAGAGTACGTCATCGAGGCGGTCGCCCCGCTCGGGGAGGCGTATCAGGAGCGGATGGCCGAGGGGCTCCAATCCCGCTGGGTCGACGTCTACGAGACGGCCAACAAGCAGTCGGGCGCCTACAGCGGCGGCACCTACGACAGCCAGCCGTACATCCTGATGAACTATCAGGACGACATCACCTCGATGTACACGCTGGCCCACGAACTCGGCCACTCGATGCACTCGGAGTTGACGAGCGAGGAACAGCCGTACGTCTACTCGGGCTACGAGATCTTCGTCGCCGAGGTCGCCTCGACGGTCAACGAGGCGCTTTTGACCCAGCACCTGCTGGAGACGGTCGACGACGAGGCGTTCCGTCGGCACGTCCTCGACGAGTACCTCGAACGGTTCCGGTCGACGCTGTTCCGCCAGACGATGTTCGCGTCCTTCGAGCATCGCGCCCACGAACTCTCCGAGGACGGCGAGGCGCTGACACCGGACCGCCTCGATGGCATCTATCACGACCTCAAGAGCCAGTATTACGACCCGGCTGACGTCGACGACCGCATCGCCCGCGAGTGGATGCGCATCCCGCACTTCTATCGGGCCTACTACGTCTACCAGTACGCGACGGGCATCAGCGCGGCCAACGCTATCGTCGAACGCATCGACGAAGACGGCGAGGAGGCCGCCGCCGACTATCGCGAGTTCCTCCGCTCTGGCTCCCGCGGCTACCCGCTGGAACTCCTGAAGACTGCGGGCATCGACATGTCCACGCCGGACCCCGTGGAGTCGGCTATCGACGCCTACGACGAGATGGTCGGCGAGTACGAGTCCCTCCAGTAGGTTCGTATCGGCCGACCGGTCGACCGGCCGACCGGCCGGTTTTGTGGTGTGATATTTCATACCGCAACCGTTTCCCCCACCCAAAGCCACTTTTAATCTCCAACCCCTACGGACCATCAATGTCGCATAGCCCCTCTCTTCCCGACCGGCCGACCCTCGACCTCGACCCCGATATGTCGGAGGAAGAGCGGCTCGCCGCCCTTCGGGAACACTTCATCGACGTCTCTCAGGTCCACGACGAACTCGCGGACCAGCTCGAAGACGCCCGCTCGCGTCAGTCGGACCTCCGAGAGGAGGTCAGCGATCTGCAGGAGGAAAACGAGGCGCTGAAAACCTCGTCGCTGTACATCGCGACGGTCGAAGAGCTCACCGACGATCAGGTCCTGCTCAAACAGCACGGCAACAATCAGGAGGTCCTGACCGACGTCTCCCCGCGGCTCTACCAGAAGCTCCAGGCGGGCGACCGCGTTGCTATCAACGACTCCTTTGCCATCCAGACGGTCCTCGACCAGGAGACCGACGCCCGTGCGCAGGCGATGGAGATCTCCGAGAAGCCTGAGGTCCGCTACGAGGACATCGGCGGCCTCGAAGAACAGATCCAAGAGGTCCGGGAAGCCGTCGAGGACCCCCTCACGAACCCCGAGAAGTTCCAGCAGGTCGGCATCGAACCGCCGAGCGGCGTTCTCCTCTATGGCCCGCCGGGGACCGGCAAGACGATGATGGCCAAGGCCGTCGCCAACCAGACCGACGCCACCTTCATCAAGATGGCCGGCTCCGAACTCGTCCAGAAGTTCATCGGCGAGGGCGCACGGCTCGTCCGGGACCTGTTCGAACTCGCCGCCGAGCGCGAACCCGCCATCATCTTCATCGACGAGATCGACGCCATCGCCTCGAAGCGCACCGAGTCCAAGACCTCCGGTGATGCCGAGGTCCAGCGGACGATGATGCAACTACTCAGCGAGATGGACGGCTTCGACCAGCGTGGTGACATCTCGATCATCGCCGCGACCAACCGCTTCGACATGCTCGACCGCGCCATCCTCC
>NZ_JAZKTR010000193.1:0-3951 GCF_036625485.1 Natronomonas sp. | reverse complement strand
AGAACGCCGAGGACCTCCTCGAACAGGACATCCACCCGACGGCCATCATCAAGGGATTCAACCAGGCCAGCAGGCAGGCCCGCGCGGAGATCGACAACGTCGCCCGCGAGGTCGACCCCACGGATACGGACCTCCTCCGGAATGTCGCCGAGACCTCGATGACCGGCAAGGGCGCCGAACTCAACAAGGACGTCCTCGCGCAGTTGGTCGTCGACGCCGTACAGGCCGTCACCGTCGAGGCCGAGGACGGCGAGTCCATCGTCGACCTCGAATACGTCAACATCGAGACCCAGACCGGCCGATCGGCCAGCGAGTCCGAACTCCTCAACGGCGCCGTCATCGACAAGGAGCCGGCCCACGCTGACATGCCGACCTCGGTCGAGGACGCCGACGTGCTCCTCATCGACGAGCCCATCGAGGTCGAGGAAACCGAGGCCGACGCCTCCATCCAGCTCGACAGCCCCGACCAGCTCCAGCAGTTCCTCGACAAGGAAGAAGAGGAACTCCGCGAGAAGGTCGAGACCATCGCCGCCTCCGGCGCCGACGTCGTCTTCTGCCAGAAGGGCATCGACGACCTCGCCGAGCACTTCCTCGCACAGGAGGGCATCCTCGCCGCCTCCCGTGTCAAGAAGACCGACCTCGGCTTCCTGAAGGAGGTCACGGGCGCGACCATCCTCTCGGAGCTCGAAACCCTCGAAGCCGACCACCTCGGCACCGCCGACGTCACCTTCGACGATGACGACGAACTGTTCTACGTCGAAGGCCTCGGCGAGAGCCACGGCGTGACGCTGCTGCTCCGCGGGTCGACCGACCACGTCGTCGACGAACTCGAACGCGGCATCGGCGACGCGCTCGACGTCGTCTCCCAGACCGTCTCCGACGGGCGCGTCCTCGCCGGCGGCGGCGCCGTCGAGGTCGAGGTTGCCCGCCGCGTCCGCGACTACGCCGACTCCGTCTCCGGCCGCGAGCAACTGGCCGTCGAGGCCTTCGCCGACGCACTGGAACTCGTGCCCCGCGTTCTCGCGGAGAACGCCGGTCTCGACTCCATCGACACGCTGGTCGACCTGCGTGCGGCCCACGACGAGGGCGACGAGACCGCCGGTCTCAACGTCTTCACCGGCGACATCGTCGACACCTACGACGCCGGTGTCGTCGAGTCCGCCCACGCCAAGTCCCAGGCCCTCTCGTCGGCCACCGAAGCCGCCAACCTCGTCCTGAAAATCGACGACATCATCTCCGCCGGTGACCTCTCGACCGACAAGGGCGAAGAGGGTCAGGGCGGCCCCGGCGGCGCGCCCGGCGGCATGGGCGGCATGGGCGGCGGCATGGGCGGTATGATGTAAACCCACTTTTTGCACGGGCGGGCTTCGCCCGCCCGGCAAAAACATGGGGAAAATATGCGCGCCTCGCTCCTGTCGCGGCCCTCCGGGCCGCGGTAGTCGCTCGGCGTCCTCAGAAACGCTTCGCGTTTCTGATGGGCTCGCAAATCGCTGCGCGATTTGCGAACGCTACGGCAGCGCTACGCGCTGCCGGGAACCGCGAGCGCTCCGCGCTCGCGGATGCTTACCCGTCGACTGCCGTTCCGCTCTCGCACCGCAATCGCTTGACCATCTCTCTTTCCGCCGTATCGATTTATAAACAGGCCGTGGAACGCTCCTGCGTTTCTTCTCGCGTTCGACGCCTGCCGAGGCCCATTCCTTTTTGCTGGGTGCTGTCCCATAGCGGCGTATGGAGAAAGTCGACATCGAGGAACTCGACAGCTGGATGGGCCCCGCAACGGTCAAGCGACCGGTCGGGAAGGCACTCGGCGCGGAGAACCTCGCGGTGAACTACTACGAACTCGCGCCCGGCGATAGCTTCGCGTTCGGCTATCACGCCCACGAGCAACAGGAGGAGGTCTTCTACGTTCTGGAGGGGACGGTGACCTTCGAGACGGAGGACGGCGAGGTCGAGGTGGGTTCGGGAGAGGTCATCCACTTCGACGCCGGCGAGTTCCAGCGTGGGTGGAACCGCAGCGACGAGCACGTCACGGCACTCGCCATGGGTGCACCGGCAGAGGGCGGAGAGTTGACGCTCCTCTGTGAGTGCGAGAACTGCGGCGAGCGCACCGACCACGTCATCGAGCGCGCCGAGCAAGGCGACGCGCTGGTGACCGTCTGTGAGGACTGCGGGGCCGAAACCGCCCGGTACACCTGATACGACTCTCGCCTCAAACGGGGCTTCTAAACGGGCGGAGGTCGTAGATTCGGATATGACAGAGGGCACCCTCGTTTACGACGACGAGTGCGGGTTCTGCAAGTGGTGGGTCAACTACTTCGCACAGCGTTCGGATATCGACACGGTCGGTTTCTCGGACCTCTCCGAAGACCAGCGCGACCGACTCCCCGAGGATTACGAGGAGTGTGCGCACTTCCTGACCGACGACACCGTCTACTCCTGTGGAGCGGCCATCGAGGAGGCCTTCGCGGTGGCGGACATGCCGCCGGGGTCCCGGGATATCGTCTCGTTCCTCCGACAGTTCGAGGACTACGAGAAACTCCGGGAGGAAGCCTACGGCGCCGTCGCGGACCGACGCGGCACCCTCGGACAGTTCATCTCGAAGGAAGAAGTCGAGGGGTAAGCAGCGGGAGCCGTCGCGGTATATAAGTGCATCCGCGAGCGCCCGCAGGGCGTGAGCGGTTCGCCGCGCGAGCGAAGCGAGCGCGGGACCGAGACCCGACCGGAGGGAGGGTCGAAGTGTCTTTTTCATCGAAGTGTTTGCCGGGCAGGCGGCAGAGCCGCCTGCCCGTCCAAAAAGTTCGTTCGGTGGACTTAGTACGCAGGCGTGGATACCTCGTCCGTATGAACGTCGCAGACGCGATGACGCCGCGGGACGAGGTTGTTACGGTCGAAATCCCGGGTACCCGGGAGGATGTCCTCGAGTACCTGCAGGACCGGGGCTTTTCGTCGGTGCCTATCGTCAAGGCGACCGACGACGGCGAAGTGTTCCGCGGTCTCGTGACGCGTGAATCGCTCATCGACCAGCCGGACGAAGACCAGTTGGCGATGCTGATCCGGGAGGTACCGTCGGTCGAGTCGTCGGCCTCGATCACCGACGTCGCCGAACTCGTCCTCGAATCGGGCGAGCGGCGCGTCCCGGTCGTCGACGGCGACGAGTTGCTCGGCATCATCACCGTCACCGACATGGTCCGCGCGATCGCCGAAGGAGAGGAGAACGGCGACACGGAGGTCGGCACCCTCGCGACCCGGGAGGTCAACACGGTCTATCAGGGCACGCCGCTGCCGGTCGCCGAGCGCGAACTCGGCCACGCGAACGTCCCCTACGCCATCGTGCTGGACGACGATGGCGACCACGCTGGCATGCTGACGGAGGTCGACATCATCGAGGTCGCCCGCGTCGTGCAGGGCGAATCCGACCCCGGCGACGCCGTCGCCAATCAGGACGACGAGTGGATGTGGGAGGGAATCAAGGCCGTCGGCAGTCGCGCGGTGCCGACGCTGAACGTCGAGATTCCCTCCGAACCGGTCGCGGAGTTCATGACTGACGACCTCGTGACGGTCACGAAGAGCAAGACCGCCCGGGAGGCCGCACAGGCGATGCTCTCCCACGATATCGAGCAGATTCCGCTCGTCTCCGGCGGCGAACTGACGGGCATCGTCAGGGACGTGGACTTGCTGGAGGCGCTGGTATGACGGAGCTGGACGAGCTCGCAGAGCTGGCCAAACGCCGCGGCTTCTTCTTCCAGTCGAACGAGGCCTACGGCGGTACGGCCGGCTTCTACACCTACGGCCCGGAAGGCGCCGCGCTGAAGCGGAACCTCGAGGACACGTGGCGGGACATCTTCGTTCGCGAGGAGGGCCACATGGAACTGGAGGCGCCGACGGTGATGCCGGAGGCCGTCTTCGAGGCGTCGGGCCACCTCGACGGCTTCGACGACATGATCGTCGAGT
>NZ_JAZKTR010000192.1:0-4000 GCF_036625485.1 Natronomonas sp. | reverse complement strand
GTGGGTGCGAGCACCGTGGGTGCGGTTGCGTTCACGTCGGCGAGCGTGACGCGTCAAGTGGATGTCACGCTGGCAGCGGACGACGGAGACGCTGCAGTTGGTCTGGCACCCGGTGTTGGAACCAGTATCACCAACGGACAACTCGTTATCGATGGGGAGTTCGAAGGTGCATCCGGTGGTCCGTTCAGCCCGAACAAGAACGGTGAGTTCACGCTGGGCGATACTAACGACACCTCCAACGACGCCTTCTCGATTACGAACAACAGCAGCAACGGCCACGACTTCGAGGTGGTGGTGGAGAACGTCACAAACGGCTCGATTACTATCGACATCTACGACGGTACTGAAAATCTGGGTACCGCTACAGAGAGCAGCAACGCGACGTTCAATATCGCTTCTGGAAGTACGGTGTACGCTGCAATAACGCTGGTTACCGAGACGGATTCGCTTACCGCAGACGTCACTATCCAAACGACGTCATAGCCGATGACCAGGGGGGTGGTAACCGGTCTCCTCGTCGTCGCGTTGCTCGCGATGACGGCCGGATACGTTGCGCCGCCAGGCCTTGCGCCAGCGACTGCGACGTCGCCGGTTTCGGACAGCATGGAGCCGACGATAAGTCAGCACGACCTGCTCGTCGTCACGGCCTCCGAGCCGTCGGTCGGTGACGTCGTGCTGTACGAATCGCCGAACCACGAACGGCCCGTGCTTCACCGCATCGTCGATGTCACCGAGGCGGGCTACGTCACACAGGGCGACGCTAACGAGGCGACCGATCAGGCAGAGGGTGAACCGTACGTAACCGAAGACCGGATTCACGGGACGGTCCCGACCGCCGGCGGCTCCGTGGTGACGATTCCGCTACTGGGCGCGATCGTCACCAATCCAGCCGTGCTGACATCGCTGTGGTTGTTGTTCGCGGTCGGAACGGTCGTCTCGGCGGGGCGTTCCTCGCCACGACCGAATATGGTCTCGGCGTCCCCGGGCCGGACGGCGGTGTTCGTTCTCGCCGCGGTCATCGTGATCGCGGTGCCGACCGCGGTGATGGGGAGTACCGTCGCCGTCGACGCGAGCATCGTCTCGACGGAGACCGCGCCGGAGGACTCGGAGCGACTCGTCGCCGTCGGGGAGACGACCGAACGGATCATCACGCTGTCCTCGCCGACGATGGCCGGGACGACCCAGACGGCCCACGTCGACGGCGATCTGGAGCTGGTCGGTATCGAGAGCACCGGGGCCTCGACGACGACGGATGTCGTCGTGCGCAACCCGCCGGCGAGCGAACCCGGCGCTCACACCGCCGAGATAACGCTGTACACCTATCCGGCGACGCTACCACAGCCCGTTATCGCCGCGCTGGCGGCCGTTCACCCGGCGCTGGCGGGGGCTGCCACCGGCGCCGTCATCGCCGCCGTCTTCGGCCTGCTGGCGCTGGTGGCTATCGACCCGCGGCAGACGGTCCGCCGGGGGAGAGGCACCATCCGCGCCGTCCGGAAACGGCGGGAGGAGGGTAGATACCGATGACCGAATCAGCAGCGCCGCTGCTCCGACTGAAGCACGCCCTCGCCCGCGACGGAGCCGCCGTCGCCGCCGTCCTTCTGGTCGGTTGTCTGCTCGCTAGCGCGGTCGTACTCACCGGCATGGTGACGCCGGCGAGTAGTTACAGCCCGCTGGCCGAAACGCCCGAGGGGCCGTCCGAGCGGCTCGTTCACGTTACCGCCCTTCAGCAGGACGTCGCGGTCGAGGTAACCGAGGACAGCGAGGCGTACACCGCCGGCGACCGCCTCGAGAATCAGGGCACCTACCCCATCTCCGGGGCAACCGACCCGACGGTAACGACGACGGCAGCGGCCGAAGATGCCGGTATCACGTCCGTCGAAATAGCCGTCGTCTACGAGGCCGCTCCGAGCGGGTCGCCGACGGAGCCGTTCTGGACCGACACGGTCGTCCTCGACTCGGAGACGTACGACGGTGCGGCGGAGGCGTCACTCGAGACGACCGTCGACGTCGAATCGGTCACCGAGCGGCGGGCAGCGCTTCGCGAGGAGTTCGGCCCCGAGGCGACGGTCTCCGCGTCGGTCGTCTCGACGGCGACGTACGGCTACGAGAGCGCCGAGGGGGAACGCTTCGGGGAGACGCTCGCCGTCGGTGGGCCGTTGACGCTCGGCGAATCGCTGTACCAGCTTCCCCACGAGTCGACCCGGCAGACGCCGACCACCGGCGGAGAATCTCCGGGCACCGCCTCGAGCGGGAGCCTGTTGAACATCGTCTTCGGCCTCTTCAGCGCCACCACCGGAATCGGAGCAGTCGGCGCGGCCGCGGCGTGGCTGTTCGTCGATCCGGGCCGGACCAGCCGGGAACTCGACCGTCGCCGCTACGAGGACTGGGTGACCGCCGTCGAATCGTTCACTCCACAGGGGAACATCAACACGGTCACCGTCTCGTCGCTCGGCGACCTCGTCGACCTCGCCATCGACACCCGACACCGCGTCATCTACCACAAACCCGTCGACGAGTATTTCGTCATCGCTGACGACATCATGTACATCTACGCCCCCGATCGCGAGGCGGGCGAGCCGTCCGCGACCGCGAACTTCGGCATGGAGATCCCACAGGCCGACGTCCCGCCGGTGAATTTCGATCCACCGGCCGGGCCGACGCCGGACGGCGGCCCCGTTCCCGAAGAGGACGGGGGTGACGACGAGAGAAGTGCCGAGAGAAGCGACCAAGACGGATTCCACTTCGGGGGCTGACCATGCCACGAAGCACCCACCCACGTCTCCGCCGCCGTCGTCGCAGGCGAAAGCGGAACGTGTTCCTGGCGGTCGTCGGCCTCGCCGTCATCGTCGCGACGATCGGTGGTGCGACGGCAGTGAGTTTCAGTTCCGGAACCGTGGCTCGCGACGCCTCGGTGCCGGTGGCCGACGATACGAATGCAGTCGTGGACCTGGCCATCGTAAACGAGGTGCAGTCCGGCAACAACAACCAGGAGTTCGGCACCGTCACGAACCGGTTCGACTCGACGGCGACGTTCACCGTCGAGATAATCGGCCAGAACGCGAAGGAGAACGTCGACTTCTCGAGCACGGGAACGGATACGCTCACCGTCAGTCTCGACCCCGGTGAGTCGGTTACGCTGTTCGTCGACGTCGATAGAGGCGCCCACACCGACGTGAACACGGTCGATTTCGTGGTCTCCGGCGGGACGGACGACGGGAACATCACAGTACGTCTCGACGAACGCGTCGGTCCCGAGGTGGTCAATCCGGGTGGTGGCGGCAATGGTGGCAACGACAATCCCGGCAACGGCAACGGCAACAACGACAATCCTGGCAAGGGCAACAACTGACGAATCGATTCATACGCACTGTGGGATTCACTCTGGTGGTCCCGAAGGTTTCGCGTCGAACTCTGATGCTCCGTCACCGGCAGTGGCAACGCGAGTCTCTATAATGAGATTTAATTAGCGGGAGTACGACGGTTCCGGTGTGACGGAGACACCGACGCCCACGCCGACGCGGTACGATGGCCTGCTGGCAGCCATGCCTGCGTCGGTCGCTGGCGGCGCGGCGGCCGGGTGGCTGCTGGCGATTCCCCTGACGCTCGGCGTCGGCGTGGGCAGTCTCCTCGCGGCCTGTTTCGTCACCATCTCGCTTTTCGTGGTGCCGCCAGAGTAGTCGCGTGATGGGTTCTGTGGTGTTCGTTTATAAATAGCGGGTGACTCCTCAACACCTCCGAAGCCCTCAGCCGCCTGGCGGACGCTGAGCGACATACCCTCGTTTTGCTCGGGTAGGGGTCGTTCAGACGACCACGCAAGCGCCAGCCGGTCGTCCGAAAGACGCTCCGCGCCTTTCGTGATGACGAGAGAGCTTCGCTCTCTCGGACCACTTCGCCCTTCGATTCCACCAGGCACAGCAACCGAACCACACGCCTCCCCAACCGACTCCCTCCTTCGCTTCGCTTAGTCGGTCGTCCCTCGCAGGATTTCGTCCGACCGCCG
>NZ_JAZKTR010000191.1:0-4014 GCF_036625485.1 Natronomonas sp. | reverse complement strand
CGCATTCCCGACACCGGCGGCGTCGAGGAAACGCCCGAGATCGAGACCGTCCCGACCCGCGAACTCGAAGCCGAATCGGTGGCCGGTACCGCCGATGAGGCCGACGAGTCGAGCGGGCCCGACCCATCCGACGAACTCCTCTACGAGGTCGAGATTCCGCCCTACCGCGTCGACGTGCTCCACCCGCTGGACATCGTCGACGACATCGGCCGCGCCTACGGCTTCAACGACCTCGAACCGAAGTATCCCGACGTCTCGACGGTCGGCGGCCGCCACCAGCGCTCGCGGCTCGAGGACGCCGCCCGCGACGCCCTGGTCGGCCTCGGCTTCGAGGACCTTCTGAACTTCCATCTGACCAGCGAGGACGAACTGTTCGAGCGGATGGGCCTCTCGCCCGACGACGACGCGCTGGGTGCCGAGGACGCGGTAACCATCACCGAGCCCTACAGCGAGGATTACACCGTCGTCCGGACGTGGGCGCTACCCTCGCTGATGATGGTCCTCGAAAATAACACCCACCGCGCGTACCCGCAGGACCTCGCGGAGATCGGACTGGCAGCCCACGTCGACACCGACGAACCGACCAACGTGGCCGAACACCAGACCGTCGCCGGTGTCGTCGCACGAACCGACGCCTCCTACGAGGACGCGAAGGCGCGCCTGCAGGCCCTCGCTCGTGCCTTCGACAAGGACCTCGAAACGCCGCCGACCGACCACCCGAGTTTCATCTCCGGCCGGACCGCCGAGGTAGTTCTCGACGGGGAGTCGGTCGGCGTTATCGGTGAGGTGCATCCGAAGGTGCTGGTCGAACACGACCTCGAAGTCCCGGTGTCCGGCTTCGAGTTCGCGCTGGACGCGCTCCGCTAGGCTGTCTGCGATTTCCCCGTATTTTTATAAGTAGAGCGTGGCGACCGCTCAACCGCAAACAATCAAAAAGCCCTCGGTAGGTTCGCGGTCGCTAAGCGGGATATCCTCCCTGCGGTCGGATAGTGCCCGCTTAGCGACTATATAAACGCGAACCCACCTCCCCTTTCGTTCCACCAAGGGACCGCATCCGCCCCGTGCCTGCCCTTCCCCGGGTCGCGAGGGTCGCCACAGGCGACCACTCGCTCCCGGCCGAGTGGGTTAATAAATGGCGCGCGCTGGCCGACCCCGCGAGCGAAAGCGAGCGGGGGTCCGGCTAGCCAGCGCGCGAGGGACGACCGAGCGCCAGCGAGGGAGTCGGTTGGGGAGGTGTGTGGCGCGGTCGCGGTGCTGAGCGGTCGCGGTCCCCTTGGCGGAATCGAAGGGCGAAGGCGGGTGGCGTGCGAGGGTCGGAGCGTAGCGAGACCCTCGCGATGAACGGCGACCGAAGGGAGCCGTGAGTGGGGGAGTCGCTGACCGACCCCTACCCGAGCGAAGCGAGGGTATGTCGGTCAGCGACCGCCAGCCGGCTGAGGGCTTCGCAGGTGGCGTGGTATAGTACAACGCCACGCTCGGTTTATAAAGAAATACGAATCGAGGCGAGCCAACAGAGAGTTTCACAAACGACTACTCCCCGCCGTCGCTTCCGGAATGGATGCGTTTTTACTCCACGAGCGCCCGGTGCCGGTAGTGGCTACTTCCGCCGGCGCCGTCGACGAAATCGTCCCCGAGTTCGCCGAGGCGTTCCCCTTCGAGTCGTTCAACCGGATGCAGCGGGAGGCGCTGCCGGCGATTCTCGAAACCGACGACAACGTCGTCGTGAGCGCGCCGACCGCCAGCGGCAAGACCGCGCTCGCGGAACTGGCAATCTGTCGGACGCTCCGCAACGACGGCACCGCGCTGTTTCTCGCCCCGCTTCGCGCGCTGACCAACGAGAAGGAAGACGAGTGGGACCGCTTCGAGGAGTTGGGCTATTCGGTCTACGTCGTCACCGGGGAACGCGACCTCAATCCCCGGAAGGCCGAGCGCGCTGACATCCTCGTGATGACGCCCGAGAAGGCCGACTCTGCGACGCGGAAACACGATTCACCGCGCTATTCCTTTATAACCGACGTGGACTGCTGTGTCATCGACGAGGTCCACCTGCTGGATTCGGACCGCCGTGGGGCCGTCCTCGAAGTGACGATCTCTCGCCTGCGGCGGCTCTGTGACACCCGCGTCGTCGCGCTGTCGGCGACGATGCAGAACGTCGAAGACGTCGCCGACTGGCTGGACGCGCCGCCGGAGGCGACCTTCGAGTTCGGCGACGACTACCGCCCCGTCCCGCTGTCGGCGGGCGTCGAGACCTACGCCCACGGCGACAACGCCTTCGCCGACAAGTACCGGCGACTCTACCGGGCGCTGGACCTCGCCCAACCCCACATCGAGGACGGCGGGCAGGCGCTGGTCTTCGTCGCCTCCCGGCAGGACACCGTCCGCGCGGCCGAGAAGGCCCGCGACGTCATCGCCGAGCGCGACATCGACATCAGCTCTCGGGGCGACTACGACTTCCATACCGACGCCCAGGAGTTGAACAACGACACGCTCCGGCAGTCGGTGGTCGACGGCGTCGGCTTCCACCACGCCGGCCTCGCCAAGGCGGACAAGGACCGCGTCGAGCAGTGGTTCCGCGAGGGGAAGATCCAGCTGCTGTTTTCGACCTCCACGCTCGCGTGGGGCGTCAACCTCCCCGCCCGGTGTGTCGTCATCCGAGACACGAAGCTCCACGACCCGCTGGAGGGCGAGGTGGACATGAGCCCCCTCGACATCCTCCAGATGCTCGGGCGTGCGGGCCGGCCGGGCTACGACGACGCGGGCTACGCCTACGTCGTCTGTGACGGCTCGGACGCCGACAAGTACCGCCAACTGCTCCGGGACGGCAAACCCATCGAGTCACGGCTGGCGGAGGAACTGGATTCACATCTCAACGCCGAAATCGCGCTGGGCGTCGTCGACGACATCGAGGACGTGATGGACTGGCTGGAGACGACGTTCTACTACACGCGCGCACAGAGTGCGCCGAAGAAGTACGACGCCGCCGACGCGCTTCGGGACCGTGTGTCGGCAACGCTCGAAGGACTCGTCGACGGCGGTTTCGTCGACCAGTCCGGCCTCGAGATCGAACCGACCGGCCTCGGCAAACTCACCTCGCAGTTCTACCTGCGGCTGGATACCGCCGAGGGCTTCTATCGGCTCTGCGAACGCGCCGCGGACGACGAAACCCCCGAACTCGACGAGTCGGCCGTCCTCCGTACCGTCGCCGACGCCGGGGAGTTCGACAGCGTCTCCGCGCGCCGCGACGAACGGGAGACCTTCGGCGCCGTGCTGGGCAACGAGGGCGACGACCTCGATGCGGGCAACCGGAAGGTGCTCGCGATTCTCCGGGCCGGGATGGACGGGACGACCCCCGGCGAACTCCAGAGCGACGCGTGGGTCATCCGGCAGAACGCCCTCCGAATGTTGGCGGCGCTTCGGGCCTTCTGCGAGCGCTTCGCCTCGCCACGGGACGCCAACCTCGTCCGGCGGGTCGAGGCCCGCGTCGAACACGGCATCAGCGAAGACGCGGTCGGCCTCACCGCCATCGAGGGCGTCGGCAAGGGTCGCGCCCAGAAACTCGCCAGCGAGGGGCTAGGAACCCCGGCAGACGTCCGGGCGGCGGGCGTCGACAGCCTCGTTTCGGCCGGCCTCTCGGAGGGCCTCGCCGAGCGTGTCGTCCAGCAGGCCGAATCCTTGCCAGCCCTCTCCTTCGAGTGGAGCGGCGTCCCCGACTCGATTCCGAAAGGCGAGAACACGATGGCCGAACTGACCGTCAGAAACGCCGGCGACGGCGAACCGGCCGGCGTTCGCGTGACCGTCAACGGCGTCGAGATGTCCGAGGAGACGCGGTATCTCGGCGAGACGACGCTCCCGGTCGGCGTCTTCGGCGGCGACGCCGAGGAACTGACCTACGAGGTCGAAGTCGCCTTCTCGGAACTCCCGCTGGTGCCGATCACCGACAGTCGGACCGTCGACGTGGAGTAGTTACGACCCGTTTTCCGCCCGTCGAATCGCGTACGTTATCGTCAGGAACCC
>NZ_JAZKTR010000190.1:0-4024 GCF_036625485.1 Natronomonas sp. | reverse complement strand
CTCGTGCTGGCGGAGGGCGACGACGAGAAGATGGTCCGGGCAGCCTACCAACTGGTCGACCAGGGGATCGCCGAACCGATCCTCATCGGCGACCGCGAGGAGGTCTGGGAGCATGCCGAACGACTCGGGCTCGACTTCGAACCCGAAATCGTCGACCCTGAAGAAGGGAATCTCGACCCCTACGCCGAGCGGCTCTACGAACTCCGCCAGCGGAAGGGCATCACGCGCCGTGAGGCCGATGAACTCATCGAGGATGGCAACTACCTCGGCAGCGTCATGGTCGAGATGGGCGACGCCGACGCGATGTTGACCGGACTGATGCACCACTACCCGTCGGCGTTGCGACCGCCACTGCAGGTCGTCGGCACCGCCGAGGACGCCAACTACGCGGCGGGCGTCTACATGCTCACCTTCAAGAACCGCGTCGTCTTCGTCGCCGACGCCACGGTCAACCAGTCGCCCGACGAGGACGTGCTGGCCGAGGTCACGAAACAGACCGCCGAACTCGCCCGCCGGTTCAACATCGACCCGAAGGCGGCGCTGCTCTCCTACTCGGACTTCGGCAGCGTCGACAACGAGGGGACTCGCAAGCCGCGGAAGGCCGCGGAGATGCTCCGGGCCGACGACGCGGTCGACTTCCCGGTCGACGGTGAGATGCAGGCCGACACCGCCGTCGTCGAGGACATGCTCGAAGGCACCTACAGCTTCTCGGAGTTGGACGCCCCCGCGAACCTGCTCATCTTCCCGAACCTCGAAGCCGGCAACATCGCATATAAACTCCTCCAGCGACTCGGTGGCGCCGAAGCCATCGGCCCGATGCTGGTCGGCATGGACAAGCCGGTCCACGTCCTCCAGCGAGGCGACGAGGTGAAGGACATCGTGAATCTCGCGGGCGTTGCAGTCGTAGACGCCCAGTCGAACGACGAATAGGTCTCCTATGAGCGGAGCGAGGGGGGCGAACCGGATTCCTTCTTCGAGAATCCACAGACCGAACACGGCGAGCGGTTGCTCTGAATCGGCACGCTGAGGGCCCGCGTTCGACCAGTGGGACGCCAGCGCCTGTCCACCGATATTATAACTGGCTGGGAGTGCATCATCTACCGTGTCATCTGCTCGTGCAGCCACGATGGATGACGCCGGCGGGCTTCCGACGGAGACGCGCCGCGGCATCGCGGTCGTCATCGCCGTCGTGTTCCTCGATCTGCTCGGGTTCGGAATCATCATCCCGATCTTGCCGTTCTACGTCAGGTCCTTCGGCCTCAGTGACCTCTTTATCGGCCTGCTTGCGGCGTCCTACTCGTTTGCGCAGTTCGTCGCGGCCCCGATGCTCGGCCGCATCTCGGACGAACGAGGCCGGCGGCCAGTGCTGATGTTATCGGTTGGCGTCGCGGGCGTCGCGTGGACCGTCTTCGGGCTGGCCGCCGAGGTAGACGCCGCCTTCGGGACTGTCGCCGCCGTTGCGACGCTGTTCGGGGCCCGAACTCTCGCCGGGGCCGCGGGCGGTAACATCGCAACGGCCCAGGCGTACATCGCCGACGTGACGTCCGTGGACGACCGGGCCAGCGCCCTGGGACTGGTCGGTGCGGCCTTCGCCCTCGGCTTCGTCTTCGGCCCCGCTATCGGCGGACTGGCAGCCAGCGACGCCGTCGTCGGTGCGGCCGAACGCGTTCTCCCCGCCTTCATCCCGACGACGAAGTTCTCGCTGCCGAGTTTCGCGGCCGCCACGATGTCGTTTATTGCTCTCGCAACGGCGGCGGTCGTCCTGAAGGAACCGGCCCGGACAGCGGTAGCGGCCAACCGGGTTTCGTTCCTCGCGCAGTTCCGGCGGACCTTCGCAGATGTGACGCTCCGGCCGCTGGTCGTCGCCTTCTTTCTGACCTCCTTCGCCTTCGCCGGGGTACAGGTGATGTTCGTCCCGTTCGTGGCCGACTTCTTCGACTACGACGCGACGGAAGCCGCGCTATTCCTCACCTACATCGGCGTTCTCGGAACGATAAATCAGGGCGTCCTCATCGGTCGACTCTCGAAACGGTACAGTCCTCGGCCGGTCGTTTTCGCCGGCACCGTGTCGCTGTTTCTGGCACTTCTCCTCTTGGCGCTCTCGCCGTTCCTCGGGGCACTGATTCCCCCACCGGGTGGACCGGTCTGGGTGACGGGCGGGCTTCTCGTTCTGTTGGCCTTCGGTGCCCTGGCATCGTTCGGCAACGGCGCCGTAACCGTCGGCCTCTCGACGCTCGTTTCGCAGGGGGCCGCCGAAGGGGAGCAGGGGTCGGCCTTCGGGGTGACTCAGGGCGCTGGCAGCCTCGGGCGAACCGTGGGCCCGCCGTTGGCGGCGGCCGCCTACGTCGTCGTCTACTGGTCGCCGTTCGTCGCCGGCGCGCTGTTGATGGTGCCGGTGGTACTGGTACTACGGGCTGGTCGGCGGTAGGAATCTCGGATAATAGGTCTCGCTACGGTTACCGGGGTGGCGACCCGCCCACCGCCGGGTTACATGAAATCCGAGAGGCCGGCCTGTCCGTCGTCGTCTTCGGCTTCGGCGGCGCGTTCTTCGGCGGACTGGCCGTCGTCGCTTTCGTCGCCAGCGTCGGTTGCCGAACTGCCGCCGGAGGCGCCGAAGTCAGCGAGGGTTCCACTTCCGTCCTCGTTCCCGTCGCTTTCGACGCTCTCGTCGTCCTCGGTGTCTGCCTCCTCGTTCGTCGTCCCCTCGATGGACGCGAAGGCCCCACCCGAGTGTTCGACGGCCTCCTTCTCCAGCAGTTCCTCGGCGTCTTCGACGATGCCTTGAACCTTGTTCGTGGTCTTGCCCGACCCCGTGATGAACGAGACGTGGTCGGCATCGAGGTCGTAGCGAGCGACCATCTTGACGGTCAAATCGCGGTTCTTGCAGTGGTGAGTCATCACCGAGAGGTAGGGCATGATCTCCCGGCGTGCGGTCGCCGTCGAGACGCCCGCTTTCTCGGCGATCTTCTCGGCGATGTAATCCCGGGTGGCGTCCCGCGAGGAGCGGTAGGGCGCGCCGCCGTAGCGGGTCCAGCCGCCGCGTTCCTGCTGGCGTGCCGAGGCGACCCCGGCGGCGACGTTGTCGGTCGCGTAGCGCCAGTACGTGTAGTTCTGCGTGGCTCGCACGCGACCGAGCCAGACGTCGGCGTCGGCGAGGTGTTCGTAGGCGTCGGCCAACTCGTCGGCCTCGTAGACCTTGGGCACCTTGTCCTCGATCCACTGGAGGAGGTTATCGGGCGTCTCGTCGACGTCGTAGGCCGTCCGGAGGGCCTCCTCGGCGGACTCCTCCTTGAGGACCGCATCGAGAAACGAGAAGATGTCGACGGTCTTGTCGCGGTCGCCCTCCGAGCCCTCGGCGCGGATCTCGCCGCCCTGCTCGCGAGCCTGCAGGTCCTTGATGGCCCCGCGCAGGTCCCCGCGATTCTGCTCGGCGATGGATTCGAGAACGTCCTCGTCGAACTCGACGTTCTCCTGTCGGCAGATGTCACGGAGGACCGGGACGATAGAGCGCGTCGAAATGTCGCGAAACTCGATGTCCCGGCAGGCGCTGCGGAGGCCGGAGGACATCTCGTAGTAGTCGTTGGCGATGAGGACGATGGGTTGGGTCGCATTCTTGACCAGCCGGGTCATCGCGGCGGCGCCGCCGCGGTCCTTGTGCTGGTGGAGGTTGTCGGCCTCGTCGAGGATGATGAGTTGCCGCTGACTGCCCAGCGTCGTGTTCGAGGCCGCACGCCCCGCGAACCGCTCGATCTCGTCTTTGGTTCGGGCGTCCGAGGCGTTCATCTCCAGTACGGGCCAGCCCATGTCGTTGGCCAGCGCGTGGGCGGCGGAGGTCTTGCCGACCCCCGGCGCGCCGTGGAGGACGACCGCCTCGCCGTGGTCGTCCCACGTCTCGGCCCACTCCGTCAGCGCGTCGCGGGCCTTGTTGTTCCCCCGGACCTCCGAGAGGGTCTCCGGGCGGTACTTTTCCGTCCAATCACTCATTATCGATGGAAAGAGGGTAGCGGGTAAAGTGGTTGCGGAG
>NZ_JAZKTR010000025.1:0-21732 GCF_036625485.1 Natronomonas sp. | reverse complement strand
CGAGACGCTCGAGATCGAGGTCGGCTTCGAGAACGGCTATCCCGTCAGCCTCGACGGCGAGGCGAAGGAGCCGGTCGCCCTCATCGAGGAACTCAACGACCTCGCGGGCGGTTTCGGCGTCGGCCGCTCCGACATCATGGAGGACCGCATGCTCGGCCTGAAGGTCCGCGAGAACTACGAGCACCCCGCGGCGACGGTCCTCCTGAACGCCCATCAGGCGCTTGAAGACCTCGTGCTCACCAAGGAGGAGCGTTCCTTCAAGAAGCAGATCGACCACGAATGGTCCGAGAAGGGCTACGAAGGGCTGGTCAACGCGCCGCTCGTCGGCGCGCTCGAAGGCTTCATCGAGGAGACCCAGACCCGCGTCACGGGTACGGTCACCATCCGCTTCGAGGGCGGGCAGGCCCGCCCGGTCGGCCGCGACTCGAAGTACGCCGTCTACTCCGCGGAAGCGGCCTCGTTCAACACCGAGGACGTCACCGGCGACATCGAACAGGGCGACGCGACGGGCGTGGCGAAGTACCACGGCTTCCAGGAGCGTCTCGCCAACCGCGTCATCAAGGGCCAGAACGACGAGGAATAACGGATGACTGGTCAGGACGGCGAATCGAACGACGTGGTCCGTCGCGAGCGCTTCAGCGGCGGCCCCGCCCGCGAGTTCCTGTCGAGCCTCGCGGCCGACGAGCGCATCTTCGCCGCGGACATCGCGGTCGACCGCGCCCACGCCGTGATGCTCGCCGAGCAGGAAATCATCGACGAGGCGGACGCGGCCGACATCCTCGACGCGCTGGCCGGCGTGGAAGCCGCGGGCCACGGCGCCCTTCCGGACGGCGAGGACGTACACGCGGCCATCGAGACGGCCGTCATCGAGCGCGTCGGCGCCCGTGGCGGGAAGATGCACACCGCGCGCTCGCGCAACGACGAGGTGGCGACCTGCATCCGCTACCGCCTGCGCGAGGACGTGCTGGCGGCCGTCGAGACGGCCGTCGAAGCCCGCGAGGTACTGACCGAGGTCGCGGCCGCCCACAGCGAGACGGTGATGCCCGGTTTCACGCACCTCCAGCCCGCCCAGCCGACGACGGTTGGCCACTACCTGCTGTCCTACGAGTCGGCGCTGGCCCGCGACACCGAGCGCCTGCTGGACGCCTACGACCGCATCAACCGGTCGCCGCTCGGTGCGGCGGCCTTCGCCGGGACGCCCTTCGATATCGACCGCGAGCGCGTCGCCGACCTGCTCGGATTCGAGGCGGTCATCGAGAACTCGATGGACGCCTCCTCGGCGCGTGACTTCCTCGTGGAGACGACGAGCGCGATGGCCGGACTGGCGACGACGCTGTCGGGACTGGCCGAGGACCTCGTCGTCTTCTCGAACAAGGGCTACGTCGAGTTGTCCGACGACTACTCCTCGACGTCGTCGATCATGCCTCAGAAGAAGAACCCCGACACGATGGAACTCGTCCGTGGCGCTGCGGGCGACGCGTCGGCGGGGCTGAACGCCCTGCTGACGATTCTGAAGGGCCTTCCCCGCGCTTACAACCGCGACCTGCAGCGCGCCCATCCGCACGCCTTCGAGGCCGTCGATGCGGTGACTGACGCGACCGAAGTCGCGGCCGGCGCGGTGGCGACCGCCGACTGGAAAGAGGAGACGCTGGCCGACGCGGCCGGCGAGGGCTTCTCGACGGCGACCGGCGTCGCGGATCTGCTGGCGATGTCGGGCCTCCCCTTCCGGACGGCCCACGAGATGGTTGCCCACGCCGCCGAGCATGGCAGCGACTACGACGCGCTCGATGAGGCGGCCCAGGACGTATTGGGCGAACCCCTCTCCCAGCATGTCGACCGCGAGGCCGTCGAGGCGGCGCTGGACCCCGAGCAGAGCGTCGCCTCGCGTGACTCTCTCGGCGGGCCTGCCCCCGATGCGGTCGAGGCGGCGCTGGACCGCGCCGTCGTGGGCGTCGAGGCCGACAGTGGCGTACTCGAAACGAAACGCGAGGCGTTGGCGGCGGCCGCCGACCGCCTCGATACGGAGGTGTCGAGCTATGCGTGACCGACGACGACCGCCGTCCCCTCTCGGGGACGTAATACCAATTTACTGATACTGGTTTCCGTTTGGTCGTTTGAAAGGCGCTTTTCGTGGCGTTAGAGGCGAGTATGCGTTGTTATATTATTCTGATAGGTTCGAAGCCTTTAAGTGATTAGGCGGGTGAGTACGATGTACAATGGCAGAATGTCCCGAGTGTGGGGCCGAACTGGACCTGCACGACAACCTCGAAGTCGGAGAGATCGTCGATTGTGCGACCTGCGGTGCCGAACTCGAAGTGGTCGGTGACGACCCCGTGGAGCTGGATACGGCGCCCGAACTCGAAGAGGACTGGGGGGAGTAAGGCCCATGTTCGTCGGCGCAGCAGCGCACTCGACCGCGCGTGAGGGGATCGCACAATGAATGTAGGCGTCCTCTATTCGCGCATCCGCCGCGACGAGAAGCTCCTGTTGAGCGAACTCCGCGACCGCGGCCACGACGTGACGAAGATCGACGTCCGCAAGGAGCGCTTCGGCATCCACGACCCGCCGGAAGCCTTCGATGACGTCGACATCGCCGTCGACCGCTGTCTCGCGACCAGCCGGTCGCGCTACGTTACCCGGTTCGTCGACGCCTACGACGTGCCGGTCGTCAACGATCCGGAGACGGCGGCCATCTGCGCCGACAAGGCCCGCAACAGCCTCGTCCTCGCCGAGGAGAACATTCCGACGCCCGACACCGAGGTGGCCTTCACCAAGGAGTCGGCGCTGGAGTCCATCGAGAACTTCGGCTATCCCTGCGTCCTCAAGCCCGTCGTGGGTTCGTGGGGCCGCCTGATGGCGAAGATCGACTCCCGGGATGCCGCCGAGGCCATCCTCGAACACAAGGAGACGCTCGGCCACTACGAGCACAAGGTGTTCTACATCCAGGAGTTCGTCGACAAGCCCGGCCGCGACATCCGCGTCGTCGCCACCGACGGCGAACCCGTCGCGGCGATGGCCCGCTCGTCGGACCACTGGCTCACGAACGCCGCACAGGGCGCCGAAACCGAGGAGATCGAGGTCACCGAGGAGATGGCCGACCTCGTCGAACGCGCCTCCGATGCGGTCGGCGGCGGCCTGCTCGGCGTCGACCTCATGGAGACGGGCGATTCCTACACCGTCCACGAGGTCAACCACACCGTCGAGTTCAAGGCGCTCAACGAAGTGACGGAGGTCGACGTGCCGAGCGCGGTCGTCGACTGGCTGGAAGCCAAGGTCCAGAAGGCCGAGGTGACGGCATGAGCGAGGCCGGAAGCCACACCGCCAGCGTCGTCGGCGGCAGCGGCTTCACCGGTGGGGAACTGCTCCGCCTGCTGGACGGTCACCCCGAATTCGAGGTGGCCCAGGCGACGAGTCGCAGTTACGAGAACAAGACCGTCGGCTCGGTTCATCCGAACCTCCGTGGGATGGACCTCCGATTTTCCAGCCCCGAGGACCTCGAATCGGTCGACGTCCTCTTCGCGTGTACGCCCCACGGCGTCTCGATGGAGCATATCGACGCGTTTCAGGACGCCGCCGACACCGTCGTCGACCTGAGTGCGGATTTCCGCCTCGACAGCGAAGAGCAGTACGACGAGTGGTACGACGGCCACATCCGGCCGGAACTGCTCGACGAGTCCGAGTACGCCCTGCCGGAACTCAACCGCGAGAACCTCCGTGGGGCGGACCTCATCGCCTCCGGCGGCTGTAACGCGACGGCCGCCATCCTGGGCCTCAAGCCGCTGTTCGACGCCGACATCCTCTCGGGAACCGAGCAGATCGTCGTCGACGTGAAGGTCGGTTCCTCCGAGGGCGGCGCCGGCGGCGGCGAAGCGTCGTCGCATCCCGAGCGCTCGGGCGTCGTCCGCCCGTACGCGCCGACGGGCCACCGCCACGAGGCCGAAATCGAGCAGTTCCTCGGCACCAAGGTGTCCTTCACCGCCCACGCCGTGGACATGACCCGCGGCGCCTCGGCGACGTGTCACGTCTACCCCGAAGAGCCGGTCTCGAAGGGCGACCTCTGGGGTGCCTTCCGCGGCAGCTACGAGGAGGAACCGTTCGTCCGGCTGGTCGCCGGCGGCTCCGGGGTGTATCGCTACCCCGAGCCGAAGGCGGTCGCCGGCTCGAACTACGCGGAGGTCGGCTTCGAACTCGACCCGCGGAACAAACGCGTCGTCGTCTTCTCGGCCATCGACAACATGATGAAGGGCTCGGCGGGCCAGGCCGTCCACGCGGCCAACGTCGCGCTGGGCTTCGAGGAGACGGCCGGCCTCGAATTCACGGGGATGCACCCCGTGGGAGCGCCGTAGATGGCCGACACCGTCGTCGTCAAGATCGGCGGCGCTCGCGCTGTCGACCCCGAGGGCGCACTCGCAGACATCGGCGCGCTCAAAGACGACGGCACGGACGTCGCCGTCGTTCACGGCGGCTCGACCGCAGTCGACGACACGCTGGAAAAGATGGGTATCGAACCCGAATACGTCGAGACCCCATCGGGCGTCGTCGGTCGCTTCACCGACGCGGAGACCATGGACGTCTTCAAGATGGCCATGTCCGGCCTCGTCAACACCGACCTCGTGACGGGTCTCCAGAATCAGGGGATCGAGGCGGTTGGCCTGTCGGGCGTCGACGGTCAACTGCTGTACGGCCCCCGCAAGGAGGCCGTCCGCGTCGTCGAGGACGGCAAGAAGAAGATCCGTCGCGGCGACCATTCGGGCTCTATCAAGGAGGTCAACGGCGACCTGCTGGAGACGCTCCTCGATGACGGCTACACGCCCGTGGCCTCCCCGCCGATGCTCGCCGACGACGGCGTCGCCGTGAACACGGACGCCGACCGCGCGTCGGCCGCCGTCGCGGCGGAACTCGGCGGGACGCTCGTCTCGTTGACCGACGTGGAGGGCGTCTACCGCGACCCCGACGATTCCTCGACGCTCATCGAACGCGTCGAGACCCCAAAAGAGTACGCAGAACTGAAAGACGCCGCCGAGGGCTTCATGGGCCGGAAGGTCATGGCGGCGACGGAGGCACTGGAGGGCGGCGCGAGCGAAGTCGTCGTCGCCAGCGCCAACGCCGACCAGCCCATCCGGTCTGCCGTCGAGGGCGGCGGCACGCACATCCTGCCCAGCGCGCTTCCCAAGGACGATTAACACTATGAGCGGCTTCGTCTTCTCCGAGAAACCCATCAGCATCGAACGTGGCGAGGGCGTCTACCTCTACGACACGAACGACACCGAGTACCTCGATTTCGGCGCCAGTTACGCCTGTACCCCGGTCGGCCACTGCCACCCCGAGGTGGTCGAGGCAACGACCGACCAGGTCGAGCGCCTGATGTACGTCCAGGCCTCCTACCCCAACGCGCCCCGAACGGCACTCTACGAGCAGTTGGCCGACGTCGCGCCGGGCGACATCGACAACGTCTGGCTCTGTAACTCGGGCACGGAGGCAAACGAGGCCGCGCTGAAGTTCTCGCGGCACGCCACCGGCCGCTCGAAGATCGTCGCGACGATGCAGGCCTTCCACGGCCGGACGATGGGGACGCTCGCCGCGACGTGGAAGGACGAATATAAGGAGGGCTTCGGCCCGCTGGCGGGCGACGTCGAATTCGTCCCCTACGGCGACAGCGAGGCGATGGCCGAGGCCGTCGACGAGGAGACGGCAGCGGTCATCGTCGAACCCCTGCAGGGCGAGGGCGGCATCAACCCCGCCTCGACCGAGTACCTGCAGGCGGTCCGCGAGACGACCGAGGATGCCGGTGCGGCGATGATTCTGGACGAGATCCAGACCGGCCTCGGCCGGACGGGCACGCTGTGGGCCGCCGACGCCCACGACGTCGTCCCGGACGTGCTGACGACGGCGAAGGGCCTCGGCAGCGGCCTGCCCATCGGTGCGACGCTCGTCAAGGACTGGATCGCCGAGGATTGCGGCAACCACGGGTCGACCTTCTCCGGTGGCCCCGTCGTCACCGCCGCCGCGGGCGCGACGCTGGACGTCATCGAACGCGAGAACGTGCCGGCCCACGCCGCCGAAGTGGGCGACTATCTCGTCGACCGCCTCGACGACGCGCTCGGCGACGAGGTCCGCGAGGTCCGCGGTGAGGGTCTGATGGTCGGCGTCGAGGTGAAACGGGGGGCGAACCCGATATTGCGCGACCTCGCCATCGACCACCAGATTCTCGCACTCCCCGCTGGGCGCAGCGTCGTGCGCCTGCTGCCGCCGCTGACGGTCGAGCGCGAACACGCCGACGAGGTCGTCGACGCGCTGGAGGCTATCATCGCATGAGCGAGACGGCGCCCGCTGCCGACGAGGAAGCACGCGAGTTGCTGGAGACGCTCGTCTCTATCCCCTCGCCGACGCCCGAGGAAGCGGAGTGCGCGGAGGCACTCGCCGACTTCTTCCGCGAGTACGACCGCGAAGTTTTCATCGACGACGTCGGCAACGTCCGGGCGCCGGCGGACGATTCCGTACTGTACACGTCCCATATCGACACCGTGCCGGGCGACATCCCGGTCCGTGTCGAGGACGGCGACGAGGGCCCCGAACTGTGGGGCCGTGGCTCCGTCGACGCGAAGGGGCCGCTGACGGCGCTTGCCGTCGCGGCGGTCAGGACTGGCGTTTCCTTCGTCGGCGTCGTCGGCGAGGAGGTCAACTCCCGCGGCGCCCGCCACCTCATCGAGGACCGCGAGGCGCCCGAGGCCGTCGTCAACGGCGAACCCTCCGGGTGGGACGGCATCACGCTGGGCTACCGCGGTATCCTGCAGGGCACCTACGTTGCCACCTCCGAGTCGGGCCATACCTCCCGGCCGGAGAACAACGCCATCCAGGACGCCATCGCGTGGTGGTCCGCCGTCGAGGAGAAGTTCGGCGGTGATGGGTACGATGCCGTCTTCGAGCGCGTGACACCCAAACCGGTCAGCATCGAGGGCGGCGTCAGCGAGGACGGACTGGCCGTCGAGGCGACGCTGGACGCACAACTGCGCGTCCCGCCAGAATACTCGACCGACGAGGTCCGTGAGATGGCCGACGCCGAACTCTCGGGTGCGGGGACGGTCAACTGGAAGGACGCGGTCGAACCGACGATGCAGAGCCCCCGGACCGACGTGGGTCGGGCCTTCCGTATGGCTATCCGCCAGCAGGGCGGGGACCCGCGCCTGCTTCGGAAGACGGGTACCGCGGACATGAACATCTTCGCTGGCGCGTGGGACTGCCCGATGGCGACCTACGGCCCCGGCGATTCGGACCTGGACCACGCACCGAACGAACACCTCGAACTGCGCGAACTGGACCGGGCCGTCGCGGTCCTCGAACGCGTCGCGGAGGAACTGCAATGAACTTCCTGAACATCGACGACCTGACGCGCGAACAGCTCGACGAAGTACTCACCCGTGCGGCCGACCAGAAGGAGAAGACCGCCCGGGGCAAGACCAGCGACGCCATGGAGGACAAGACGCTGGGGATGATCTTCGAGAAACCGTCGACCCGAACCCGGGTGTCCTTCGAGACGGGCGCGACCCAACTGGGCGGCCACGCCATCTTCCTCGGCCCCGACGACATCCATCTGGGCCACGGCGAACCCGTCAAGGACACCGCCCGCGCGCTCAGCCGGTACGTCGACGCCATCATGGCTCGGGTCTTCGACCACGAGGACGTCGTCGAACTGGGCGAGTACGCCGAGGTGCCGGTCGTCAACGGACTGACCGACGACGCCCACCCCTGCCAGACGCTGGCCGACCTGATGACCATCCGGGAGCGCTTCGACGGCTTCGACGCCGAGGTTGCGTGGGTCGGCGACGGCAACAACGTCTGCCAGTCGTTCGTCCTCGGCGCGGCACTCGTCGGCCTCGACCTGACGGTGGCGACCCCGGAGGGCTACGGTGTCGACGACGACATCATGGCCCGCGCCGAGGAACTCGGCGAGGCGCCGGAGACAACCCACGACCCCTTGGAGGCCATCGACGGCGCCGACGTCATCTACACCGACGTCTGGGTCAGCATGGGCGAGGAATCCGAGCGCGCCGACAAACTCATCGACTTCTCGGACGCCGGCTTCCAGATACAGGAGGAGTGGCTCGACGACCGCCTCCTCATGCACTGTCTTCCCGCCCACCGCGGCGAGGAGGTCACCGATCCCGTGATGGAAAGCGACAACGCCATCGTCTGGGACCAGGCCGAAAACCGCCTGCACGCCCAGAAGGGCCTGCTGACCTACCTGCTGGACTGACTCGCCGGCTCACTTTGCCATCGCTTTTTGTCTGACTGCGGTGTCTCCCGTCGGTTTCACTTTCACCGTCATGTTGACGACCTTACCGTGGCGTGAATCCGGCTGGTAGGGTTCGTCTCCGGCAGGTACGTGGCTGTCCGGCCCCGTCGGCGAATCGACGGCTATCGCGCCGCAGTCGTGCAGTTCCGTGGAACCCGACACTTTCACTCCGGCCTCGAAAGCCATTGATTACGAATCGGCGGCTCTGAACGAATATGCATCTCGAAGCCATAGCCGACGGCAGCAGCGAGGCCGACGCCCGCCGGGTCGTCATCGACCGCGAGGATTCGACCGCGCGCTGGCGGTGGCGCTGTCCGA
Organism: Natronomonas sp.; assembly: GCF_036625485.1. GTDB lineage: Archaea > Halobacteriota > Halobacteria > Halobacteriales > Haloarculaceae > Natronomonas. The sequence continues at coordinate 13,121 of NZ_JAZKTR010000025.1, read as the reverse complement.
ACCGCCATTGCGACTGGGAGCCGACCAACAGCCACATCTGGTGTGCGACGTGTGCGTCGCTGCACGACGTCGACCCGGAGTACTGGGAGCTGTTGGACACCAAGACCGGCGAGCGCGTCCCGTGGGGCGCCGTGGAGTTCCGATGACCCTCGCGGAGGCGCTGTACGTCCGCGTCGGCGCCGTCCTGCTGGCAGCGGCCGTACCGCTGTCGACCCTCGCGGTCGTCGCCGCCGTCGAGGCGCTCGTGGCGGTGCCCGTCCTCGAGATCGGCGAGACGGCCGTTCGGCCGACGGAAGTCGTCGCCGTCGTAGCGGTCTACCAACTTGCCGCCCGCCTCTATCGGCTCAACGTGGGCGGACCCGCTGAATCCGGATGAATCGCTACGTGCTTTTGGAACCCCGCCGCGGAGACGTTAGATGCCTTCGAGAGCGTAGTAGACACCCCCGAGGACGACACCGTAGACGGCGTGCCCGATGAGGCTCTGGGTTCCGATATTGGGTAATTCGGGAGCCATTCCGAAGCCGACCGCCTGCAACCAGATCGGCATCACGATGACCGCGAGGACGACCCACGCGAGGAGGCCGTAGGCCAGTCCTGCACCGACCTGTTTTCGTGCGGCGCTACCGGACAGGCCTGTGACGCCGAGGAGGGCTGCGAAGACGACGCCGAGGACAGCACCGTGGGCGATGTGGATGGTGAAACCTGCGGCACCGTTGGGTGGTGAGAACCCGTACACGGAGGGGATAGCACCCTGTAGTACTCCGGGGGACATAACGGCCATCATGGCGCCGAAGACGAGCGCACCGACGATACCGCCGGCAGCGCCGGCTTTCCAGTTCCCGGGTAATTGTTGCGTTGCTGTCGTGGTCGGGGTGGCTGTTTCGGATGCCATGGCGCGGTATCGGATCCAGCACGTAAACTCCTGCTCCGGGTGTGTGCATGTGTATCCTTGACACACACCCGGTATTTATCCTCACCGCGGCCGACGAACCGGTATGGAGCCCGACCCGGACCCCTCGCGGTTCCGCGATCTGATGTTGGATTCAGAACCTGGCTTCGAGGAAGTCCTTCGCTGTGTATTCGGCGTGCAGGACCACGAAGCACGTCTTTATATCGAACTGCTCGATGCGCCGGACAGCACGGTCGCGGAACTCGCCAACCAGGTCGACCGCGACCGAAGCAACGTCAACCGGGCGCTGTCGACGCTGCTCGATAAGGACCTCGCGACGCGTCGCCGCCGCCTGCTGGATTCCGGCGGCCACGTTTACCAGTATCGCGCGACGCCCCCGGAGGACGCCCGGGAACTGATGCACGATACGCTCGACGAGTGGGCGGCCTACGTCCACGAGCGAATCGACGAGTTTCCCGACGGAGAGGCGTAGACCTAGAGCCAATCGAAAGGATTTACCCGCAACCACGGTAAGAAGCGGATGCGGGCCGATAGCTCAGTCTGGCAGAGCATCTGGCTTTTAACCAGATGGCCGGGGGTTCAAATCCCTCTCGGCCCGTGCAGCAAACCGACGAGCGTAGCGAGTCGGTGCCGCGAACCGGCAGAGGAGGAGTTGACCCCTGCCAGAGGCAGCCCGCACAGCGGAGCGAGCAGGAACCTCTGGCTCCGGTTCAAATCCCTCTCGGCTTTTCAGGAGACTCCACCCGAACAGTTCCGACCACAGCACAGGGAGAAATCCCCGAACCCCCTCTCTTCGGGTGGAGTCGAACTGTTCCGACCGACACGAGCGCCCTACCGGGTTTCTTTCAGGGGTCGTGGGGACCACCGACCACATTCACTCCGGTGTCCGTATCTCACATCACGCCGGCCCGGTAGCGGTCCGGCAGCAGGCCGAGAACTTTCGAGACGAGCCACCACCGGCGGGTGACGTAGGCGACGTCCTTGTCCGTCCGGATCGCGCGGGCGATCTGGCTCGCGGCGGTTTCCGGCGAACATTCCCAGAAGCGGTCGGCGTCGGGCGACATCGGGGTGTCGACGAACCCGGGTCGGATATCGGTGACCGAGATATCCTCGCCGGCGCCGTAGCGAAGGCCTTCGAGGTACCGGGAAACGTAGGCTTTGGTGGCGCTGTAGGCGGGCATCGACGGACTGCCGATCTCGGCGGCGACCGATGAGATACCGACGAGGTGGCCGCCGTCGGACTCCTCGAAGTGATTCATCGCCGCGGTCGCGAGGGCGGTGAAGCCGCGGGTGTTCACGTCGATGGTGTCGCGTTCGTCGGCCCATTCGAGGTCGGGGTTGTATCGACCGATGCCGGAGGAAAGAATCACGAGGTCGACGCCGCCGAGCGAGTCGACGAGGCCGTCGAACCGTTCGCGGGCATCGGGTTCGGTGACGTCGATGCGGGTGACGTGGGCGCCGCCGATGTCCTCGCCGACGGCCCTGAGACGGTCCGTGCGTCGGGCGGCCAACCCGAGGTCGTACTCGCCCGACAGCTCCCGGGCGAGGGCGCGGCCGATACCCGAGGAAGCGCCGACGATGATAGCGTTCGCCATACACGCCGGGGTGGCGGGCCGCCGGCTTAAAAGGCGGTGACCCGTCAGTACGGCACCGACAGCGTCAGGCCGTCGTAGGCGAACTCGACGCCCTCGTAGCTCTGGCCCCGTTCGCGGTAGTCGTCGTGGGTGCGGCCGTAGAGGTGTTCGATCTCGGTCAGCAGCGTCCGGTCGGCGTCGACCCGACGGACGCGCTCCATCACCTCCGCGTGGGTGAGTTCCTCGGCGAGAATGGCTTCGTCGCTCTCGGTGAGAATAGGTGTGCCGTCGGGCGTTTCGGGGAAGTAGCCGCACTCGAAGACCGCGAGGTCGACGTGGTCCGGGAGTTCCGATTCGTCCAGATATCGGGCGTCGTCGGTCGCCAGGAGAACGGTCGTCTCCGGGCCTTCGAGCAGGAACGCCGTCGCGTCCATGTCGGCGTTGCCGGAAAGGGAGTAGGGGATGGACTCGATTCGCGTCTCACCGACGGTCAGCGGGTCCTCGTCGAGGAAGTGCGTGTCGGCGAAGCCGACGTCCTCGACGAAATGTCGGAGGCCGTCGTAGAGTTCGCAGGTGCGCTCGTAGACGCGGCGAGTGGTCACCAGTGTCGGCCGGTTCTCGCGGGCGGAATCGATGAGGCCGTAGTCGGCCTCGGAGAACATCCGACTCGTCGGTCGTGACTGAACGACCCGGAGGCCGGCCGTGTGGTCGGGATGCCAGTGGGTCACGAAGATGTAGTCCAACTCGTCGACGTCCTCGCGTTCGAGGTTCTCGTAGACGAACTCCGGCGCATCGACCATCGCCGAGAGTTCTTCGAGGTACAGCGAGTTGCCGTGTCGCGCCTCTGGAACCCCCTCAGCGCGGGCGCGCTCGCAGACGTGACACCGACAGGTCGGTGTCGGAATCGGCGAGTTCCCGCCGCTGCCGAGCACCGTGATGGTCAGCCCCATACCGCCTTCTGTGGCCGGCACCCTCAAAAAGTCGGCCCCGCGTTTTCGGTCGCACGGCACAAGTACGAGGGTATCCTACGGTCGGCCGTGAGTCGTACAGAGCGCGCCCGCCTCGCCTTCGTCGTCTTCGTCGTCCTCTTCACGCAGTTGCTGGTGTATCCGGGCGTCGACCGACTGGTCGAGGCCCTCGGCGGCGCACCGACCATCGATTCGGGGACGGCCTTCCTCGGAGTCCAACTGCTCGCTTTCGTCCTCTTTTCGGCGCTCTGGGGCGCCGCCTCCGACCGGGCCGGTCGCCGCGTTCCGTTCATCGTCCTCGGTGCCCTCGGTGGGGCCGTCGCCTACCTCGCGTTGCTCGCCGTCGTCGCCACCGGCGTCGGTGACTTCCGTCTCGCGCTGGTCCTCCGCTTCGTCGAGGGTGCCTTCACCATCGGTGCCTTCTCGCTCGCCATTACGATGCTGATGGACCTCGAGGGCGGCCACGGTCGGAACATGGGTGCGGCGGGCATCGCTATCGGCCTCGGCGCGGCACTGGGCGCGCCGGTCGGCGGCCAACTCTACGAGATCGGCCCGCTTGCGCCGGTCGTTGCCTCTGCAGTCCTGCTGGCACTCGTTGCGGTCGTGACGGCGACGGTCCCCGACCGGGCGCCGACCGACACCGAAGGTATCCGTGAAGCCCTCGACGGCCTCCGTCGCCGGCCGGAACTCCTGTTGCCGTTCGGCTTCGGCTTTGCCGACCGGTTTACCGGCGGCTTCTTCGGCATCGTGGGGACGTTCTACTTCCGGGAGGCCTTCGACCTCTCGCCCGGCGAAACGGGACTGGCGCTGGCCTGCTTTTTCGCGCCCTTCGCGCTCCTACAGTACCCTTTCGGCGGCCTCTCGGACCGCATCGGCCGGGTCGTCCCCATCGTCGCCGGGTCGGTCGGCTATGGGGCGGCCATCATCGGCGTCGCTCTCGCACCGACGTTCCTCTCGGCGGCCGCGATTCTCGTCGTTGCCGGCGTCCTCGGCGCGCTCATCGCTCCGGCGACGATGGCGCTGGTGACCGACATGGCCGCTCCCAACGAGCGCGGCGCCGCGATGGGCGGGTTCAACATCTTCGGCAGTCTCGGGTTCCTCGGTGGCATCATCGTCGGCGGCGGTGTCGCCTCCCGGTACGGGTTCTTCGAGGCCTTCGTCGTCGCCGCCGCGCTCGAAATCGGAATCGTCCTTATCGCGCTGCCGGTACTCGTTCGGGTCGTCCCCGACCCGACGGCGACGTTCGGCACCCCCGATTAATTGTCCGACCAGCGACGGGAGCCCTGACGGTATCAAAACTACCATGCCGTCCCGCGTCGAGGGTACAGGTATCCAGGTGTTCCTATGACCGAAAAAAGCGAATACACCGGGGATTACCCCGACAAGACGCTGTATCTGCCCGGCCCGACCGAGGTCCGCGAAGACGTCATCGAGGCGATGTGCGAACCGATGTTCGGCCACCGGATGGACCGGATGACCGACCTCTATACGACCATCGTCGAGGATACCAAGGAGTTCCTCGATACCCAACACGACGTCATCATCCTCACGGCCTCGGGCACCGAGTTCTGGGAGGCGACGACGCTCAACCTCGTCGAGGACGACATGCTCGTCCCCACGAGCGGCGCCTTCAGCGAGCGACAGGCCAACGTCGCCGAGCGACTGGGCAAGGACGTCGACCGCATCGAATACGAGTGGGGCGAGGCGGTCAAGCCCGACGACATCCGCGAGGCTCTCGAGGAGAGCGACGAGGGCTACGACGCCGTCGGCGTCGTCATGAACGAGACGTCGACCGGCGTCCGCAACCCCATCGAGGAGATCGGCGACCTGCTTGGCGACTACCCTGACACCTTCTTCATCGTCGACGCTATCTCCTGTCTCGGCGGCGACTTCATCGACATCGAGGGCCACAACATCGACGCCATCTTCACCTCGACCCAGAAGGCCTTCGCGATGCCGCCGGGCCTAGCGGTCTGTGCGGTCAGCGACGCCGCCTACGACCGAGAAGTCGAGAAGGACTCCGCGTCGTGGTACGGCGGCTTCCAGCGCTGTCTGGATTACTACGACCGGAAGGGCCAGACCCACTCGACGCCCGCCATCCCGCTCATGCTCGCCTACCGCAAGCAGATGAAACACATGCTCGACGAGACCCACGAGGTTCGCGACCAGCGGCACCAGGAGATGGCCGAGTACACCCGCGAGTGGGCCCGCGAACACTTCGGCCTCTACCCCGAGGAGGGCTACGAATCCCAGACGGTCACCTGCGTCGAGAACACCCAGGGAATCGATGTCGCCGAAACCGTCGAACAGGTCTCCGGGGAGTACGACATGGTCTTCTCCAGCGGCTACGGCGATATCGGCGAGGAGAGCTTCCGTATCGGTCACATGGGCGAACACGACCTCGAGAGCATCAAGGCGCTGACCGACGCCATCGAAGACGTCGCGGATCTCTGAGACGGTCCCACTCGCCGGACACCTTCCGTTTTTGAGGGCGGCCGTCGAAACGCCGACAAATGGAGGAACCGGAGGACAACCCCTACGTCCGGAACCCGCCCTTCGAATTCGACCCCGTCGAGGAACTCTCCGAGGACGACGCCGAACGACAGGTCGAACAGCTTCGTGAGGCTGTCCGGTATCACGACTACCGCTACTATCAGCTCGCGGACCCCGTCATCTCCGACAACGCGTACGACGACCTCTTCGAGCGGCTGGAAACGCTGGAAGACGCGTTCGATCTCGAATCCGATACCAGCCCGACTCAGCGGGTCGGCGGCGACCCCGTCGACGAACTCGAAACCGTCGAACACGTCGCCCCGATGCGGTCTATCGACTCGTCGGTCGAGGAGGAAGACGTCCGTGACTTCGCCGACCGAGTCCACGACCGACTCGCTGCCGCGGACTACGACGGACCGATCCAGTACCTCTGCGAGCCGAAGTTCGACGGCCTCTCCGTCGAACTGGTCTACGAGGAGGGCGAACTCCAGCGGGCGGCCACCCGCGGCGACGGCAGAGAGGGCGACGACGTGACCGAGAACATCCGGACCATCCGCTCGGTACCGCTCCAACTCGTCGGCGACTATCCCGACTTCCTGGCCGTCCGTGGCGAGGTGTTCATGCCCCGAGATGCGTTCAACGAGTACAACCGCGAGCGCATCGAACGCGGCGACGACCCTTTCGCCAACCCCCGGAACGCGGCCGCCGGGACGCTCCGGCAGTTGGACCCATCGGTCACTGCCGAGCGACCACTCGATTGTTTCGTCTTCGACGTCCTCGACGACGGAGGCTACGGCTTCGACCGCCGCATCGACGAACACCGAAAGGTCGACGAGTGGGGCTTTTATATCGACGACCACACCCGACTGGTCGAGGACGTCGACGGCGCCATCGAGTTCCGCGAGGAGATGCTCGACGTGCGGGACGACATCGATTACGAGATCGACGGCACGGTCATCAAGGTCGACCGCAAGGACGCCTGCGAGATACTGGGGTCGACATCGCGGGCACCGCGGTGGGCCTACGCCTACAAGTTCCCCGCCAGAACCGAGGTGACGACGGTCCGGGACATCATCGTGCAGGTCGGCCGAACCGGCCGCCTGACGCCGGTTGCGCTCCTCGACAAGGTCGAAGTCGCGGGTGTCGAGGTCTCGCGGGCGACCCTCCACAACCCCGAACAGATCGAGAAGTTGGGCGTCGACATCGGTGACAAGGTCCGGCTCAAGCGCGCGGGCGACGTCATCCCGTACATCGAGGAGGTCGTCGAAGCCGAAACCGAGGGCGCCTTCGAGTTCCCCGATGAGTGTCCAGTCTGCGGCAGTCCGGTCGAACGAGAGGGGCCGATGGCGTTCTGTTCCGCCGGTATCGACTGTGTGGCACAGCTCCGTCGACTCGTCGAATACTACGCCTCGCAGGACGGTCTCGATATCGAAGGCCTCGGCGAGGAAGCGGTCGACCAGTTGGTGGACGAAGGACTCGTCGAGAGCCTGCCGGACCTCTACGAGTTGACGGTCGACGAACTGGCGGAACTCGACGGCTGGGGACGGACGAGCGCGGCGAACCTCGTCGCCGAGATCGAGGCGAGCAAGGAGCCGCCGCTGGCGGATCTCCTCTCGGCGCTCGGCATCCCCGAGGTCGGCCCGACGACCGCGGCCGATATCGCTCGAACGTTCGGGACGCTCGATGCGGTGATGGCCGCTGACGTCGAGGAACTGCAAGCCATCGAGGGGATCGGGTCGACGATGGCAACCGAGATTGCGGGCTTTTTCGATACCGAGCGGAACCGCGAGATAATCGCGGAGCTCCGCGACCACGGGGTCGAACCGCAGGAGGCCGAGCAAGCCGGTGAAGCGCTTGCGGGGCTGACGTTCGTCTTCACCGGCTCGCTTCCGGAGATGACTCGCGACGAGGCCAAGGAACTCGTCGAGGCAAACGGGGGGAACGCGACCTCCAGCGTCTCCAGTAACACGGACTATCTCGTCGTCGGCGAGAATCCGGGGACGGCAAAACGGGAAGATGCCGACGAACACGACGTGCCGCAGATCGACCCCGGGGAGTTCGCGACGCTGCTGGCGGACCACGGCATCGAGGTCGACGTGGACGAATAGCGAACAGGCGGGAAGGTTCGAGTCGACAGCCGCGTCCCACACTCCGGCCTCGGCGGACTGTCGGCGATCTCTCAGGGCACGGGCTCGATGGCCGCGTGCTGGTATATAAACCGCCGGCCGGTGGTTCGGTAGACGCCGTATATAAGTCTCGTCCGCCCGGATTGTCGGTAATGGGTGTCTTCGATACGATCCGGCAGGTTCTCGGGTGGGGCGCGGAGGCCGATGCGACCCGCGATGCGGACCCCGAGGACCTCTTCGGGATGTCGACGGCGTACGTGACGATGGAGGCCGACCTCGATTTCTCCTCGACCGGCGACGCCGCCCTATGTTTCGGCGACGTCGACAGCACTGCCTTCCGCGAGGCGCGCGGGGAGGTAGAGGCCGTCCTCGAGTTGGGCGAAGAGGAGACGGGGACGACGGCGGATTTCGTCGAGGATACCCACGGCTACCAGTGGGTCGTCCTCCACGATTCGGACTTCGAGAACCTCGTCACGAGCGTCCACTTCGCGGCCGATACGCTCATCGAGTCGGGCTTCGGCTCGCGGCTCCTTGCGGCGCTTTTCGCCTTCGAGCGCGACGAGACGATCGCCTACTGGGTCTACTCGTTCCGGCGGGGTGCCTACTACCCGTTCGTGCCGACCGGCGGCCGAAAGCGGGACCAGCAGACCGAATTCAAACTGGACAGCGTCCTCGACGGGGAACTCGACGTCGAGGACGACACTGCCTACTGGTATCCGATGTGGCCCGAGGGCGACGAGCACCCGTGGGGCTGACCCTTCGTTCCTAAACCTTCGGCCGGTCGTCAGATTCGACCGACTCACGTCCTCCGTTTTCACTTTCACTCGGGTGTTAACGAGGCTTTATGTAGTGGGCGGCCACAGGTACGTCCATGGCAGCAACCGCAGACCTCGAAGAACTCCCGGGTGTCGGTCCCGCGACCGCAGACAAGCTCCGCGAGAACGGCTTCGATTCCTATCAGAGCGTCGCCGTCGCCAGTCCTGCGGAGCTTTCGCAGGCGGGTGTGGGCGAATCGAACGCCGGAGACATCATTCAGGCCGCCCGCGAGGCCGCAGACATCGGCGGCTTCGAGACCGGTACGGACGTCCTCCAGCGCCGCGAACAGATCGGCAAACTCGAATTCCTCATCCCCGAGATCGACGAGATGCTCGGCGGCGGCGTCGAGACCCAGTCCATCACCGAGGTCTACGGCGAGTTCGGGGCCGGGAAGTCCCAGATCACCCACCAGCTCGGGATCAACGTCCAGCTTCCGAAAGAGGAAGGCGGTCTCCACGGTCGCTGTATCTTCGTCGACAGCGAGGACACCTTCCGTCCCGAGCGTATCGACGAGATGGTTCGCGGCCTCCCGGACGACGTCATCGAGTCGACGATGGAACACCGGGAAATCGAGGGCGGCCTCGACGACGAGGAGGCGATGGAGGAACTCGTCCAGTCGTTCCTCGACAAGATCCACGTCGCCAAGGCGTTCAACTCCAACCACCAGATCCTGCTGGCCGAGAAAGCACAGGAGATCGCCGCCGAACACGAGGAAGACGATTACCCGGTTCGCCTGCTCTGTGTCGACTCGCTGACCGCCCACTTCCGTGCTGAGTACGTCGGTCGTGGTGAACTCGCCGACCGCCAGCAGAAACTCAACAAGCACCTCCACGACATCGACCGCGTCGGCAACCTCTACAACAGCGCGGTCGTCGTCACCAACCAGGTCCAGTCGAACCCCGACGCCTTCTTCGGCGACCCGACGAAGCCCATCGGTGGGAACATCCTCGGCCACAAGTCCACGTTCCGGATGTACCTCAAGAAGTCCAAGCAGAACAAGCGTATCGTCAAACTGGTCGACGCGCCGAACCTTCCGGACGGCGAGGCCGTCATGCGCGTCGAAAACGACGGCCTGAAGCCCGAATAGACGGCTTACTCGAAGACCAGCACCGTCGCGTCGCCGGCCTCGAGGACGACGACTTCTTCGCCGCTTTCGGCCTGCTGTTCCTCGACGATGTCGAACATCTCCGCTTCGACGGTGACCGTCTCGCCGTCGACCTCGAACTCGACGTGGCCCTTGGTGTCGAGTTCGGCCTGCAGCTCGGCGGGGTCGGCGGCTTCGAGTTTGCCGACCACGGCGCCGGCCTTGTCACGGAAGACGGGACCGAGTTCGCTGTGTTCGATGTCGACGTCGACGGGCACCAACTCGACGCTCGGGGCGCCCTCCTCGACGTAGACCGGGCCGTTGACGGTATCCGAGAGATCGTAGGTATCCAGTGGAATCGCCTCGTCGAGGTAGACCTCGACGCGGTCGAGTTCGGCGTTCAGCGGCTTGCCCTCGTCGGACTTCCAGCCGCGAACCGTCGCGGCGACGTCGGCGACGAGTTCGCCGCGTTCCGCGTCCTCGGGGTCGACCTCGGGTGGGTCGGGCCAGTCGGCGTTGTGGACGCTGCCGTCGGTCGGCAGATGGTCCCACGCCTCCTCGGTGATGAAGGGCGCAAAGGGCGAGAGCATCCGAAGGGAGGCGGTCAGTGCCGTATAGAGGGCGTGCTGTGCGGCGTGTTTCTCGCCGGGGCGGCCCTCGTAGAGGCGCCCCTTGACGAGTTCGAGGTAGTCGTCGGCGAGGTCGTGCCAGACGAAGTCCCGAACCTCCCGAAGCGCGCTGTCGAAGCGGTACTCGTCCATGTCCTCGGCGACGTTGTCGGCGACGCGGGCACATTCGGCGAGGATCCACGCGTCGGCGTCGCGGTAGCCGGGGTCATGGATGTCGGGCGTCGACTCGTCGAGGTGGCCGCTGGCGAACTTCGTGATGTTCCAGAGTTTGGTCTGGAACCGTGAGGCCGAGGTGACTTCCTTCCACTGGAACTGGATGTCGGTGCCGGGCTGGCCGCCCAGCGCCATCGCCTGCCGGAAGGCGTCGGCGGAGTGTTCCTCGACGACCTCTTCGGGTTGGACGAAGTTGCCGCGGGACTTGGACATCTTGTTGCCGTCCTCGCCGAAGACCATCCCGTTGATGAGCGCCTCCTCCCACGGGATCTCGCCGGTGACGGCAGTGGTCCGGAGGATGGTGTAGAAGGCCCACGTCCGGATGATGTCGTGGCCCTGTTCGCGCAGTTGGACGGGCTCGAAGCTCTCTTCGGGCCAGCCGGCGACGAACATCGGCGAAATCGAGGAGTCCATCCACGTGTCCATCACGTCGGTCTCGCCGGTCCACGATTCGGCGCCACACTCGGGGCAGGCGCCCGTCGCGGGCTCGTCGGTCGTCGGGTCGACCGGCACCTCGTCGGGGTCGGCGGTTTCGACGTGGCCGCATTCGTCGCATTCCCACGCCGGGATGGGCGTCGCGAAGACGCGCTGGCGGGAGATGACCCAGTCCCACTCCATCCCCTCGGTCCACTCCTCGAGGCGGTCGTACATGTGCTCCGGGAACCACTCGATGTCCCGGGCGGTTTCGAGGATCTCGTCCTGACGGACTTCGACGAACCACTGTTCCTTCGAGAGGATCTCGATGGGGGTGTCACACCGCCAGCACTGGCCGACCGACTGCTCGGTCGGCTGCTCGTCGTTGAGATGGCCGGATTTCTGGAGGGCGGTGGCGATCTCGTCTTTCGCCTCGTCGATGGTCAACCCCTCGAACTCGCCGGCGAGTTCGTTGAGTTTGCCGTCCTCGGTGATGGCCGGCCGGAGGTCCAGATCGTGTTCGGCCCACCAGTCGACGTCCTGTTTGTCCCCGAAGGTACAGATCATCACGGCGCCCGTGCCGAAATCGCCGTCGACGTCGTCGTCGGCGATGAGTTCGATCTCCTGTCCGAACAGTGGGACCTCGAAGGTGTCGCCGACGCGGTCGGCGTAGCGGTCGTCGTCGGGGTCGACGGCCATCGCGACACAGGCCGGCAGCAGTTCGGGTCGGGTGGTCGCAATCTCGATGTCGTCGTTGTCGACGCCGTCGAAGGTGATGTAGTAGAGGGTGCCCTCGTGGTCCTCGTTTTCGACCTCGGCGTCCGCGATGGCGGTTTCACAGCGGGGACACCAGTTGACGGGGTGTTCGTCCTGATAGACGTAGCCGTCCTCGGCCATCTCGAGGAACGAGCGCTGGGTCTCGCCCCAGTATTCGGGGTCCATGGTCCGGTACTCGTGGTCCCAGTCCTGGGAGAACCCGAGCGTGTGCATCGTCTCCTTCATCGCGTCGATCTGCTCGTGGGTGTGCTCGATACACCACTCGCGGAACTGTTCGCGGGAGACGTCGGTCCGGTGGATGCCGCGGTTCTCCTCGACTTTCACCTCGGTCGGGAGCCCGTGGCAGTCCCAGCCCTGCGGGAAGAGCACGTCGTCGCCCTGCAGGCGGTGATATCGGGCGGCGTAATCCATGTAACACCAGCCGAGGGCGTTCCCGATATGCAGGTTTCCGGTCGGGTACGGCGGCGGCGTGTCGATGATGTAGTCGGGGCGTTCGGGGTCGTCCTCGTAGCGGTAGACGTCCGAATCCCGCCACTGGTCGCGCCATCTCTGTTCGGCCTCGTCGGGGTCGTAGTCGTCTGGAACCTCGCTCATAGTTTGTGTCGCGTATACCAGTCGGTAGGCGATTCATTCGTGCGCCTAAAAGGGAAGGCGCGGTTACAGCCCACGTACTACCGACTGAATCGCGCGCATACTCGTTGAGTTGGCTGTTGCCGGTATAAAAGTTCGCTTACGAGCGTCCGTCGTGGTCGTCCCCGGACGTTCAGGGGCGGTCGACCCCAAGCGCCGCCTCACAGCCCGATCGGATGTCACCGCAATCGTAGAACCGGCCGTCCCGGCCGGGGAAGGCTCGCTTCGACCGGTAGTGGAAACTGAGGTGGTCGCCCCACTCGCCGTCGGCCAGCAGGCGGTCGTCGGCCGAATGGTAGCCGTCCTCCTCGGGCCGTTTGAGCCAGCGGTCGAACCACGCGACGGTGTAGTGTTCGGCGAGGGCGTTGCCGAACTCCCACGAGGTCGTCGGGAACGTCGGCAGCAACGACCACTCGTAGTGGGTGCCGCCCCGGACGACGAGCTGATAAGAGGGAACCTCGGCCTCGCGCCATGCCCCGAAGCCGCC
>NZ_JAZKTR010000189.1:0-4051 GCF_036625485.1 Natronomonas sp. | reverse complement strand
CGGCCGTTCCCTGGCGGAATGAAAGGGCGAGGCGCGGTGGCGTTCATTTTAGTCGCCTCAGCGACCCCTATCCGAACGAAGTGAGGATATGTCGCTGTCGTTCGAAAGGCGCTTCGTGCCTTTCGTGATGTCGTCAGAATCCGGAGGATTCTGACTGCAAGCGGGAAATCTTCGATTTCCCGCAATGACGAGAGAGCTTCGCTCTCTCGAACCAAGCGACCGCCAGCGGGCCGAGGGCTTTCCAGCCGTTTGCGATCAAGCAGTCATCAAATTCCATTTATAAAAGAACCCGAGCCAAAACAGAATCAACCTATCCGAGAGGCGTTCAGTTGGGCATGGACGCAGTCGGCGGCACGTCGCGTTTGTGACCGCTCCCGTCGACCAGATCGGCCAGTCGCTCGGCCGTCTCCCCGTCGACGCCAGCAGAATCTGCCGCCTCTTCGACCCCCTCATCGGCATCCACATACGCTCGAAGGAAGGCATCGATGCTCTCGTATTTCGCTCCGATCTCACCCTCGTCGGTTTGCCCGGCCCAAAGCTCCGCCGTCGGCGTCTTCTCGATGAACTTCTCGTCGACGCCGACGTGTTCGGCGAGGTCGTAGACCTCTGTTTTATAAAGGTCGCCGAGCGGGCGGACGTCGGCGGCGCCGTCGCCGAACTTCGTGAAGTAGCCGAGCAGGTACTCCGAGCGGTTGTCGGGGCCGACGACGAGGCCGTCGTGGACGTTGGCCTCCAGATAGAGGAAGACCATGCGGGTGCGTGCCCGGAGGTTCCCGAGCGAGAGCGTGTCGACGTCGTAGGGCATCCGGTCGGTATAGGCGGCGACGAGCGGGGCGATGTTCGCCTCGCGCCACTCGGCGCCGACGCGCTCACAGAGGTCGCGAGCGTCCTTCATGTTCTCGGGGGCGCTCGGGTGGTCGGGGAGGACGAGACCGGTCACGCACTCGGCGCCGACCGCCTCGACTGCGAGGTGGAGGGCGACGGTCGAATCGATGCCGCCGCTGACCCCGATGACGTAGCGGTCAGCGCCCGGCGGCAGGCGCTCCTCCAGAAACGACACGGCGCGGTCATGGGCGACGGCTGGGTCGACAGCCATATCGGGACGTTCCGCCGCTCGACCCGTAAGCGTGGGGGCTATCCGCTTTCGCGAATGGCCCTCTCGAACTCCGCGATGCGGTCGGCACAACAGTCCGGGGCAAGCGAGCGCCACGATTCGCCGGCGCGTATCCGGCGGCGGATTTCGGTCCCGGAGTACCTGTCGGGCGTGTGCAGTTCCTGCTGGACGATTTCGGCGTCGGTGTGCTCGCGGACGAGTCGCTGGACGAGGTCGTTGCCGGAGATGACCACCTCGGCGCCCGTGCGGTCGACGAGGCGCTCGGCCCAGACCGGATAGCCTGCCTCACCGCGGTCCTCGTCGTGCACCCGGACGACGTCGATGTCCGGGTGACAGCCGCGGATGACGTACTCCCGTTCGTCGGCCGTCAGGGGGTTTTCGGCGGTGCGGGACTTCTCGGGGCTACCGAGGGCAATGACGAGGTCGAACGCCGTTTTATATTCGCTGACGACGCGGTGATGGCCCTCGTGGAACGGCTGGAATCGGCCGAGGAAGACCGCCCGGCGCATACCGGGGCCACGTACGGCTACGGCATAAAGGGGCGTCGCATAACCGGGACAACACCCAATCACGTGTCGATTGTCTGCCAACGCATGGCATACGAATTCCCGACCGACGGTGACGCTTGGATCTCGGAGTACGGCGACCTGCTCGACGCCAACGACGACTACGACGAAGCCGGCGCGGGCTGGGGCGACGGCTTCAACGGCGATTTCCTCTTCGTCGTCGAACCCGACGCCGCCTACGACGGCGAGGAGGTCTACTTCTTCCTCGGCCTGGAGAACGGCGCGTGTACCGCCGCCTACGAGGTCGACGACCCAGAAACCGAGGAGTACGGCTTCGTGTTCCGCGGCCCCTACAGCAACTGGAAACAGCTCTTCGAGGGCAATCTCGGCCCCGTCGACGGGATGATGTCCGGCGCCTTCGAGATCGAGGGCGACATGCAGAAGATCCTCCAGTACAGCGAGGCCGCGGTCGAGATGACCGAGACCGGTCGCGATATCGAGACGAACTTCGAGTACTGACCGCAGAAAGGGTCCCGTCAGCCGCGTCAGGCTGCTTCTTCGAGGTTGACGACGTCCTCGGCCTGCATCCACGCGAGTGGGTTCTCGGCGTCGTAGAATACCACGCCCTCCTCTGTCTCGTACGCCTCCGTCGTCTCGACGGCCTCGGCAACCACCGGTTCGGGGCGCTCCGCTGCGCCCGCACTGTCCTGCTCGCTCGTCGTATCAGGGTCGGGCATGGTGGGTGTCACCAGTTGGCAGTATGATGGTTCTATATAAATCCCTTGTGGCAGTGTCAATCCATGACACGGCCAGTGAGTCCGGCGATGAATTTATAAATCGATGGTGGAACATCGGGGTTTTTACCGAGGAGCGACAAGGCACGCTATCTCATGAAACAGGGGACCCTCGGGGCGTTCGGCGACGACGGCAGCAACGCCGAACGGCCCGCCGAGGAAGCCGCCGCCGTCGCGGGAGGCGACGAGGGCGTCGCCGCCGTCGTCGATACCTCCGAATATCGCTTCCCCGACGCCGACGGTCACGTCGAGTGTTCTGTCACGCAGGTCGACTACACCATCGAGGGACGCGGCGACGACGAACACCCCGTCCTCCACGTCTTCGGCCGCGACGACGAGAACGACCCTATCCACGTCCGCGTCTACGGCTTCAAACCCTACTTCTATACGCCGATCACGGAACTGGACCTCGCGGTCGACGCCGAAGAACCGCTCACCCAGGCCGATATCGTCGATTCCCGTCTCGACCACGACCGCCTGACCGGCGTCGAAACCTACGGCGACCTCGCTGCCGAGGGCTACGATATCGGCGACCACGACGAGCGGGAGGCCGTCGTCTACGAGTCCATCCGTGGCGAGGACCTCCTCAAGGTGTTCGGCCAGACGCCACGGGACGTCGGTGAACTCCGGGACCGCTTCGACCACTACGAGGCGGACATCCTCTTCCCGAACCGCCTGCTCATCGACAAGGACATCACCAGCGGCATCCGGGTGCCGGCCCGCGAGGACGACGGCGGCAGCCTGAAGATCCACCATACCGAACTCGACGCGGTCGATTTCGAGGCCGACACCCGCGTCCACACCCTCGACATCGAGGTCGACGACCGCCACGGCTTCCCCGAGGACGGCGAACAGACCATCATCTGTCTGACCAGCCACGACGCCTACCGCGACGAGTACGTCATCTGGCTCTACGAATCCCCAGAGGGCGTTCCGGGGCCGGAAGCAGTCGAGGGCTACGACCCCCTCGGCGACGGCGAGGTCGACGTCGACATCCGCGCCTTCAGCGAGGAGGCCGACATGCTCGTCGACTACCTCGATTACATCGACGAGACCGACCCCGACGTCCTGACCGGCTGGAACTTCGACGACTTCGACGCGCCCTACCTCATCGACCGCATCGACCGCCTGCAGAGCCGCCACGACCGTCTCGAGTCGGACCGCCTCTCGCGGGTGAACGAGGTCTGGGATTCGGGGTGGGGCGGCCCGAACATCAAGGGCCGCGTCGTCTTCGACCTGCTGTATGCCTACCAGCGCACCCAGTTCTCCGAACTCGACTCCTATCGGCTCGATGCCGTCGGCGAGGAGGAGCTGGGCGTCGGCAAGGAACGCTACACCGGCGACATCGGCGACCTCTGGGAGGACGACCCCGAGCGCCTGCTCGAGTACAACCTCCGGGACGTCGAGCTGTGTGTCGAACTCGACCGCAAGCAGAACATCGTCGAGTTCTGGGAGGAGGTCGCCTCCTTCGTCGGGTGTAAACTCGAGGACGCCACGACGCCCGGCGACGCCGTCGACATGTACGTCCTCCACGAGATTCACGGCGAGTACGCCCTCCCCTCCAAGGGCCAGCAGGAAAGCGAGGACTACGAGGGCGGCGCCGTCTTCGACCCCATCTCCGGCGTCAAGGAGATGGT
>NZ_JAZKTR010000188.1:0-4075 GCF_036625485.1 Natronomonas sp. | reverse complement strand
GGCGCTTAACGATAGGTGGTAGCCGAAAGAAACAGCGGCTTGGCGAACGGAAAGGTTGCCTTACGCGTACTTTTCCGGGTAGGCGTCTTCGAGCAGTTCCGGCTGGTTGAGGAGGCGCTCGCGAACGGGGTCGATGACCGCCGCGATGCCCGCCGCGGCGGCCGGCTTGAGGTCGGCGGGGTGGAGTTCCCCGGAGACGAAGTCCGTTTCGAGGTCGTCGTAGTCGTCGTAGACGAGGTCGCCGCCGTACTCCTCGGGGCGTTCGACGACGAACTCCTCACCGCGCTCCTCGAGGACCGGGAAGACGAGGTACTGTAGGTATTCGAGGACGCCGTTACCCTCGGTTTCGCCGGCGGGGCAGTAGGCGCCTTCGATCTTCTCGGCGACGGCATCGTCGTCGTCCGTGAGGTTGATCTTCGACGTCTCCTCGGAAGCCGACATCTTGCCGCCCGAAAGCCCCGAGAGGAGTGGCGCGAAGACGCAGGCCGGCTTGTCGTAGCCGAAGTCCGGCAGTTGCTCGCGGGCGAGCATGTAGATGCCGCGCTGGTCGATGCCGCCGTAGGCGATGTCGGCGTCGAGTGCCGCCACGTCGAGGGATTGCATCAGCGTGTAGACGAGCCCGCCGAGTTTCGGGTTCTCGGATTGGCGGACGACCTCGCTGCCGGCCCGCTGTGCCCGCGAGAGGGTCGTCTCCGCGAGCATGCGGTAGAGGTCCATCGTGTAGGGGTCCTCGAGTTGATATTCGGTGCCGCGGACGAACTCGATACCGTCGGGGTCGGCACCGGCGGCCTCGATCATGCCCTCGATGGCAGCCTCGTAGTACGCCGAGCGTGAATCGAGCAGTTCGAAGGGGCTCTTCGCGTCGTCCAGATGGGCGTGCAGGTCGGCGATGAGCACCGTCACGTCGAGGCCGGATTCGATGAAATCCGCGAGCTTGCGCATCGTCGTGAAGTGACCGATGTGCATCTCGCCGGTGGGCGCATAGCCGATGTAGGCGGTCGGGGAGTCGCGTTCCTCGAACAGCGCCTCGATCTCGGCCTCGGTGACGACCTCCTCGGTGTACCGGGTGACCAGTTCGGTCCGCTCGGCCGTGTCCATAGGCGACGTTCCGTGAGGCGGCCGATAAAACGTTCGGGTATGGGTGCGAGTGCTAGCGAATGTCACTCGCTCGGGGAGACTCGGTCGACCCTCACTGGCAACACTCGGGGGAGCCATCACGTTGATTCCCGGCACGAACCCCCGGATGCAGCATATCCAAACGGTAGCCCCCCGAAATCAGAGTATGTACACCGGGCGTACGGAGAAGCCTTGTTGTCTCTGCGGCCGACCGAACCCGGACCACCGCATCGACATCCCGCCGCGAGCGGTACAACTACTGAAACATTCCGACCCCATCGCATGGCAGGACATCGAGGGAGAGGTGTCGCTATATTTCTGCGAGGACGACTGGGAGACCGTCCGCGATCTCGTCATCGAGACGGGGATGAGTCCGCTGTCGCGGTGTAACGCCGCCCGAGCGTCGTTCGTTCTGCGGGAGGATTTCGAAGCCCTGTTGAACGCGACCCGCGAGGAACCCGACCAGACCCCGCTCGAAGAGCGGATGCTCTCGGAGGCCCAGTCGGTGAAAACGCAGTGGCAGGATGAGAGCGCGCTCGTCGACGACCGTGATCTCGTCGAGGCACACGTCGTCGAATGGGCGCTATCGGACCTCGACGCGACCGAGGAACCTATCGCGTAACCAACTATTGTCTGACGTAAAACATATCTCGTATGCGAGATATTGGTGGGTAATCGAGGAGCACGATGAGCGAGGAAACATCGCTGACGGTGCTGATCGCGGACGACGAGCCGGGGCTGGCGGATGGACACGCCGCCCGGTTGTCCGAACACGATGTCAGGACCGCATACGACGGACCGGACGCGCTCGAGAAGCTGAGCGAGGGGGTCGATATCGCCCTGCTCGACCGCCGGATGCCGGGACTGTCCGGCGACGAGGTACTGGAACACCTCCGCGAAAGGGGACGTGACTGCCGGGTCGCCATGCTCACCGGCGTCGAACCCGACGTCGATATCGTCTCGATGGGATTCGACGAATACCTCACGAAGCCGCTCTCACGGGAGGAACTCCACGAAGCCATCGAGCGGATGAAGCGCCGGTCGACCTACGACGCCAAACTCCAGGAGTACTTCTCGCTGGCGTCGAAACGCGCGGCGCTGGAGACCGACCACTCGCCGGACGGACTCGCCGACCAACCCCAGTACCACCGACTCTGTGAGCGGTTGGCCTCCATCCGAAACCAGCTGGACGACGCCCTCGACGAGCTTCCCGAACGGGACGGCTACGCCGTCGCTGCGGAGCCGAACGACGGTCCCGGAAACCGCTCGGATGACCGGCTTGATGTCGGAAGCGATTAATCGGCCCGAAATTCGAAACGGGCACCATCATCGTCGGTGACGGTTATCTCCCACCCGTGCCGTTCGGCCGCCAACCCGACCAACGCGAGACCGATTCCCGTGCTGTCCGCCTCCGACCTACCCCACTCGAACAGCTCCTCCGGGTCGATGTCGGGGAACCCGGTTCCGTCGTCCCTCACGTAGAACCCACCATCGTCCAGCGGTCCGACCTCGACGGTGACATCGCCGCCGCCGTGTTGCACCGCGTTCCGAAACAGGTTCGATAACAGCAGTCGGAGCAATCCCTCGTCGGCGTCGATGGTCGCCTCGTTGCCCCGAAGCGTCGCGTCACTCCTCGGGGCACTCTCCCAGACGTCCTTGGAGACGGCCTCCAGCGAACACGGTTCGATATCGACACCACGGCTGACCAGCGCTCCCACTTCCTCCGTTACCGAACCGATCCGCTCCAGAGCGGCCTCGACGTGGTCGAGGTGTTCGGCATCGCCGTCGGCCAACTCCAGGTGGACCGTCGCGAGATCGAGATGGTTGTTGATCTCGTGTGTGATCGCCTCCCCGAGCAACGCGTACGGAGGTCGGTCACCCTCTGCGGAAGCGCCGAGTCGCTCGACCAGTTGAGATAGCGGCTCGACCTCGGATTCGTCGATACGCTCCGTGGCCGTACCGACGACACAGCCACCATCGAACGGGACCGCGACCGTCGAAACGCCATGGTTGTCGACGACGGACTCGCCCTCGCGTATCGCCCGTGCCCACGGCCACTCGGTGCTCGTCTCGACCGCCCCAAGTGCGGCTATCGGAACGCCCGCCGCCGCCGAGGGGGCTGCCGTCTCTCCGTCGGTTTCGAGAACCCACGCGCTGGCGAACAGCCCCGACTCGACGAGGCGACGACAGAGCACCTCACCGGCGGGATTCGAACCCGAATCCGGACCGGGCTTCGAATCCAGACCCGTCCCGTCCGCCGCGGCGAGGTTCTCCAACCGCCGCGTTCGCCACTGCGCGCGTTCGGTCGCCGCCTCATCGAGAACCTCCTCCATTCGGCGGGCTATCGTCTGGCTATCCAGTGGTACGACCGCGTCCGCCGACCCGGCGGGCACCTCGTCGGCAGCGATGACCACCGGCTCGGCGCCGTGCATCCGCCGAACCGCACGCACGGCACGCTCGGTGTCGCGGCCCAGTGCCGGTGCCACGAGAACGACCGGCCCGTCCTGCCGCTCGGCGAGTCCGACGACCGACGGAACACGCTCCGTTTCGAACGCTGAAAGCCCGTCCAGGACGGTTCGCGTCGCCGCTGTCTCGCTTCCGACCACCCGAATCCGGCGCATCTGTGCCGACATTCCTCTCTCCGAGTTGGTGTATCGTCGATTCGGATCCACAAAAGGATACGGCCTGATTCCGACCTCGAAGCCTTGTCGATATTCGGTTCTATCACCGAATATTTATAGGCGAAAGAAGGATTAATCCGTCATAGATTAAATGAATCTATTCCGCGCAATTTGCTTCCTTGCGGTCGGATTATCGGCGGCAAGCGGCGTGGTGGCTGCAGGCAGCGGTCCGATGGCCGACGCGGGACTGGATCAGTCCGTGTCCGTGAATACGACCGTCCAACTCGACGCCACCGGGTCGATACATCCGGATGGCGAGATCGAACGCTACGAATGGC
>NZ_JAZKTR010000187.1:0-4103 GCF_036625485.1 Natronomonas sp. | reverse complement strand
GCCGAGGGCTTTCCGGCTGTTTGCGGTCTGGTGGTCGCCACGCCCGGCTTATAAAGGAACCCCGTGCCAAAGTATGATCTCCGCCTCCGGACACGTCCACGAGACGAGGCGACAGGTTTTGTCGTAGTAGGCCGAAGATGTTGGTATGCGCGAACTCGTCTTCGCACTCGAATACGAGCCGGGTTGCAACCGGGTGGCCGACACGCTGGCCGACCACCCGGACGCCCGGATTCGCTCGCTGTCGCTGCACGCGACGGCCGAGCGGCTCTGGCGTGTCGACCACGCCACCGGCACCCCCGAGGCCCTCGACGACATCGAGGCCGCCTTCCTCAACAGCGACTACTACGCCGACTGCCTCGCGACCGGCGATTGCGGCGCTACCCAGACCACCCGCGTCCTCGACCACACCGACGATACGCTCGTCCTCTACTCGGATTGGGAACGGACGCCCACCTGCGCGTCGGTTCCGCACATCGCTCGCGACCACCTCGGCGACGGCGTCCTCTTCGAGACGCGCCACGAGGGACGCCACTACACGTGGCGGGTCATCCACTCCGGCGAGGGCGACGTGGCCGCGTTCTTCGATGCCCTCGAAGCCGCGGTCGGCGACTGTGCCCGAACCGAGATGCTGCGAACCGCCGACACCGCCACGCCGTCGGGCGAGGCGGCCGACCGGGCGAACGAACTCTCCCCCGAGCAGGAGGCCGCCCTGCGAGCCGCCGTCGAACACGGCTACTACGAATCACCCCGGGATGTCGACGTCGGCGAACTCGCCGACCACCTCGGCGTCCCCCGCTCGACGCTTACCTATCGACTCCGACGGGCCGAAGAACGACTGGCGAAACGGCACGTCGCCGGGACGCAGTTCACGGCGGACGCCGCACTGCCGCGATAGCAGAGCCGGGCCGGCCGCCCAGAATTTTGGAATATTCCAACGAAGGCTTATCGAGTTGACAGCCGAACCGTCAGGTAATGAGCGACGACGCAGATGCGACAGGGGGGAAACTCGAGACAGGGGAGGGACGGGAGCTCACCGCCCGCTTTGGCGTCCCCGAGATGGACTGTCCGACCTGTGCCAAAAAGGTCGACAAGAGCCTCCAGCGCGTCGACGGCATCGTCGACGTGACCCTCCAGCCGACGACCGGCACGGCCTCGATCACCTACGACCCCGACCGTGTGAACGAACGCGAGGTCATCGAGGCCATCGAGAACGCGGGCTACGAGGTGGTCGGTGGGACCGACGATGACGCCGAGGCCGGCGCGGATGGCTCGGCGGAAGGCGTCGACATCGCCCCGCCGTCGGAGGTCTGGACCAGCCCGCGTGCCCTCAAGACGTGGGTCGGCGCGGTTTTCGTCACCGCCGGCTTGCTCTTCGAGTTCCTCCTCACGAGCGCGAACGTCGGCGTGGCGAGCGTCCTCGGCTATCCGCTGGCGCTGGCCGACGTCCTCTTTCTCGCTGCCGTCGCCGCCAGCGGGATTCCGGTCATCCGGAGCGGCTACTACTCGGCGAAGAACCGGAGCCTCGATATCGACCTCCTGATGGGGACGGCCATCATCGCCGCCACCGGTATCGGCTATTTCGTCGAGGCCGCGACGCTGGCGGTCCTCTTCAGCATCGCCGAACTGCTCGAAGACTACGCGATGGACCGGGCCCGAGACTCCCTGCGGGAGTTGATGGAACTGTCCCCCGACGAAGCCACCGTCCGGCGGAGCGGTGAGGAGGTGACCGTCCCTGCCGACGAGGTCGAGATCGGCGAGGTCGTGGTCGTCCGGCCCGGCGACAAGATTCCGCTCGACGGCGTGGTCGTCGAGGGCGAAAGCGCCGTCGACCAATCGCCGATCACCGGCGAGAGCGTCCCCGTCGACAAGACCAGTGGCGAGGAGGTCTACGCCGGCACCATCAACGAGGGAGGATATCTCGAAATCGAGGTCATCTCGACGGCCGGTGACTCCACGCTCTCGCGAATCATCGAGATGGTCCAGGGCGCACAGGCCGAAAAGACCGACACCGAGCAGTTCGTCGACCGGTTTGCGGGCTACTACACGCCGACGGTGGTCGTGTTGGCGATTCTGACCGCCGCCATCCCGCCGCTTGTCATCTCCGAGCCGTTTTCGGTCGGCGTCGCCGGCTACGCCATCACCTTCGTCGGCGACTGGACGACGTGGTTCATTCGCGGCCTTACCCTGCTCGTCATCGCCTGCCCCTGCGCGTTCGTCATCTCGACGCCCGTCTCGGTCGTCTCGGGAGTCACCAGCGCCGCCAAGAACGGCGTCCTCATCAAGGGCGGCAACCACCTCGAAACGATGGGCGAGGTCGACGCCATCGCCCTCGACAAGACCGGCACGCTCACGCGGGGCGAACTCGCCGTCACCGACGTCGTGCCGGTCGGCGACACCGACGAGGCGACGCTGCTCCGCCATGCCGCCGGCCTCGAACGACGGAGCGAACACCCCATCGCCGACGCGATTCGCGTCCGCGCCGAGGAGGCGGAGGTGGGCGACCTGCCGGCCCCCACGACGTTCGAAAGCCTGACCGGGAAGGGCATCCGGGGCGAGTTCGACGGCGAGACCTACTACGCCGGCAAGCCCGCGCTCTTCGAGGAGTTGGGATTCGGGTTCGACCGTGGCGAGCGAACCGACGGCGGCGCGATACCGGAAGGCGAACCGAAGGGCGGCGACGCGACGTTCGCCGACGGCACCCTCACCGAACTCGAACGGGCGGGCAAGACCGTCGTAGTCGTCGGGACCGAGACGGAACTGTTGGGTGCCATCGCCATCGCCGACGAGGTTCGCCCGGCGTCGAAATGGGCCGTCGAACGCCTCCAGGAGATGGGCGTCGAACACGTCGTGATGCTGACCGGCGACAACGAGGGCACCGCCCGAGCCATCGCCGAGGCGGTCGGCGTCGACGAGTATCGGGCCGAACTCCTGCCCGAGGAGAAGGTCGAGGCCATCGAGGAACTGCAGGCCGACTACGGCGAGGTCGCGATGGTCGGCGACGGTATCAACGACGCGCCCGCCCTCGCGACCGCCGAGGTCGGCATCGCGATGGGGGCGGCGGGTACCGACACCGCACTCGAAACGGCCGACATCGCGCTTATGGGCGACGACATCGACAAACTGCCGTATCTCTACGGGCTGTCGCACACCGCCAACGGCGTCATCCGACAGAACATCTGGGCGAGCCTCGGCGTGAAGTTCCTGCTCGCTTTGGGCGTGCCGCTGGGACTGGTCAGCGTCGCGATGGCCGTCGTCGTCGGTGACATGGGCATGAGCCTCGGCGTGACTGGCAACGCGATGCGCCTTTCGCGGATCACGCCCGAGGAACGGGCGTGACGCGCCCGCCAGCACGCACAGGCGTCTGCTGATAGCCCGACCGTTATCTCCCTTATACGGATTGTTGTAGTCCTTTACCGGTCATCGCCGACGCGGAGCTGGCGATGACCGGTAAATCGTTACAATAACCCGTATCAGCCCCCGATACCGGATATGAAGCTCTCCGCCGTCGATCTCTCGCCGGTGCCCGACGACGGCACCGCCACGGATGCGTACGCCAACACCGTCGCGGCCGCCCAGCAAGCCGAACGGCTGGGCTTCGAGCGGTTCTGGGTCGCCGAACACCACGGCATGGCCGACACGCTCGCAGGGACGACGCCCGAGGTGTTGCTCGGCCATCTCGCCGCCGAGACCGACTCGATTCGTCTCGGTTCCGGCGCCGTCCTGCTCAACCACTACAGCCCTTTTAAAGTCGCCGAGCAGTTCGGCGCGCTGGACGCGCTCGCACCGGGGCGCATCGACGCCGGGTTGGGCCGGGCCAACGGCTCGCCCGCGGTCGACCGCGCGCTCGGGACGGACCGCCACGTCGAGAATCCCGACGAGGACCACACCGAGAAAATCAAGGCCGTCATCAACCACCTCTACGACGCCTACCCCGACGGACACGACTACAGCGACATCGAGATTCCTCGCTCGGGCGCCGCGGAACCGGTGCCGTGGGTGCTGGGCTCCAGTCCCTCCAGCGGGGCCATCGCGGGCGAACTCGGCCTTCCATACTGCTTTGCCGCGTTTATCCGCCCGCAGTTCGCCACCTACGCCTTCGAGGA
>NZ_JAZKTR010000024.1:0-22183 GCF_036625485.1 Natronomonas sp. | reverse complement strand
GCGCAGCTCTATAGAGAAGTATCGGTAGAACCACTATATTTTCAGTTGCATACCAGTAACTACTGCTAACAGGAGGCCTCGGACTGGTGGAACTAGGTCTGTAGGCGCGCAACAGTTTCCTCATCGCCTTCTTTCACCTCGACCAAGCCATCCTCAGCAAGATCAGAGAGAAGATTATGGAGCCACTCACGGCCGTATTCACCGTTCGGTGAGTAATCAACCCGGACTCGAGGACCCAGATCGTCGAGGGTCAGTTCGTCGAATTCTCGCAGGGTCGAAATCACCCGGCCTCGCATCTGCCGTCGACTGCCCTCGAACTCAGGTTGTGTCGGCACGTCCGGAGCGGAGAAATCCCCTGTGTTATATGCGCGACACCATTCTCGCCAAGGACATCCTTCCTCGTCACAGCGGGGCTTCTTCTGACAGGCGACGCCACCCAACTCCATAATCGCGTTGTTCCAGACTCGCGACTCTCCCTCCGGCATGAGTCCTGAGGCAACCTCAGCGTACGGAGGATCGTCCGTATTATGGATTTCGTCAAACGCCCGATAGAGGACGCGCTTGACGTTCGTATCCACGACGGCGTCGCCGTTGTTGAACGCGAAGGAGGCGACGGCGTTGGCTGTGTAGGGGCCGACGCCCATCAACTCCTTGAGACCCTCGGGTGTCTCGGGAAACTCCCCGCCGTGCTCGGAGACGACCTGTCCAGCCGCCTCGTGGAGGTATTTCGCGCGGTTGTTGTAGCCCAGCGAGTGGTCAGTCCAGAAACCGACGACGTCGGCCCGATTGGCGTCCGCGAGGTACTCGACGGTGGGCCATTCCGCCAGGAACTCCTCCCACGCCGAAACGACCCGGTCCAGTTGGGTCTGCTGGCTCATCACCTCGGAGACGAGGATCTCGTAAGCGTCGTCGGTCCGCCGCCACGGGTACTCGCGGTGGTCGGCCTCGTACCACTCGATCAGCGCCTCCCGGACCGCATCGACGTCCTCCGGAAGGTGCTTGGCGGCGTCGGTCATCGCCTGTCCGTTTCGACGGACGGCGCTTGGGCCTGACGGTTCGGCCCCGAGCGAAACCGACTTCCACCGCCCAGTCCCATCTACGGACATGGGACTCGACGACCTTTCGGCGGATATCGAAGATACGTATTCGGACCTCGGCGAGGAACTCGAAGTCGACCTCGATACCGAGACGCGCAACGAACTGGCGATGCTCATCAACGCCTACGACCCCGACGACCCCGACGAACTCCTCCGGCGGGCCGTCCACATGCTCTTTCAGTCGGCCGTCGAGACCGGCAACCTCGATTTCCACCTCCGGAGCGGCTACGACGTCACCTACGACGAATACCTCTCGGGCATGACCTTCGACGAGATGACCGGCGCGGCCGGCATGGGTGACCAGTATCCGCCGCAGGACGACAACGCGCGCCGCTATCAGTTCTAACCGGACTTTTTGCACGGGCGACCTGCGGCCGTCTGCTCGCGGGCCTCCGGCCCGCTCGCATGGTCCGCGGGACCTCTGGTCCCGCGCTATTCGCCATACCGAGACTCCTCACTTCGTTCAGAGTCTCGCAACCGGTCGGGCCTCGGTCCCGCGCCTCCCTTCGGTCGGCGCGGGGAACCGCTCGGCGCGCTTCGCGCGCCTCGCGGATGCTACTCCGGGGACCACTCTCCTCGCCGGTTCAGTACGGCGACGGCAACAGCAGATGCCCGCCATCGACCGGATAGTAGCTCCCGGTCACATACGCCGACGCGTCGGAAGCGAGAAAGACCGCGAGCGGGACGCAGTCCTGAGCAGTCCCGAACCGGTCCGCCGGGACGTGGTCTAGAATCTGTTCGGGGAGGGCACCGCCAGCCGCCTCGGTGACGCCCTCGGTTTCGATGATGCCGGGAGCGATGGTGTTCGCACGGACGTTGTATTTCGCCCACTCGCTGGCAACCGTCTGCATCAGGTTGTGGATACCGGCTTTGCCGGCCCCCGAGTGGCCGTGGAAGGGCGCGCCATGAACGGAGTTGGTCGCGCCCATCGAGATGATAGAGCCGCCGCCGTTGTCGATCATGTAGTCGCCGACGCTCATCGTACAGTAGGCAGTTCCGTCGAGAATCGTCCCGACGACGGCACGCCAGCCGTTCTCCGAGAGGTCCTCCAGCGGCGTCAGGAAGTTCGCACCGGCGTTGTTGACGAGAATCGAGATATCACCCAGCTCGTCGAGGACGGTATCCCGCATCTCGTCGACCTTCTCCTTGTCCCGGACGTCGACGGTCGTCGCACAGGCGTTCTGTTCTTTCTCTTCGATTGCCTCCGCGACGGGTTCGAGGTGGTCCATATCGCGAGAGGCGACGGCGACGTCAGCACCGTGGTCGGCGAACGCCAGCGCCATCTCCTCGCCGATTCCGGTGCCGCCGCCCGTGATAAGCGCGGTCTCCCCGTCCAGCAGGTCATCGGCATAGATGTCGGTGCTATCCGGCGTCTCGGGCCAGTCGTTCGGCATGCGAACAACCCCCGCGGGGAGTCGCCATTAATCCGTCGTCTCTCACCACCGGGGGATTGAAAGGAGTAGGTCGGTCTCAGAACTCCTCGCGGAGCGATACCTTGTCGATCTTCCGCGTGGATGTCTTCGGCAACTCCTCGGCGAACTCGATGCGTCGTGGGACCTTGTAGTCGGTGAGTTGCCCCCGGCAGTGTTCTTCGACATCGTCTGCCGAGAGACTGCCGTCGTCGACGATGATGGCCGTGACCGTCTCCCCGAGTCGCTCGTGTGGCGTTCCGATGACGGCAGCCTCGACGATGCCGTCGAGTTCGTAGAGCACGTCCTCGACTTCGCGCGGATAGACGTTCTCGCCGCCGGTGATGATCATGTCGTCGATGCGGTCCTCGACGAAGAGATGACCGTCCTCGTCCATGCGCGCGATGTCACCCGACCGGAGCCACCGCTTGCCCTCCCGCTGGACGAACGCTTCCTCGTTCTTCTCCGGCATCCGGAAGTAGCCGGGCGTGACAGTGTCACCGTGCCACAGCAATTCTCCTTTCTCACCCGTTTCTACCGCCTCGTTCGTTTCGGGGTTCTCGATGCGAACGTCGACGACCTCGGTCGCCGGCGGGCCGATACTCCCGGCTTTCCGAACGTTCTGATCGGG
This sequence comes from Natronomonas sp., assembly GCF_036625485.1. Lineage (GTDB taxonomy): Archaea > Halobacteriota > Halobacteria > Halobacteriales > Haloarculaceae > Natronomonas. Next base: position 19,046 of record NZ_JAZKTR010000024.1, on the reverse strand, counting down.
ACGGTTGATCGCCGCCAGCGGGGTTGTCTCGGTCATGCCGTACCCCTCCAAGAGTGTGACACCGAACGTTTCCTCGACGGTTTCGATGCGCTCTTTCGGCATCGGCGAGCCGCCGACACCGAGCAACTCCAGCGACGAAAGGTCGTACTCCGAGACGTCCTTCTCCAGCAGGTCGATGACCATCGTTGGGATGAAGAATGCGTAGGTGACGTCGTTGGCGGCCATCGTTTCCAGGGCCGCATCGGGGTCCCACTCCGGCAGGAAATGGTTCTCCGCGCCGGCGGTCAAAAGCGGCGTCGACGAGACGTTCAGCCCGGAGACGTGGAACAGCGGACACACCGTAAGCGCCGTCGTATCCTTGGACCATTTCATCGCTTCCACGAGGCCACGGGCGTTCGTCCCGAGGTTCCGATGGGTGTGTTTGACCCCCTTCGGACGGCCCGTCGTCCCACTGGTGTACATCAACTCCGCGAGCTCGTCCTCCTTGCGAGGGTAGGCGTCGTAATCAGTGTCAGCCTCGCCGACCAGTTGCCGATAACTGTGACCCTGCTCGCCGTCGGCGACGATGAGGTGTTCGAGCGATGGGACGTCCAGTCCGGCGATCACGTCCTCGAATTGGCCGTGGGTGACCGCCGCAACGGCACCGGAATCCACCAGGACGTACTGGATCTCATCGCCTTGGAACCGCATGTTGATCGGGAAGGGAATCGCCCCGCGTTTCATCGCGCCGAGATACGCGGACATGAAGCCGATACTGTTCGGCAGATACAGCGCGACCCGGTCGCCGGCCTCGACACCTAGCGATTCGAGCGCGTTGGCGAAGGCGTTCGTCTCGCCCGCCAACTCCGCGTAGGTGACCTCCCGGGTGTGGTCGGTCATCGCGAGGCGGTCGGGCGCACTCCTCGCGACCCTGTCGACGTGGGTGGCAAAATTCATGTGGTGTGCTAATTATACTCATTATTGATTAGTGTTACGCCGACGGGTTACCGGCAATATTCACGATCGGCGATACGACTAAACAATTAAATTCGTTTGTAGTTCCATGGTAAACTTCGGGTTCTCCGAACAGGAACGCGCCATCCGACAGACCGCCCGCGAGTTCGCCGAAAACGAGATCGCGCCCGTCGCACGCCACCACGAGGAGACCGGCGAGTGGCCCAAAGAGGTCTGGGAGAAAGCCGTCGATACCGGTCTCGTCGGTGGGACGATTCCCGAGGAATACGGCGGGGCCGGCCTCTCGCAGGTCGAGACGTGTCTGTTCATGGAAGAGATCTGCCGCGTCGACGCCGGGATGCTCGCCGCCATCGGCACCGGGTTCGGTACCCGGATGATCCGGGAGTACGGCACCGACGAACAGAAGGAATGGATTCTCCGCGGCGTCGCCGAAGGCGAACTCATCGGCGCGCTCGGCAACACCGAACCCAACCACGGCTCCAACGCCGCGGGTATCGAAACGACCGCTGAAAAAGACACCGTCGAGCGAAGTTCGACGAGCCCTGCGGTGCCGGAGGCACAGCAGGATGGAGACGAATACGTCATCAACGGCGTCAAGACGTTCATCACCCACGGCACTATCGCCGATTACGTCCTGACCATGTGCCGCACGGGCGGGGAGGGACACAGCGGCATCTCGGCTATCATCGTCGAAACGGATCGCGATGGCTTCGAGGTCGAAAGCGAGATCCACAAGCTCGGCTGGAACGCGAGCGAGACGGCCCAACTCCGGTATGACGACGTGCGGGTGCCCGAGGAGAACCTCGTCGGCTACGAGGACGCCGGCTTCTACCAACTGATGGAGTTCTTCGAGGAGGAACGGGTCGGTATCGCCGCCCAAGCCCTCGGTATTGCACAGGGCTGTCTGGAAGAGACCGTCGAGTACGTCAAAGAACGCGAGCAGTTCGACCGGGAACTACGGGAGTTCCAGGCCGTCCAGCACAAGGTCGCCGATATGGGAATGAAGGTCGAACTCGCGCGCCGACTGGTCTACGACGCCGCCCAGCGCGTCGACGACGGCGAGAAACCGACCAAACTCGCCTCGATGGCGAAACTCTACGCCTCCGAGATCGCCGAGGAGGTCGCCAGCGACGCCATTCAACTCCACGGCGGAAACGGCTACACGACCGACTACCCCGTCGAGCGCCACTACAGGCACACGAAGATCTACCAGATCGGCGAAGGTGCCAGCGAGATCCAGCGCAATATCATCGCGAAGGAACTCCTCGACCTATAATTCGGCGCGAATCCCGTCGTCGGTTACCCACATCTCGATGTCCCCCCGGTCGTCGAGGTGCCGGAGATACTCGTAGATGATGAGGGTAATGAACCCTGTTCGTGGGCCATCGACGCCTAACTCCTCGATGACGAATTCGCGAGCGAAACAGGGTCCATGCTCGGCGAGGAATCGTAGCAAGCGGGCTTCCGTCCGTTCGGCATCCGCCAGCGATGCCCTGATTCGGTCCTCCGGGTCGGTCAGTTTCGGGCCGTGCATCGGGACGAGGATCTCGAGGTCGAGGTCGCGTATCCGGCGAAGTGACTCCTTGTAGTCGCCGACGTCTCCCAACAGCGGCCCATACTGAAACCGGCCGTTGACATCGACGAGGTCGCCCGAAAACAGCGTACCACTCGGTTCGTGCCAGAAGGCTAGATGGGGGTCAGCGTGTCCGGGTGTCGACACGGCTTCGAGTTCGTACTCGTCGAGTTCGACGGTATCGCCATCCCTCAGTTCGCGGGTGATGTCGATGCGTTCTTCGTAATACTCCTGAATCGGGAAGTAATCATCATCTATCGTCGCATCGCTCGGGAACCCCGCAAGTAACTGAGTCATCTCCTCGCGGGCACACCGGAGATAGCCAGCGTAGTCGTAGAGGATTTCCCGTTCGCCCTCGGGAACGAGGTGCGGCAAATCCGCTAGCGCCTCGATGGTCTGAGAACCGCCCACGTGGTCGATGTGTGGGTGGGTGTGTAGTACCTGGTCGATGCCGTCAAGTGGCCCATCGAGGGCCTCACGGAGGGCATCCCGAGAGACCGGCGCGACGTGACCTGTATCGACCAGCGTGTCGCCGATACGGAGAACGTTCACACCGCCGTACAGCGGCTGGGTGAGTTCGTGTCGCTCGTATTCCATCACCCGGTGGTCGTCGTCATCCCACAAAAATCGTCCCCTGCCAACAGGCCACACACTTATGAGCGGCGGCGACCAGCGCGTGGGCATGAACCTCTACGAGCGTTTCGCACGGCAGGCCAGATCGGGCCCGGAACAGGCGGCGGTCATCGACCCCGACGGCGAGGACATCACCTATCGCGACCTGCAGGAGCGGGCGGCCGCAGTCGCCGCGTTCCTTGACGAACGCACCACCCCCGGCGACCGGGTCGCAGCGCTGATGCTCGACAACGCCACCGTTGTCGCGGTCGCGCTCGGGGCGTGGCGCGCTGGCTGTGCGTTCACGCCGGTCAACTACCGATTCGGCCCCGACGAGGTGGCATACGTGCTTGACGACGTCGACCCCGAAGTCGTCGTCCATGACGGAGTGTTCGCGAACACCGCCACGGAGGCCGCCGAAGGGGCCGGGTGCAGCGATGCCCTCGTCGCTGGCCACGCAGGCGAGTTCGACGCGGATGCGTTCGGTGATCCGGCCGAAGCCCCGGAGCCGGTCACGCGACTGGACGACGAAACGGCCATCGTCATGCACACCTCGGGCACGACGGGCGACCCGAAGGGCGTCGTCCAGACCCACCGGAACGCCGGCGCACAGGTCGATGCCGGAATCGCGACGTACGACGTAACTGCCGACGATACTGCCGTCGTCTCGGTTCCGCTGTTCCACGTCGGCGGCTTCCACGGCGCGACACTGATGGGTCTGTTCACCGGTGGCTCGGTCGTCATTCACCCGGCGTGGGGCGCCGCCGAATGGGCGCGGCTGGTCGAGGCCACCGACGCGACGATCACCGGCCTCGTCCCAGCGATGATGGTCGACGCGCTGGACAGCGACGCCGCTCGCGAACAGGACACCTCGTCGCTCCGGATGTGTTTCTACGGCGGCAGCCCAGCCACCGAGTCGACGCTGGACGCTTTCGAGGAGGCGTTCGCGGTCGACGAACTCCTGAACTACTACGGCCAGACCGAAGCCGCAGGGCTGACGGTCGCCGGGACGCCGGAGACGCCACGTACGGCCGGCGCGCTCGGCAAGCCGGTTCCGAGCGTGGAGGCACGCGTCGTCGACCCCGATACCGGCGACGACGTTGCCGAAGACGAGGACGGAGAGCTATGGCTTCGCGGCGACAGCGTCATGCCCCGCTATTGGGATGCGCCAAAACGTACCGAGCGCGCGTTCGACGGCGAGTGGTTCCGAACCGGCGATGTGGTCAGACAGGAGGACGGTATCCTCTATTTCGTCGACCGTCTCGACGACATCGTCCTCTCCGGGGGCGAGAAGGTTGCGCCCTCCCGCGTCGAGGACGCCCTCGCGGAGATGGACGGCATCGATGCTGTTGCGGTCTTCGGCACGCCGCACGACCGACTGGGCGAGGCAGTCACCGCGGCTATCGTCGGCGACGAGTCGCTGTCGGCCGACGACGTGGAGGCCTTCTGTGACGACCACGCCGGCCTCGCCGGCTACGAGAAGCCTCGCCGAATCCACTTCGTGGATTCCTTCCCGCGGACCGGCAGCCAGAAGATCGACAAGACGGCCCTCGTCGAGCAGGTCAGCGAATAGGCGAGCAGGCGACAGGACCGCTACGCCGATAGCGTCACGCCTCCGGCACGTCCTGTCGCACATCCGCTGTGCGAGCCGGGGCAGCTCAGTCGAGCACGGGGCGTCTGCCCGCGCGTTCGTATAAAAACCCCTAGTCGATTCGGGTGCCGGGATTTTCTCCGGCGATGAATTCGTCGAGGCCATCGATATCGAAGATGTACGCAGGGGCATCGAGGCCGAGGAGCTCCCGGACTTTCGCAGCCATCCCGCCGGTTACGTCGGTCGCGTCACTCCCGCCCAGCACGTCGGCCACATCGTCGAAGGAGTCGATACGGTCGATAACGGTCTTCTCGGCATCGTAGACGCCCGGAACCGCCGAACAGACACCAACTCGGTCGGCATCGAGCGCGTCAGCCAACGCGACGACGATTTCATCACCGGAGAGAATCGTCGCACCGAGGTTTTCGTGGACGACAACGTCACCGTGGAGGACCGGGACGAACCCCTCGCCGAGCATCGTCGCCAGTCGATCGGTCGACACGGAGAGGTCGCTCTTCGAATCACGATGCGCCGCCGAGAAGGGATGGACCGGAACGGCCGAAACGCCCGCCTCCGCGAGGGCACCCACGACGGCCTCGTTCAGGTCTTTCATCGCGCCGTGGATCGCACGGATCGCCCCCGAATCGTGTGTACCGTCCGTCGTCGAGACGCCGTGTTCGGCGGCGTGATGGTGGCCGAAACTCCCGCCGCCGTGGATGACGACGATGTCCTCGTCGACCGCCGCGATGGCCTCGGCCGCACGCGAGAGGTTCCGTTCGTCGACGGTTTCCGGTTCGTCCTTGTCGGTGACGACGCTCCCGCCGAGTTTCAGCACCGTCGTCATTCGGATTCCACCCGGACGCCCTCGGTATCGAGTTCCGCACGGAAGGCCGCCTCGCACCCCGGCGTGTACTCGAGCGCCGTCTTCGTCTGTTCGGTGCGGTCCAGCGCGACGATACAGCCGCCGCCACCCGCGCCAGTGAGTTTCGCGCCGAGAGCGTCGGCCTCGCGGGCCGTCCAGACCATCGAATCCAGCGTTCGCCCGGAGACGCCGAGCGCGGACAACAGCCCGTGATTGAAATCCATCAGTCGACCCAGTTCTTCGAGGTCACCCTCCCGAAGGACGCCCTCACCGCTTCGGACGATGTCACCGATGGCTTCGACCGTGTCCGCGGCGAAGCCGTATTCCTCCTTCAGTTCCCGAACGCCGGCGACGAGTTCGCCCGTATCGCCGGAACCGCCGTCGTAGCCGACGACGAAGGGGAGATTCGAAACGCTCTCGATACGCCGGCAGTCGTCGCCTTGCACGCGAACGACGCCCCCCATCGCCGAGCAGAACGTATCCGCACGGGAGGCCTGCCCCTCTTGGACCTCGTATTCGACCTGGTAGGCCCGGTCGGCGATCTCTATCGGGTCGAGTTCGACGCCGAGTTCCCGCGTCGCTGCGTCGATACCGGCGACAGCGACGGCCGCCGATGACCCGAGTCCTGCCCCGAGCGGAATATCGCTTTCGACGGTGATGTTGAACCCGGCGTCGGGCGCATCGGCCGCGTCCCGTGCCTGTTCGAGTGCGTTGTCGATATAGCCCATCGCGGCTTCGAGAAGCGGGGTCGGGACGTTCACGTCCGGCCGGTCGCCGGATTTGCCGCCCCACATGACGGTAAAGCCGTCCAGCGTGAGTTCGTCGGCCTCAACGCGGACGCGGTCGTCGTCGCGTTCCTCGGCCGTGACGCGTGCCCGCCGTTCGATGGCACAGGGAACGGCTGGCTCACCGTACACGACCGCGTGCTCGCCGAAGAGGTACACCTTCCCGGGAGCGCTCGAAGTGGTCATACCTCGTCGTTGCCCGGCGTCGGCAAAAGCGTAACCGAACGCGATGGAGTAACGCCCAAGCCGCTGGGGACCCCAGTCGGGCCGTGGTCGTGGAACTGATTCGCCACGTCAATGGTCTCGTCGCGGATTTCGCCGCCGAATACGGCGAGGTAGACCTCGTCGGCCGTCGCGTCGACTGCGAACCGGACGCCTACGACACCCTCGTCGAAACCTTCGAGGCTTTCGGCGTCGTCGGCGGTGCGGGCTGTCGGGTCCGTGATGCGGACGGCCGAATCCTGCTGGCCCGGTATGAGGGCGCCGACGGCTGGGTCGACCCCGGCGACAGCCGCCACCCCGGCGAATCCTATCGGGAATGTGCCGAGCGAGCAGTACAGGAGACGACCGGTATCGAAGCCTGCGTCGACGATATCGCACAGTTACATCTCCTCTACATGGACGACTGGACGGACCGCGACCCGGTACCGAACCCCTACGTCAGTTTCGAGGCGACGCCGGTCGGTGGCGAATTGCAGGCTGGTGAGGGAGTTACCGACCTTCGCTGGGCGGACTCGACCCCCGAAAACGTGCTATACGAGGAACTTACGGAGCTATCGCTCACGGAGTAGCGGGCCGGAAAACACGAAATCTAAAACCGGCTTAGAGTTCGGTCTCGAAGTCGTCGAGACCGTAGGTGGGTTCGGCGCCGCGGCGGTCGAGCGTCTCGTTGGCCAGCAGCCAGTAGATGACGCTGAGCGCCTTGCGACCCTTGTTGTTCGTCGGGACCACGAGGTCGACGTTCGACGTCGTGTTGTTGGAGTCGCACATCGCGATGACCGGGATGCCGACCGTGATAGCCTCTTTGACGGCCTGACTGTCACCGATGGGGTCGGTGACGACCACGACGTCGGGTTCGATGTAGCCGTCGTAGTCGGGGTTGGTCAGCGTACCGGGGATGAAGCGGCCGGTGCGGGCGCGGGCGCCCACGGCGTCGGCGAACTTCTCGGCCGGGAACCGACCGTACTGTCGCGACGACGCGACCAGGATCTGCTCGGGGTCGTAGTTCGAGAGGAACGACGCCGCCGTGCGGATACGCTGGTCGGTCGTCGAGACGTCGAGGACGTAGAGTCCGTCCGTTCGGACGCGGTGGATGAACCGCTCCATGGACTTCGTCTTCTGTTGGGTACCGATGTGGACACCGGCAGCCAGGTAATCCTCGACAGGGATGAGGAGGTCCGCCTCGTCGTCGGGCATGACGTCCTCATCGAGGACCGGCTCTTCGTCGGCTTCCTCGGGTTCTTCTGCCTCGTCGGCCTCGTCGGCCGCCTCGGCGGGCTGTTCGTCGTCGGTAGGTTCGGCGTCGGCCTCCGCGGCCTCCTCGGCCGCCTCGTCGAGGTCCTCGTCGAGCTCTTCTTCGAGCTCGTCGAGTTCTTCGTCGATGTCGGACGCGTCGAACCCTTCTTCTTCGTTGTCGCTCATGCGTTTGCCTCGATTCGAATGAGTTCGTTCAGCTTGGCGGTGCGCTCGCCACCGACCGCGCCCGTCTTGATGAACGGGGCGTCGGTCGCGACGGCGAGGTGTGCGATGGTCGTATCCTCCGTCTCACCGCTGCGATGGGAGACGACGGGGTCGTAGCCGTTCCGAACGGCCAGCTCGATTGCATCGAAGGCGTCGGTCAGCGTCCCGATCTGGTTCGGCTTGATGAGGATGCTGTTTGCGGCGCCAACGTCGATACCCTCGGAGAGTCGCTCGGTGTTGGTGACGAAGAGGTCGTCACCACAGACGAGCGTCCGGTCGCCGACTCTGTCGGTCAGTTCCGCGAAGCCCTCGTAGTCGTTCTCGTCGAGCGGATCTTCGACGTAGACGAGACCGTACTCGTCGACGAGATCGGCGATGTAATCGACCTGCTCGTCGGGCGTGCGCGTCTTGTCACCGTAGCGGTAGACGCCGTCGTCGGCGTCGTACAGTTCGGCCCCGGCAACGTCGAGCCCGAAGGCGATATCGAAGCCGACCTTGTCCTCGACGGTTTCGACGGCCTCGGCTATGATCTCGAAGGCCTCGGCGTCGTCGATAGAGGGCGCCCATGCGCCCTCGTCGCCTTTCCCGGCGGGAAGGTCCCGCTCGGAGAGGATGTCGTGGACCTCGCCGTGGACCTCCGCGTTGGCGAAGACGGCATCGGTCACGGAGGGGGCCCCGATCGGCGCGGCGAGGAACTCCTGAATATGGGTGGCGTCCGCGGCGTGCTCGCCGCCGCCGATGACGTTCCCGAGCGGAACCGGGAAGTCACGGCCGCGGAAGGCGCCACCGAGATGTTGATACAGCGGCGCACCGAGTACGTCGGCGGCGGCCTTTGCGGCGGCCATCGAGATGGCGACCGCGGAGTTGGCGCCGATCTCCGAGAAGTCCTCGGTGCCGTCGGCACCACGGAGGGCCTGGTCGACGCCGCGCTGGTCGCCGGCATAGACCTGGCCTTCCAGACGCGGGACGGCGAGTTCGCGGGCCGCGGCGATGGCCTCCTCGGCCGGCCGCTCGATGGCCTCGTACTCGCCGGTCGACGCGCCCGAGGGGGCTGCGCCACGACCGAAGCCGCCGCTTTCGGTTCGTACCTCGGCCTCGACGGTCGGATTCCCGCGGCTATCGAGGATTCGGCGGAGTCGTACCTCCGTGATGAGCGTCATCTACTTCTCACCTCGACGGACGGTAAACGGCAGGACGTCAGCGTCGTACTCTTCGGCAGCGACGAGGATCGGCTCCGTCTGGTCCGTCTCGATGAGCACCGGCGCGCCGTAGGACACCTGCAGGGCTCGTGCCCCGAGGATTCGTGCCTTCTCGTAGCGGTTGGTGCCTCTCATTGGTAGGGGGATACGATGTCGACGAGGTCTTTGTGGGAGACGAGCATGCGGCGACAGCACGCGCGGTCGACGCCAAGCTCGTCGAGCACCTCTGCGGGGTCCTCATCGCCCTCACGGGCGCGAGCTTTGAACTCTTCCCAGTGCTCGCCGACGACTTTACCGCACGTGAAACACCGGACCGGTACCATCATGACTGAATCACCTTAGCGGTAGGACTTCTGGTAGCGTGCCCGTGCGCCGGGGCCGCCCCATTTTTTCGATTCGGACTGGCGCACGTCGTTGACGAGCAGCGACCGGTCGAAGGACATGAACGCATCGCGAAGCTCGGCGTCGTTGGTGTGTTCGACGAGCCCGCGAGCGATGGCCGTTCGCACGGCGTCGGCCTGGCCGGAGAAGCCGCCCCCAGCGACGTTCACGTCGACGTCGACCTCGTCGCGGAGGTCCTCGTCGGCGATACGGAACGGTTCGAGCATCTTCAGCTGTGCCTGCTCGGGCTCGACCAGCTCGACGGGCGTGGAGTTGATCCGCACCCGACCGGAGCCGTTCGAGACCGTCGCGCGTGCGACAGCCGTCTTCTTCTTGCCGGACGTGTTGGTTACCATGTTACGTTAGCACCCAGATTCTCGCTGATTTCGCCCAGCGAGATGAACTTGATGTTCGACAGTCGGTCCAGCGAGGTGTCCTCGAGGACTTCCGCCTCGTCGTAGGGGTTGCCCACGTAGACGCGGACGTTCTCGAAGGCCTCGCGGCCCTTGGTCTCCTTGTAGGGGACCATGCCGCGGATCGCGCGCTTGAAGATGCGGTCCGGACGCTTGGGGTATTCGGGCCCACGGTCCGAGCCGACGTTGGCGCGCGTCTGGTAGGTCTCCATCACGTCTTCCTCGCGGCCCGTGATGACAGCGTTTTCGGCGTTGACGACGGCGACGGTTTCGCCATCAAGCGCACGCTGTGCGACCTGCGAGGCGACACGACCCATGATACAGTCGCGGGCGTCGACGACGACGTCCGCATCGAATTTCGCGTAACTCATCGGATCACCCGCACGTTCGAGCCGTCGGGGTTGTTTTCGAGTGCCTGTTCGAGTTCGATTGCGTCGCCTACCTGGTCGATCTTGGTTTCGGCCGTCGACGAGAAGTCGACAGCTGCGACGGTGACCTCCTTCCGAAGGGCACCGGACCCGAGCACCTTGCCGGGCACGATGACGGTTTCGTCCTCCCGGGCGTATCGTTCGATACGACCCAGATTGACCTCCGCGTGCGTGCTCCGGGGCTTTTCGAGGCGCTCGGCTACATCGTTCCAGACCTCGCCGCCGCCGTTGCGGGCGGTCGACTTCAGGTCAGCGATGAGACTAGAAAGCCTCGGGTTCGTTTTGCTACTCATCGGTTATCTCTCCTGAGAAGTGGATGCAGGGAGCAGGATTTGAACCTGCGGACCTCTACAGGACAGCGCCCTGAACGCTGCGCCGTTGGCCTGACTTGGCTATCCCTGCGCGCAATAGTGTGTTCTTGGCCCCCACTAAAGCCCCTTTCGGTCCACCGTCGTGTGGTGGTTCCGGCCGCCGAGCGCGCGGTCGCGCCGCCGCTCGTGGCCGGGGAGTGCGTCGTGGTTGGGGTGTGGGGAATCATCGTCGTTGTTACAGTTGAACCGCTTCTTCGAGTTCTTCGGCTCGGACCTCGATGCTCTCGACGGCCTGCAGGACGAGGTCCTCGACCGAGAGCGAGCCGTCGGATTCGACGTCGAAAACGAACGCGTTCGGCACGTCCTCGATCTCGACCTCCTTGCCCGGATACCGCTGGCTGAGGTCGTTGTCGAACTCCTCGGTCGGGATCAGTTCGCCGTCCTCTTCGATGACGCCGCGGATGATCTCCGACTCTTCGTCCTCGAATTCGCCTTTCTCGCCGACGACGTTGACACGCTGGAGGTGTCGGTAGCCGACGGCCACGCCGCCCTGATGTTTGGCGTGGTCTCGTCCGAGGCCGAGTTCGGCGTCGGCTTCGAGTTCGAGGCGCTGGCCTTCCTTGAGTTCGATGATGGGGACGTTCTCCTCTGCCGGCTGGACCTTGTCGTCGCTGGAGACGAGGTCCCCGGAGTAGGCCGTGTCGGGACCTTCGACGTCGATGGCCAGCGTGACGGTGTCACCCGGCTCGTAGTCGTCCGGCGTCGAAAGCGGGATGAGGCCGAGACGAAGCGCGATTTGCTCGTCGAACATGACCGACGAGTTCTCGATGACACGGACGGTGTCGATCGAGAGCGTCGGCACGTCGGCAACCATCGCCCGGCGGATGCCGTTGGCGAAGGCGGGGCTGACGCCCCGGACGAGGAAGCGCGCGCTCCGTTCGTCGCGGTCGATGAACTCTACCTCGAATTCTTCACTCATGTTAGAATCCTGCGTTCTTCGGACTGCGGGTACCGTCGTGCGGAATCGGGGTCACGTCCTCGATGCGACCGATCTCGAGGCCGGCGCGAGCCAGCGCACGGATCGTCGCCTGCGCGCCCGGCCCGGGGTTGCTCTGCTGGTTGCCACCGGGGCCGCGAACGCGGACGTGAACGCCGTCGATGCCGGCGTCCTGTACCTCTTCGGCGACGACTTCGGCCATCTGCATGGCGGCGTACGGGGACGCCTCGTCGCGGTTCTGCTTCACGACCGTCCCGCCGGAGGATTTCGTAATCGTCTCGGCGCCGGTCAGGTCCGTTACCGTGATGATCGTGTTGTTGAAGGAGGCGTAGACGTGTGCGACGCCCCACGTGTTGTCGTCTGCCATTTATTGACCCTCCGCTCGTTCGGGGTGGAGTTCGTCGGCCAGCGGACTGGTCTCGTCGAACTCGATGTCGTCTTCGATGGCGACGTCGACCTTGAAGGACGGCGCGGTGACGCGTGCGCCCTCGACGGTGACGTGGCCGTGGTTGATGAACTGACGTGCCTGCTTGGCCGTGTTGCCGACGCCCTTGCGGTAGGCGACCGTCTGGAGTCGCCGCTCGAGGATGTCGGTCACGTCCAGCGACAGGATGTCGTCGAGGCTGTCGCCCTCGTCGAGGACGCCGATGCGCTTGAGACGGGCGAGAAAGTCGCTGCCGGCCTCGGCGGCCTCTTCGGCGTCACCCTGTGCTTCACCGAGGAGGCGGCGTGCCTCGCGGCGGTAGTCGCGCAGTTCGGACTGGGCGCGCCAGAGTTCTTCCTTGTTGCTGAGACCGTACTGCGAGACGAGGTCGGCCTCTTCGGCGATACGCTCACCCTGGAAGGGGTGGTTCGGGGTTTCGTAGAACTTCGTGTTGCTTCCGAGCGCCATTATTCTTCCTCACCCGCTGCTTCTTCTTCGGCCTGTTCTTCCTTGATGGCCTCGACGTTGACACCGATTGTGCCCTCGGTACGGCCCGTGGACTTCGTCCGCTGACCGCGGACCTTCTGGCCGCGCTTGTGTCGAACCCCGCGGTAGGATTCGATCTTCTTCATGCGGTTGATGTCCTGCCGTCGAGTCATCTGGAGCTCGTTGCCGATCTCGTGGGTCGTCTCGCCGCTGAAGAAGTCGTTCTGGTGGTTCGTGAGCCACTCGGGGACTTCCTCGGCGTAGCCTTCCACGTGTTCGATGATCTCGTCGATCTTGTCTTCGTCGAGAGCGCCGATGGTGTCGCGGCGGTCGACGTCGGCTTTCTCTGCGATAATGCGAGCGACACGTCGACCGATACCGTTCATGTCGGTCAACGCACGCTCGACGCTCTTCGTCCCGTCGAGGTCGGTTTGTCCGATACGGACGAAGTACTGAATGTCCTCGTCTTCTTCGTCCGCTTGGGGTTCTTCTGCACTCATATGTGGGTTGGATTAGCGTCGTGGCGGGGATTTGAACCCCGGAGGCTTGCGCCACAGAGTTAGCAACCCTGCGCCTTGGGCCATGCTTGGCTACCACGACTCGCGTGTGGGTATCCTCGCCCTCTCGGACTCGGGGCCGGGGCCCCTACATCGATTGCGTATTTCGCTACCCGACCGGCGTACTTAAACACAACGATAGTCCGCCCTCGTGTGACCGTCTCGCGTACGGCGACACATCCCACGCCCGTCGGGGGATTATCCCAACTCTATCTCGGAGACAAGCACCTCGAAACCCACCAAAAGTAGCAACCCAGTGAAAGCCACCCCTCAGTCCCGCTCGGGCAGGCCGCCGCGTTCCTTGATGTCCAGAATGTTCCGCACGTTCCGGTAGATCTCCGCCGGCGTCGTCTCTTCGTCGGGATCGTAAAGGTCCGACACCCGGTAGAGCATCGCCGCGATCTGCTCGCTTTCCGAACTCTCTCCGCGAACGTCCTCGGCGACTTCCCGGAGAAGGGCTGCCCGCTCGGAGTCGTCCACAACGGTATCCCCGTCGGTCATCGTCTTACCGGGATGTGCCGGCCTTCCGACGGCTGACGATGCCCTGCATGCGCGAGGTCTCACGTGCCACCTCGCGGAACGCCTCGCCGGTCTCGTCCTCGTCGTTCAGCACGATGGGACCACCTTCATCGCCGCCCTCTCGGACCGAGGGATCCAGCGGGATCCGACCGAGGAACGGCATATCGACGTCCTCTGCGAACTCCTCGCCACCACCTTTGCCGAAGATGTCGTGTTCGGAGCCACAGTCCGGGCAGATGTACCCGGACATGTTCTCGACGATACCGAGTACCGGCGTATCGTGCTTGCCGAACATCCGCAGGCCCTTGCGCGCGTCGTCGAGGGCGACCTCCTGCGGCGTCGTCACGATCACCGCACCCGAGACCGGTACGGACTGCAGTAGCGTCAACTGTGTGTCACCCGTTCCCGGCGGCAGATCCACAATCATGTAATCCAGCGAGCCCCACTCGACGTCCTCCCACAACTGGGTCAGGACCTTGTGGACCATCGGCCCACGCCAGATGACCGGGTCGTCCTCGCCGACGAGGAAGTCCATGCTCATCAGTTTCATCCCGTACTTCTCCGGCGGAACGATGTTCTCGTCGTGGGTCGCCTTCGGCCGCTCGTCGGCGTCGACCATCCGCGGGACGTTCGGCCCGTAGATGTCCGCGTCGAAGAGGCCAACGCGTGCGCCCATCTGCGACAGTCCTGCCGCAAGGTTCACCGCGACCGTCGACTTCCCGACGCCGCCCTTCCCGGAGGCGACGGCGATGACGTTCTCGACGCCCGGTAGGACCTGCTCCTCGGAACTCAGCCCCGTGTCGATGCTCGCCGACAGGTCGAGTTCGAGGCCCGTATCCGACAGCACCTCGCGGACCTCCCCCGCCATCTCCGTCTCCGTCGGTGAGTACGGCGCACCCAGGGCGAGGTCGATCGAGACGGTGTCGCCGTCGATACGCACGTCGTTGACCAGACCGAGCGAGACGATGTCGTCGCCGAGTTCCGGGTCCTCGACCGTCGACAGCCGGTCGAGAATCGCGTCTTCGTCCATGCGTACCGATAGGCCGCGAAGCGCCGATAAGAGTTGTGGAGCCCGGCACCCCTGTACGTAACCACAATCAGTTACTATATGCCCCCGTTTGGCGTCGATTTTAAGCACCTCTACACGACACACTCACTCATGCTTGAGGACGGATTCGGCCGTGAGGTTACTGGGGTCCGCATCTCGCTGACGGATAGATGCAACTTCGATTGCGTCTACTGCCACAACGAGGGACTCGGCGACACCCGCGGACCGATGGAACCAGCCGACGACGAGATGTCCACCGACGACGTCGTCCGCTTTCTCGAAGTCGCCGCCGAGTTCGACGTCGACTCGGTGAAGTTCACCGGCGGCGAACCCATGCTCCGCGACGACCTCGAAGAGATCGTCCGGCGCACGCCCGACTCGATGGAAACCTCGCTGACCACCAACGGCACCTTCCTCCCCGACCGCGCCGACGGCCTCGTCGACGCCGGCCTCGAACGCGTCAACATCTCCCAGGACGCCCTCTCCCCCAAAGCCTTCCGCGAGGTAACCAAAAGCGCTGCCTACGACGACGTCATGGAAGGCATCGACGCCGCCCTCGATGCCGGCCTCGACCCCGTCAAACTCAACATGGTCGTCTTCGAGAAGACCGCCGGCTACGTCCCCGAGATGGTCGACCACGTCGCCGAGAACGACGGCCTCCAACTCCAGCTCATCGAGTACATGCCCGAACTCGCCGGCCGCCCCGAATGGGCAATCGACATCGACCGCGTCCACGACTGGCTCGAAGAGCAGGCCGACCGAATCGAACAACGCGAGATGCACGGCCGCCGACGGTACTGGGTCAGCCCCGACGACAGCGAAGAATCGGCGACCGGCATGGTCGAAATCGTCGATCCCGTCGGCAACGCCGATTTCTGTGCCAACTGCCACCGCGTACGCGTCACCCACGAGGGATACCTCAAAGGCTGTCTGAATCGGAATGACGACCTCAAGAGTATGGGCGAGATGACGAAACCCGAAATCCGTGAGACGTTCCGCGAAACCGTCGATGAGCGAGTTCCGTATTATGGGGAATATATGGTTCAGGACGAAGACGGTGAATGGGTTTTTAACGAGGAGTATATTGGGGCGTGAATGGGGCACAGTTGGACGTTCTTTACAGATATCCACAGGTCTCTTGCTCCATGGCAGAGTGCCTTTCCCCTTACGGTCGCTGATTAATTAATAGTAGTTGGACGGCTCCTCGTAGTGGCTTCAATAATTTGTAGTGAACGACCCGATTAGTTCGTCGTCATTTTATTAGGATTCTTCCAGAACTACTCGCCACTGAGGCAGTCATCATTCACTTGTTCTATCTCGGAAATTGCCTGTTCCCACAGATTATCCCCTTTATTATCATCACCATCATTGTACGCTTCAAGTGCGTCGACACTCGTTTCCGCTCCCCGGAAAAAGCCACCTGCTAAACAAGAAAACTGTTCGATTAGAACCCGATGTTGGCTAAATCCGAGATCTAACGACGCAGAAAAATTCTCCTCAGCAGTCTCGAACGAGTTCTTGGCTTCCTCAGCCTCTTGGAGAGCCGTCTGATAGTCTCGATCACGCTTTGCGACGATAGCGTTCTGCTGGACCCGCATCCCGTTTGCATGGCGAACAAACCCCACACCGAGAGGCGTCATTGCCTCTGCCATTCTGAGTATTACGCCCTGTTCATTCGCCCATCTTTCTACAGAGAACCCTTCCACGGGGGCATTATATCCAGCATCATCCAATGATACGAGGTTTTCAGTAATTATGTTCGCGTGTTCAGTTACCTCTGCAAGGCTCGTTGCGAATCGGTCACCTGCACGAATTGCGTTCTCGAATTCGCGATCAAGGTACCGCTGCCGATATTCGGCGATATTTCCAAAAACATGCTCAATGGACTGGTACTGATAGGCCGTTTCTTCAAGTACCGTAGACACGACGGATAGTACATGACCTGTATCACTGTCGTCGTCGGTTAGCGCCTCGTTCGCGACATCGGTATGCTGTGTTACGTCACTCGGTGAGTACCCCTCAAAATCGCCCGGAGAAACGTTCGCTTCCTCGTTAGCAGTTAAATCGATCTTATTCAAAATCGCGGCCGCTTCAGCGAGTTCCGAGTTGGCTGTCGCGACAGTCTCGTTACCTTCCTTGCCGTAAAGCACAGTTTCACAGCCAGCAAGGCTAGTACTCCCTGCAACAGCAATTGTTCGCAAAAGTGTACGCCGATTCATGTTTGTATTTGAAATATCTGTTTATGAGTCATTTTATCGCCTCTAGATATATTTACGACGGTATTCCACCATCGACATCCGCATACATCGCGGTTATGAAGACATCTCGTTCTGCTGTGATGTAGCCACCAATTCCTTCTACAATATGAGCTGTAGTGAGCATTCCTGCTCGGTGTGATGGCGAACTTTCCCATCCCTGAATAGTTCTGTCGGCAATTCGATCGGGTGATTCAATTTGTTCGGGAATCCCGGCTCGAAAAAGATTCTCGGATATGGCGGCATCTGGGTAGCCGAAATAATCCGCTCGCTCTCCCGAATGTCGACCTTTATGATCTTTGTGAGCAAAGAACCCTTCCTTAGCCATATTTCTGCTGTGATTTCGAGCTATTTTCGCCAGGTTCTTGTTGTACTCAAGAGGGCCATATCCCTCCTCAGTACGGAATTCGTTCGTCGCTTCGTGAATGGCATTCTCCAAGGTTCGGATGTCAGAGAAGATATCAGCGTTCGTCGCATCGATTGGAGGAATCTCTGCGGGCGTCGAAGCTCGGACCTTCTCCTTGTTACCACTTACACAACCAGCAAACGCAACTGTCACACTCCCTGTGGCAACTACCCCGACACTACGAAGTAACATTCTTCGGTTCACGAATTACCAACTGATTATTTTTACAACATTTAAATTAAACGCTTATTATTTGGATTGAATTATCAGAATCCGGGGGCAGTGGCATAACCGGCGTCGTTGTCCGATTCAAGGTCATCCGGAAGCTGCCAATCTGTACTACTGGACCCATCCGACGACGATTCACTAGACAATCCGCCCGAACTCCCTGAGGACGAATCACTCAAAGATGAACCACCCGGAGGCGAGTCGTTATTACTCGATGTCGTATCTCGCGTTGAGGTGGAAGTAGCGGTGTGTGTAGATTCGTCGCTGCTGCCGCCCTCGCCGTCACCGAGTATGTTGCCACCACTCTCGACGGCATCAGAGATGCCCGAACTAATGTCGCCAGCGAAATCGCCTACTTCTGAACGGTCCTCCTCGTAGTCCTCGCGTGAGTAGATATCGGACGCACCAAGACTGTCTAGCAGTCCCGACCCTTCGGCGGTTTCGATCGTCATCACAACTGTATCTGCCTCATCTAGATTCTCACCAGTCGGACCCCCCGTTTGGGAGACACTATTCCAACCATGTCCTTCACCATCTCCTTGTCCTGATTCGTAGTTTCGACTTCCGACTCTATCAGCCTTCGCGAGCGCCTGTGCACCATTGCTGCTCGTCTCATATGTTGTTACCTCTGCTGAGTCAGCCCCGTAGAGGATGCCCTCAATGATACCAGTTTCTTCACGTTGTGCCTTTCTAGCGTCAGATACTACCTCATACGAATCTCCTTCCATGCCCATGCCCTCCGAACCTTTTGCTGGAGTCGGATCGGGCGCTTCGGGAACAGGCAGGTCACTCAAGCTGAAGCTTTCATCCTCATAGTCATCAAGTCCGACGGTGACCTCGGCTTCTTGTTTTTTCGTTGGATTCTTCCATCCTCCCTCGGGATCAGTACAATCGTCGAAGTTACCGCCGGTGGTATAGCCGGTACCAACTCCGCTTGCTGTGTTGCACTCATTGATTTCGATGGGTGTTTCGTAGTCGATTTCGAATATGGAGCCCCCGACTTTGTTCCCGTCCAGTTCAGTCGTGTGCTCTCGTCCCTCGTTAGCAGTGTCGGAGCCGCTAGAATCGAAACCCGCACTTCTATCCGGTGTTTCGGTCGTATCCCGACTGTCATCGGGGATACCTTCTACGTCCACGTACAGTGTGTCACTCGCTGTTTCGCCCTCCGAACCAGTGACAGTGACTGCCACCTCGTACCGACCGGCCGTATCAGGCGAAAAGGTCGTCCGGGCACAGTCCACACACTCCGGTTCGATACTCCGGCCATCGGGCGTCTCGATGTGCCATTCGTAGCGTTCGATCTCGCCATCCGGATGTATCGACCCGGTGGCGTCGAG
>NZ_JAZKTR010000186.1:0-4129 GCF_036625485.1 Natronomonas sp. | reverse complement strand
CCGTGCTCCAGGGCGTCCTCCTGAGTTTGCGAAGGAGGGCTCGTCGAACCGTGTTCGACGGCGTTCCGGAGGAGGTTCTCCAACAGTTGCTGGAGCCGGGAGGCGTCCGCCCAGATCGTCCGGTCGGTCTCGACGTTCAGGGTCGCCCCCTGACTATCGACGTTCCGCCAGCAGTTCTCGACGAGCGTCGAGAGGTCCACAGCCTCGACTTCGTCGAGTGCCTGGCCCTGCCGTGCCAGCATCAGGAGGTCCTCGATGAGTGATTCCATGCGCTCGGCTGCGGTCACGATCGCGTCGACGTCCGCTTTCCCCTCGTCGTCACAGGTCTCCCGGGCGAGTTCGGCACGGCCCTTGATGACCGTCAGCGGGTTCCGGAGGTCGTGGGAGACGATACTCGCGAACCGGTCGAGCCGCTCGTTCTCCCGGCGTAACTGCTTTCGTTCGGAGATATCGACGTAGAGCGCGAACGTGCCGAGAGGCTCGCCGTCCTCGTCGGCGCGAGGAACGGCACGAAGGAGGGTCTCGACGGGTTCGCCGTCCGCGGTAACGAGCGTTCGTTCCTCGCTCGTGAACTCGTTGCTCAGCGCCCGAGTATATCCACCCTCGTCGAGCAGTTTCCGTTCGGCTTCCGGCGTGTAAAACGCCGTCAGCGGTCGACCGACGACTTCCGACCGGTCCCGCCCGATGGTCTGCAGGAAGAGTTGGTTGCAGTCCTCGATAATCGGCTCACCACCCTCGTTTCGTGTAGTGACGGCCATCACCGGTGCTTCCTCGAACAGGGACTGATACTGGTGTTCGAGTCGCTCGGTGAGCGCGATGCGATGGATGGCGTGTGCGATAGTCGAGCCGAGTTCCGCGAGGACGTCGAGTTCCCGCTCGTCGAAGGCGTCGGCTCTGTCCGCGTAGACGTTCAGGACCCCGTATCGGTCGCCCTCGTAGGAGATCGGAATCGCCGCCGTGGACCGGTAGCCCCGCTTTTCGGCCGCTTCGCGCCACGGCTCGAAATCGGGGTTCTGATGGACGTCCTGTACTGCTTGTGGTTCGTCGGTTCGAATCGCCCTGCCAGTCGGTCCCCGTCCGGTCGGCGTCCGGTCAGCCGTGATTCGGATGGTTTCGAGGTACCCCTCTTCGACACCGGCCCACGTTTCCGGGACGATCTCTCCATCGTCGGTGATGGTGCCGAACCACGCGAACAGGTACGGGTCGGAGTCGGCGAGGCTGTCACAGACGGCTTGCCTGACGCCCGTTCGGGTCTCCGCATGAAGGACCGCCTGAATGGTTTCCCTGAGTGTCCGGTTTATGCGGTTGAGATCGGCCAGTTTGCTGTCCACTCGACGGCCGTGCACGGCGGTTCGAACCCGCCGTGTCAGCAGTTCGTACTGGCTCGGATCGCGTTGCTTCTGGACGTAGTCGGTGACACCTGCGGAGATGGCTCTGCTGGCGACGTCCTCGCTGCCCTTCCCCGTATAGAGGATAAAGGGAAGGGCCGGGAACGCCTCGCGAACGGTTTCGAGGAGTTCGAGACCGTTCATCTCCGGCATGTCGTAATCCGAGACGATACAGTCGAACCCCTCGTTTTCGATACGGTCGAGAACGTTCGTGGAATCCACCTCGACAGCGACGTTCAACGGGTCTACCTGCTGCTCAAGGAACTCTACGGTCACCTCGGCGACCGCCAGTTCGTCATCAACGAGGAGCACGTCGATTGGCTCCAACTCGCTGCTCATAGCAAGTGATTCTCTCCCACGGAGTCAGGCATCTGAGCGTTTTTCGATATGGCTCCCTATATGTGTTCGCTCCGTTTTCAATACCTGAGAACCGCCTCGAAAAAACCGCTCTCGGCGTCGTGTGTCTCACAGGAGAACGCGAAGGACGTCCACACCCACCGCGACAGCGAGCAGGCTCGACGCGTACACGGACGTGCCGGCCATCGAGAACGCCGAAAACCGAAGGGCGTTCTCCTCGGTCATCGCCGCGGGAACCGTCAGCGCCCCGCGGACGACTGGCACGGCGTTCGACAGGACGACCGCCGGGAGGCCCCACCGATCGAACCACTCCGAGACTCGCCCGTCCTCGACGGCAAAGGCGCCGGGGAGCATCTCGGGCGTCGTCTCGGTATGGCGGACGAACGCGAAGAGAACGACCTGACCGACAGTCGCCCCGATGACGGCCGCCGCAAACACCGACAGCACACCGACCGCGTCGGTCCCGACCGCGAGAACCGTGGCAATGAACAGGGTGCGCGACGGAATGAACTTCCCGACGAGCGCGCCTTCGAGGGTGAAGACGACCAGCAGGGCCAAAAGCCCGTACTGGGCGAGAAGCCCCACGACAGCCTCGATAGCGCCAGTGTACATACTCTGCCGTAGGAAACCGGTCGGCGTATTTACGTCTTGCCGCATTCATGCTAGCGCGGCCCACGGTGCGCTCATGGCCGGCAGACCAAAGGCGCCCCCGACATATCGTCGCATATGATTCGACAGGGCCAGAAAGCTCCGGATTTCGCGCTCCCGGGCGTCGAGCGCGGGCAACCGGAGATCTACGAACTCTTCCGGTCCATCGAACGCGACGACGCCGTGTTGTTGTGGTTCTTCCCAGCGACCTTCCTGCCGACGGCGACGGCTGAACTCGCGGCGATTCGGGATGCCGGCTGGCACGACGCCGCCGGTCTCCGAGTGTGGGGCATCTCGATGGACAGCATCTACGCGTCGTCGGCCTACGCCGACCAGTACGACCTGCCGATGTCCCTGCTTGGCGACGGCGGGAGTGCCGCCGACTACTACGGCGTTCGGTACGACGAGTGGGAGGGCCACTACGGGCCGCCGAAACGGGCGGTCTTCCTCGTCGGTTCGGACTGGGACGTCGCCTTCACGTGGACGAGCGACGACGCCTTCGCGCGGAGTGACCCCTCACCGGTCGACGAAGTGGCGTCCACGCTCGAGGGGCTCTTTCCGGAGATCGAGTCGGACGTGTCCGTCGACTACGACGCCTATTTCGGCTGACCGTCGAGGAGGCGCCGGATCGCTCGGAGCTCTTCGCGCACTTCGCGCCACTGTTCGAGCGTCCCGGGAACGTCGTCGGTGCCGCCGGCGAGGCGTTCGATATCCGCCCGGACCTCGTCGGGGTCGTAGATGTCGAAATATCGGATGTCGGACCCACCGGCGACATCGACGGTAACGGTCCCGTAGCCGAAGGCGGTCCCGAGGACGCCCTGCGAGGATTTGCTGTTCTGGACGCGGTCGAGTTCGACCGTCCGAACGTCGATGCCGAGGATACCGGTTTTACGATACAGGGCCCGGTTCGTGAGTACGAACCGGGTGTTGACGACACGGAGGTACGCGTATCCTCCGGGAAGCGGTGCGACGAACAGGACGGCGAGAGCGAGCGGATCGACGATGACCGCCCCGGCGACAGCGATGGCGACGAGCGCGAGGCTGACGAGAATCGCCGGGACGGCGCGCATCAGCCGCGGGTGTGCCTCCCACTCGACGGCTTCGCCGGGTTCGAGGGTCAACCACGCGTCGGTCATCGCTCTTCGAGTTCGGCGCGGATGGCTCGAAGTTCGTCGAGTACGTCCTCGAGGACCTCGCTTTTGTCGTCCGTTGCTGGCTCCTTCGATTTGATTCGCTTGTTGATGCGTTGCTGGACGTCTGCCGGGTCCGGAACCGATCGAAAGCGCATCTCGACGCCGCTGCCGCCGGCCGTCGAGATGTCGACGTTGCCGTAGCCGAAGTACCCGCCGATGGCGGTCTGGCTGTAGGAGGTGTTCTGGACCTTGTCGAAGCCGATCTTCTGTACGTCACGCGAGAGGATGCCGGTCTTCTTGTAGAGGCCGGCGTCGGTGACGACGTAGTGGGTGTTCTGGTAGGTGAGATACGCGCCGACGAGGATGGGAATGCCGATGAGGACGAAGGAAAGCGGGATTCCGACGACGAACGCAGGAACGAGACTACTACGGTGGGGACGACTCGACCACAGGAGTTCCTCGTCGTCGTCCAGCGTCAACCAGTCGAGCGACGGCGAATCGGTGGAGGGGGCGGCCATACGCCGCCGTTGTTCGTCCTCCGTTATAAACACCCGCCGTCGTCTCGCGGTCAGTCCGGCTTTTTGAGCGACAGCGCGGTCCGGT
>NZ_JAZKTR010000185.1:0-4133 GCF_036625485.1 Natronomonas sp. | reverse complement strand
GGGCGCGTGGCCTCTGGAGTCAGTCGCCATGCCTGGCTTGGCCACGTCCCCTCGCCTACTCCTATTTCGGGTTTCCCTAAAGGGGTTTCGATTCGGGGTATCCCTTTGTGAATAGCTCTCCAAGTGAGCGTATGGGCGAGGTACCGGTCACGGTCATCGACGGCGACGAGGAGTGGACCTTCGAGGTCGAACGCGGGGCGAACCTCCGGCGGGCGCTCATCGAGAACGGCTTCGACGTCTACGGGACGGTCTCGCGGTATGCCAACTGCGGCGGCCGCGGGTTATGCAGCACCTGTGGGGTCGCGATTCACGAGGGCGTGCCGGAGCCGACCCACTGGCACGACAGAGAGGCCGAACGCTGGGGCTATCCGAGGCTCTCGTGTCAGATCGAGGTCGGAGAACCGATGACGGTGGAACTACTCGACAAGATCGTCTGGGGGCAGGTGTTTCCCGACTTCGGGACGGATCAGCGATCCGTCTCGGACCACGAGCAGTCCTGACATTTGAACCCCGTCACGAACTCCGTCACGCTGGGCATGTAGCCCACCTTGAGGACGTCGCCGCCGCAGTCGGGACACTCGCGGTCGGCGTCCTCGATGCCTTCGGTGTCCATGACGGATTCGCCCTCGATGAGTTCGGCGAGCTTGCCCGGCGTGACCATACGACCCTCGACGACGCGATTGTCGGCCATACCGAAGGCGGGGGACGGAGAAACCTAATTCCAGCGATGAGGGCCTACAGCCACGGGGCGCGGTCGCCCTCGTCGATGCCGGGCGAGCCGTCCTCGGAGCGGTCCGATTCCTCGGGGGCCGACTCCTCGGGGACAGGGCCTTCGACCGCGCCGTCGGCGAGGGCGGATTCGGCGTTGCCGCCGTCCGCGGCGGCGGGCGTCTCGGTGGCCGACTCGATGGCCTCGGCGTCCATCGCACCCTCGGGGTTGAACGCCAGCAGGCCGGTGATGCCGAGGACGACCAGCGCCAGCGGTTCCTCGCCCGTGATGGGGCCGACCTCGAGGATGGTCAGCGGGAGGACGCCCAGCGCGACCGCGCTGCCGAAGCGGAAGCGGTCGATGTCGACGTTACCGCGGAGCCACGGGCCGAACATGGCGACCGCCAGGGCGAAGGAGACGCCGATGAGGGCGGCACCGGTGCCGTAGGCGACGTAGATCGGCTCGGAGACGTACGCGAACTCGAAGCCGCCGGGACGGAAGCTCGCGACGAGGCCGAGACCGATGATGACGCTGGGGTTCGGCAGGTATTCGCCGATGGTCGCGCTGGCGGTCTTGGCCGCGATAGCGAGGATGACCAGCGCGGCGAAGCGCTCGAAGATGACGAGGTTCAGCACCGACTCGATGGTCGGGGCGATGGCGGCCTGCAGTGCGGCGCCGGGAACGACGACCGCACCCACCAGGAGGATGTTCTTGGCGCGGTCGCGGCGGCTGCCCTCCATCTCGGCGAGGACGACCGCGAGGGTCGCACTCCCGCCGAAGATGAGCAGTCCGACCTCGACCATGCCGAGGATGCCGGAGACCGCCCCGGCGATGATCAGTGCTGCGAAGATACCGTCGATAAGGGGCAGCGCCATGACGGTCGCGAGGAGACGCGTCCCCTCACCGACCTGCCGCTCAAGGCGTAAGGCTATCGGGTGGCGTGATGCACTCATGCGTCAGGCAGGATGACCCTCACCGTGGGATGAACGGTGGTAATCGCCGCGATACCCTCTCGAACGGGGGGAGAGCCAATCAAGTGCGGCGTTCTCCGCTTTATTTGTCCCAATCGCGAATTTAAATGTAATGCCGGTAGCGAAGCTGATCTTGCCGGCGATACACTGTGCGATGGGACTAACGGAGTCCATACATCATGAAACAATTGAGCGAAGCATAAGTGTTGTGTGAAACACGTCCCCACACACCGGACGAATACCCACCCATCAGCCGATTCGGTTGAGGAACCGACGAGGCGTAGAGAATAAACGGACGGTCATCCATCAGTGGCTGATAGCGTACAGATTCCAACACCGATGGCGAGGTCTGCCGCTATCACAGCCCGAGTGGGGCGGCTCGTCGGCCTCGTCGTGTCCTCACATACCGTGCCGCTGGCGCTCTCGCAACGTTTTTGGGCGGCGCCGCCTGACCGTTTACATGGCGAGCGACGATCCATTCTCGGAGAAACTCCGCGTACCAGAGGCATTGACGTTCGACGACGTTCTTCTCCGGCCGAAGGAAAGCCGCGTCGAGCCCGACGCGGCGGACATGACGACCCGGGTGTCGACGAACGTGACGCTGAACATCCCGGTTCTCTCGGCGGCGATGGACACCGTCACCGAGGCCGAACTGGCGACCGAGATGGCCCGCCAGGGCGGCATCGGCGTCCTCCACCGCAACATGACCGTCGAGCAGATGGTCGAGGAAGTCGAGGAGGTCAAACGCGCCGACGAACTCATCATCCGTGACGTCGTGACCGCCGCCCCGGACCAGACCGTCCGCGAAGTCGACTCCATGATGGAACGGGAAGGCGTCTCCGGCGCCCCCGTCGTCGACGACGAGGATACCGTCCTCGGCATCATCTCGGGCACCGACATCCGCCCGTACCTCGAGGTCGGCGAAAGCGACCTCGTCCGCGAGGCGATGACCGACGAGGTCATCACCGCCCACGAGGAGGTCACCCCGCGACAGGCGCTCGAACTCATGTACGAACACAAAATCGAGCGCGTCCCCATCGTCGACGAGGACAACCACCTCACCGGCCTCGTCACGATGGCCGGCATCCTCGCACGCCGCGAATACGACAGCGCCGCCCGCGACGACGACGGCTCGCTCGTCGTCGGCGTCGCCGTCGGCCCCTTCGAAGCCGACCGCGCACAGGCCGCCGACGAGGCCGGCGCGGACATCGTGTTCATCGATTGCGCGCACGCGCACAACCTCGACGTCATCGACTCCGCTCGCGCCATCAAGCAGGAGATCGACGCCGACGTCGTCGTCGGCAACGTCGGCACCCGCGAGGCCGCCGCGGAAATCGTCGACTTCGCCGACGGCGTCAAGGTCGGTATCGGCCCCGGTTCCATCTGTACGACCCGCATCGTCTCCGGCTCCGGCATGCCCCAGATCACGGCCGTCGCCGAGGTGGCCGACGTGGCCAGCCAGCACGACGTGCCCGTCATCGCCGACGGCGGCATCCGCTACTCCGGCGACGCCATCAAGGCCATCGCCGCCGGCGCCGACGCCGTCATGCTCGGCTCCTACTTCGCCGGGACCAAGGAAGCGCCCGGCCGCATCATCACCCGCAACGGCAAGCGCTACAAGCAGTACCGCGGCATGGGCTCGGTCGGCGCCATGAACGACGGCGGCGGCGAACGCTACCTCAAGGAAGAGGAGGAAAACGAGGAGTTCGTCCCCGAGGGCGTCGAGGCCGCAACGCCCTACAAGGGCTCGCTCTCGTCGGAACTCCACCAGCTCGTCGGCGGCATGCAGTCCGGCATGGGCTACGTCGGCGCCGAGACGATTCCGGAGTTCAAGGAACGCTCGGAGTTCGTCCGCGTCTCCTCGGCCGGTCAGACCGAGAGCCACGCCCACGACGTCGTCATCACCGACGAAGCGCCGAACTACAGCCCCGACACCTGAACGGGACGCGCATAACTGACGGCCACGCCTTTCGATCGTCCTCGTTTTTCGACCCGCGAACCCTGGGTCACCCCTGACGCTCGGTACCGTTCACGTCAATAGAGCTTTCGCACTCGAGGTCATCACCCCGGACCATGAGTCACCGCACGTTCGAGGACCTAACCGTCGGCGAGACGATAGACTGCGGGACGACCACGGTGACCGAGGAGGACATCGTCTCCTTCGCGGAGGAGTTCGACCCCCTCGACATCCACGTCGACCCGGAAGCGGCCGCCGAATCCCCCTTCGGCGGCGTCATCGCCAGCGGCATCCACACCTTCGCTCTGACCCAGCCGCTGGTCGTCAAGTCGTTCTACGGCGACTCCGACCTCGTCGCCGCCAGGCACATCGAGGACCTTCGCCTACCCGCGCCCGTCCGTCCGGGCGACACCCTCCACGTCGAACTGGAAATCGTCGAGACCGGCGTCTCAGAGCGCGGCAACGGGCTGGTGACGACGCGACGGACCGCGACGGT
>NZ_JAZKTR010000184.1:0-4165 GCF_036625485.1 Natronomonas sp. | reverse complement strand
TGAGACGCCCGGAGCGTCACCAGTCGGTCGCCGTTTCCGCCGCCGACTTTCACTTTCGCTTTGCGGCGTGTTTTTAACCCACACGGCACGAAACTGGATAGTATGAGTCAGGCGACGCTCGACGACGACGAACTGTTCGACGAGGCCGCAAGCGAGATGCGCGAGGACGTCGAAGCCAGCCTCGCGGAAGCGAAAGACGCCCTCCCCGAGGCCGACGCCGTCTGGGACGTCGAGGCCGACAACACCCTCGGCGTGCTCAACGCCCTGAAGGGCGCGCTGGATACCGGCGACGCCGAAGAGCACCTCCGGGACGCCAAGAAGTGGTTCGCGATGGGCAAGAAGGCCGACGCCTTCGAGGACGCCGACGACCTCGAGGCCGACATCGCCGAACTGGAGGAGTTGTTCGACGACATCGTCGAAGCCCACGAGCAGGTCGGCGAACTCACCGCGACGATTCCGGAACTCCGCGGCGCCCTCGAAGACGCCGCCGAGGAAAGCGAGGACGACGAAGACGACGAGTGATCAGACCGCGCGGGTTTCGACCGCGTCCAGCAACGCCACCAGCGCGTCGGCCGATTCCTCGAACAGTTCCTCGCCGAGTGCCGCGTCTCCGCCCCGTGGGTCCCCGACCACGCCACTGTCGGTGAACTCCGAGGAGTCGTAGGTCAGGTTCGTCCCGTGGAGCCACTCGCCCCACGAGTCCGCGCCGTCCTCGGCGGCCGCCTCGGTCCGGTCCTCGTGGACCAGTTCCGGCCGTAGATACCGCATGAATGAGGTTTCCGCAGGCCCACCGTGGCCCATCTCCTCGGTGGCGACGGCATCGAACCACGTGAACGGGACCGCATACGCAGTCTCGTCGCGGGTGACCCGGCCGCAGAGTTCCCGCAGGGCGTCGACGTTGCCCCCGTGGCCGTTGACGACGACGACGCGGTCGAGGCCGTGGTGGGCCAGACTCTCGATTGTCTCCCGGACATAGGACCGGAAGGTGTCCTCCGAGACCCACAGCGTCCCCTCGAAATCACGGTGTTCCTCGGCGATACCGACCGGAATCGTCGGGGCGACGACCGCCTCCGTCTCGTCTCCGGCCGAATAGCGAGCCGCACCCTCCTCGGCGATGGCCTCGGCAGTCATGTAGTCGACCCCGAGCGGCGCGTGGGGGCCGTGCTGTTCGGTGCTGCCGACGGGAAGAACTGCGAGATCGGCGTCGGCATCGCGGATATCCGTCCACGTGGATTCGGCGAGGTGCATGCCGGAGGGAGGTGTCCCTCCCGCTTGTAAGCGATGGTCGAAAGCCCGCGGCTATCGGGAAAAGGCGTAAGAAGAGCCCGCCTTACGCGATCAGCAGTTCCTCGCCGCGTTCGACCTTGACGGTACACGGCGGGGTGATCTTGTTGTACGCACGGCGGAAGGCGTCCTTCGCGATCTCGGCGTCCTCGGGGTTACACCAGACGGTGAAGAGGCGCTCGCCCTTCTGGATCCGGGCGGCGGTGCCGACGATCTTCCCGAAGGCCTGTCGCATCCCGTCGGAGACACGGTCCGCACCCGCACCGGTCGCCTGCTTGTTCTCACGGAGGACCTGGTGGGGGAACTTCCGGAGGATCATCTTGTAGTCGCCCTCTTCGCCGAGTTCCTTGAGCATCCGACGGTTCGCCGAGAGGCGCGCGGCCTCGAGCGAGCCGTGGCGGATCTGGACTTCCTCGTCGACGATGAGGCTGATCTGCACCGGATAATCGTCGGGGTCGGCGTCGATGCGGCCCATCTTGTACTGGGCAACCTTCGAGCCGGGGATGCCCGTGATGTACTCCCGTCGCGTGTACGAGGGCTTATCCAGCTCTCGGTACATAGAGGCGGGCTTGTCACTCATAGTACCTCAGATGAGGTCGAGTCGGCGGATAAAGCCTTCGAAGCGCGCCGTTCGTGTGGGTGAATGCCACTCAGAGTTCACGAGATGGTTCGGACGAACGACGAAGTAAAAGCGGGCGGTGTCGCGTCGAGAACGGCGGAAACGCGTCGGCGGGTTACTCGCGGCGCGGCATGAGCGCCGTCGCGGCCAGTAGGAAACCGGCGCCGAGGCTGAAGAGGATGACGTAGTTGAGGCCGGAGATCCGCTTGTCGAAGTACTCACGGTTCTCGGAAACCTGCTCGTAACCCTCGATATCGGTCGAGAGCAACACGGTGCTGTCGTCGGGGAACGTTGCCACGTACTCCGTGCCGCCGATCTCGACGACGTCACCCTCTTCCATGCCGATGGAGACGGTGGTCGTCTCCTCCCACGTCAGGACGGCCCCGCTGGCCGAGACCGAGTCGACGGTCTTCGTGGTGCCGTCGTGTTCGATACTGTCACCGGTCGAGAACTGCTCCTGGTTCGGTTCGGGGAGGTACTCGTCGAGAGGTTCGGTCGAGCCGTCCTTGTAGCGGACGAACTCGGTCCCGTCCTCGCGCTCGTAGGTCTGGTTGTCGACCTGCGAGTCGTTCTGGAGGATGCTTTCGACGTCGAACTCCTCGGTCAAGGTAAAGGAGTCCGGCTCCTCGGCGGATTCGACCGTGACGTTGTACTCTCCGCCCCCGTACTCGACGACGGAGTTGTTCGCGAACTCCGTCTGCTGTGTTTCCGTCGTGTTGTACTCCACTGTCCCCTCGCCGTCGCCGACTTCAGCGACCGTGTAGGTCGTACCCTCGGCTTCGAGCGTATCCCCTTGCTGATAGGTGTCGCCCTCGATATCCATCGCCGGTTCCTCCGCGACCGCCATCACCGAATAGGCGCTGGCAGCCATGACGAGGAAGAAGGCGAGATAGATCGCCGCCCATCGTCGTTGCATACGCGTTGGATTGTAAGGCCGGCGTATAGTCGTTACTAACTCACGCGAACGGACAGCACCCACGCACGCATAACGAAGTGACAGCAACTAACGGTGGGACCGACGGAGCGACAGCAACGACGGTGAAACCAACAGTAACGACGACCGCATCGAGGGAACACCGACGCCCGGCGACGGGGCTGATACACCCTACCGGCGGTTTCTGGCCTGCCCGAGTTCCGTGTGAACAGTAAACATAAATGGCCCCGCATATCCAGCAGTAGCCTTAGCCCTCCGGTTTTCCTTGTGCCGAACATGCGTAGAGTCCAACAAGTCAGCGTGACCCTCATGACGACCCTGTTGGTTACGTCGCTCGTCGCGGCCTTCGTCACCTTCGGCGCCGCACCGGCATCGGCCGCCCATCCCGAGGACGTCAACGACGTCACGGATAGTTCGAATTTCACGGTGAACTTCCCGAGCGCTACGGACCACTATCCCGGCGACAAGAACACGGAGAACGGAAGCATCGAGTATTTCGTCGTCGGTTCGGACGCCTTCGCGGAGATGGGCGCCGAAGACGGCCTCTATTTCAACTGGATCATCATCCACGCCGAATACGAAGGCGTCGACTGGATCGACTACTCCGCCTGTACCACGGACAACACCGAGGCCTTCGGTATCGACCGCGGTAACAACAACTCCGGGACCCAGTACGACGTCGACCTCGTCGCCAGACAGAAGCAGGAGTCCGACCACCAGACCGGCGACCAGAACCCACAGAACGCGAGTATCCACCACTTCGCGGAGACGGGGTCCGGCTTCGACGGCAAACCCGCCGACCGCCTCGAAGTGATGAAGTGGCTCGTCATCTCCAGCGACGAGATCGACTTCAGCGGCTGTGGCTCCGCGGATACCGAGGCCCTCGGCATTGACCGCGGTAGCAACAACTCCGGGACGCAGAACGACGACAGCATCCTGCAGAACATGCTGGATTCTGGCTTCCAGGAAGACAAGATCTGGGTCGAGTTCAACGGTGAAGACGACTTCGGCGAGACGGTCTCCATCTCCCGTGAGGACTCCATCGTCGCCGTCCAAAGCGACTGTTATACGATGCCCGAAGACCCCGGCTGGTACCAGATCAGCGGCAAGATCAACGGCACCGGCCCCGACGGGAACTTCTTCGAGGTGACGCTGGACTCCCACTACTTCGCCACCTACGCCGAACGGCTCTCGGAGCGACTCTCCGGCGTCATCGACGTGCCGATCAAGCAACGCCCCGGCGGCGTCAGCGACTGGTCGCCCCTATACAACGAGATAGAGGATACGGACTGTGACGTCGCCATCATCGGGATGGCGCTGGGCGGCAC
>NZ_JAZKTR010000183.1:0-4201 GCF_036625485.1 Natronomonas sp. | reverse complement strand
TTGACGAGGATGTCGATGCCGCCGGTCTCCTCTTCGAGGGCGGCGACGGTGTCGGCAACGTCGTCGCGGTCGGTGAGGTCACATTCGACAGCGTGGGCCGTGCCGTCGTAGTCCTCCTCGACCTCGTCGGCGATGTTCTCGGCCTTATCGAGGGCGACGTCGAGGATGACCACTTCAGCGCCTTCCTCGGCGAGAATACGGCAGTCTTCGCTTCCGATTCGTCCGGCGCCACCCGTCACGAGGGCGGTCTTGTCGTCGAGTCCTAGGTCCATTGCGTTCCGCTATGTTGTTGGTTCACGCATAAGGATTTGGACGGTGATAACTGGCGACGTTAAGTCAAGACGAGGGAGTCGAGTTCCCGAACGGTTCGCCGCGTCGGGCCACCGACCGACGAGGAACCGCCACTCGTTGAGGGACTCGTCACTCGTCGGGAGAGGTATCCTCGAACGCGGGGGCTCGCTCCTCGAGGACGGCGAGGAGGTGTTCGAGGATGGTTTTGACCCCGTCCGTATCGAATAGCGTCGTGACGGCCTCCTCCTCGGTGGCCTCCTCTATCACCCGGTCTGCGTCCTCGACGGTGACGAGAAGACGTGAACGTGTGGGACGGTCCGTCAGCAGCGGGTCAGCGTTCGACGCCGACGATATCCAGTATCTCGCGTAGATGCTCGATCTCGTGGTCGGTTTCGGGACCCCACGCATCATCGCCGTAGCCAACGGTTCCGAGGCCGACCCCGGCGGCGCCGGCGATGTCGTTTCGGTGGCGGTCGCCGACCATGACGGTCCGGTCGGGGGCAGCGCCGGTTCCCGCCAGCGCGTCCTCGAACATACGCGCGTCGGGTTTTTTGAAACCGATCTCCTCGGAGGTCGTGACGTGGTCGAAGCAGTCGTAGACGCCGAAGGAATCGAGCATGTCGTGGGCTTCGTCGGTGTCGATATCCGAGACGATGGCCTGCTGGATGCCGGCGTCGTGGAGGGCTTCGATGGTCTCGACGGCGCCGTCCTCCGCGCGGAGCGTGGCGGCGGTCGCTTCTTCGAGGATGAGTTCCCAGTCGTCCGGCGGATTCCCGTCGAACAGTTCCGTGGTGGCTTTCCGGTAGCCCTCGTGGGCCGACTGATATTCGGTGCCGTCGGCGGCCTTGAAGTGGTCGCCGAGGATGGATTTCCATTCGTCGAGGGCGGCCTCGGGGTCCATCCCGTGGTCGGCGGCCAACTCCGAGATGAAGGCGGCATACCCCTCGCGGATGGAACGGAGTTCGACGATGACGCCGCCGATGTCCCAGAAGACGGTGTTGTACTGTGGATCGGTTGCGGGCGTGTCCTCGCTCATGCTTCGTAGTAGCGGACGCCGTCGTGGAGTTCGCTCGTTATTTCGTCGCGTTCGTCGAGGTGGGCGAGCGCGCTCATCGCCTCGGGGATGAGGTACTTGACGTCGCGGTCGCCGGCCAACGCCATCGCGACGCCGCCGACCGTCGAGTAGCCGTCGGCGACGAGGTCGGCGACCCCGTCGAGGCGGTCATCGAGGCTCTTCCGGTCGCGTTCGACGACGGCCTGCAGGTCGTCGTGAACCGGGCCGTGACCGGGATAGACGCGGTCGACGTCGACCGATTCGAGGCGGTCGAGAGCGGTGTAGAAGGCATCGAAGGCCTCGCGGTGGCCGTCGTCGAGACCATCGTGCATGACGACGGGGCGGAAGGGTTCGATACCCATGTCGCCGGCCAGCAGGACGCGGTCGCCGTCGATCTCGGTCGGATAGCTGAGGTGGTCGGCCTGATGGCCCGGCACGTGGACGGCGCCGATCTCGATCGGGCCGACCTGCGTGGTGTCGCCGGGTTCGATCCAGACGTCGACCTCTTCGGGCGGGAGGTGCTCGGAGTCCCGTTCGAGCGACTGGACGGCCATGTCGACGGCCATCTCCAGTTGCTCGTCGGGGAAGCCTGCTTCCGTACTGTTCTGCCGGACGCGGGCTTCGAGGGCCTCGGGGTCCCGCTGGAACCGCGCTTCGACGCCGGCGGGAGCGTAGACGGTCGGGTCGCCGGCCTCCAGAATCGTCGGGACGAGCCCGACGTGGTCGATGTGCGGGTGGGTGATCAGAACGTGGTCGATGTCGCCGGGGTCGTAGCCGTGGTCAGCGAGTGCTGCCTCGAACGATTCCTCGTGGTCGGGGGCGGCGGCGTCGACGAGCACCGGTTCGGGGCCGTCGACGAGATAGCAGGCGACGTGGCCCGGCGGCCACTCCACGTCGAACTCCAGTCGGTGGACCTGCGTCTCCGTGTTCCGTACTTCCATTCACCGGAAGAATGCGACCGCACGGCTTAAGCCTTCGTTTTGATACAACACCGTTGAACTTTCCATTGTTCAGACCTCGACTCGGGAACTTACCTTTATTAACGTTCCCTCGAAACGGACAGCCGTCACAATGACAGCCAGACACACGAGCGTCGAGACGGCGCGTGGATACCGATGTTAGAACAGTTCAGCGTCGAGGGGAAGACGGCCATCATCACCGGCTCCAGTCAGGGCATCGGCGAGGTGACCGCAAAGCGGTTCGCCGACGAGGGCGCCAACGTCGTCGTCACCTCCCGCTCGCAGGACAAGATCGACGAGGTCGCCGACGAAATAAACGACAGCGACCGGCCGGGGCAGGCAATCGCCGTCGAGTGTGACGTCCGCGAACGCGACTCCATCGAGGCGCTGGTTGACGCCACCGTCGAGGATTTCGGCCGCGTCGACACGATGATCAACAACGCCGGGGCATCCTTCATGGCCTCCTTCGACGACATCTCGGAGAACGGCTGGAAGACCATCGTCGACATCAACCTTCACGGCACCTTCCATTGTTCGCAGATCGCGGGCCAGCAGATGCAGGAGCAGGACGGCGGCGGTACCATCATCAACTTCGCGTCGGTCGCCGGGACGATGGGCTCTCGCTACATGAGTCACTACGGCGCCGCCAAGGCCGCCGTCGTCAACCTGACGACGTCGCTGTCCGCGGAATACGCCGAGGAGAACATCCGCGTCAACTGTATCGCACCCGGCCTCGTCGGCACGCCCGGCGTCGCCTCCCAGATGGGTATCGACCCCGCCGACGTCGACCGCGAGGACATCGCGAAGGACATGGGCCTGCCGGAGGAGATCGCCGACATCACCCAGTTCCTCGCCAGCGACGCCGCCTCGTACATCGTCGGTGAAACTATCACCGCACAGGGCGTCCCACCGCTCGAGGACTCCCAGCTATAACCATGACCGACACCGAACGCGACGTCTTCCTACCGGTGGCCGCACAGCCGAGCGTCGACGCCCTCGTCGAGCAAGCCCGAACCGGCGAGGAGTTGGGCTACGACACCGCGTGGCTCCCCGAAACGTGGGGCCGAGACGCCGTCACGACCCTGACCTCTATCGCCCACGGCACCGAGGACATCGACATCGGAACCTCGATCATGCCGGTCTACTCGCGGTCGCCGGCCCTCATCGGCCAGACCGCCGCCACCCTACAGGAGGTCTCGGAGGGTCGATTCCGCCTCGGCCTCGGGCCGTCGGGGCCCATCGTCATCGAGAACTGGCACGGCGTGGACTTCGGCAACCCGCTCCGTCGGACCCGCGAGACGGTCGACATCGTCAAGCAGGTCCTCTCCGGCGAGGAACTGGAGTACGACGGCGAGTACTTCGACCTGCAGGGGTTCCGCCTGCGCTGTGACCCGCCGGAGACGGTACCACCGGTCGAAACCGCCGGGATGGGGCCGAAAGCCGTCGAACTCGCGGGTCGCTTCGCCGACGGCTGGCACGCGCTGATGTTGACCGCCGACGGTATCCAGGACCGACTGGAGGATTTCAACCGGGGCTCGGAGATGGGCGACCGCGACCGCTCCGAACAGCGGGTCAACCTCTCGTTGACCTGCTGTGCGCTGGATGACGCCGAAGAGGCCAAGCGACTCGTCAAGGCCCACACCTGCTTCTACATCGGTGGGATGGGCACGTTCTATCGGGATAACCTCGCCCGGCAGGGCCACGAAGACGTCGCCGAGGCGGTCTACGACAACTGGCAGGAGGGCGACCGCGAGGAAGCGATGGCCGCCATGCCAGACGATCTGCTGGAGGATCTCGCCGTCTGGGGAACGCCCGAGGAGGCCCGCGAGCGCTTCGAGCGCTTCGCGGAGCTCGACGGTCCCGACGCCGTCTCGGTGTCGTTCCCGCGCGGCGCGGA
>NZ_JAZKTR010000023.1:0-22473 GCF_036625485.1 Natronomonas sp. | reverse complement strand
CGGCACACGCCGGTGGCCGACGCCTGCCCGTGTCTCGTCTTCGAGCGACACGACTGTATCTCCGACATCGAGTCCGCCAGCGACGGTCGGTTGCGGTTCTCGCTCGTCGTCCCGGACCGCGAGACGCTCCGTTCGATAATCGGGGACCTCAGGGAGGCGGGGACTTCGGTCGCCGTCGAACGGATCCGACAGGAAGGCGACGGGGGCCAGTTGGGCGGCAGCACGCTGACGGGGAAACAGCGGGAGGCGCTCGCACTCGCCGTCGAGTTGGGATACTACGACCAGCCGCGGGGCGCGACGCTGGACGACCTCGCGGAGCGACTCGGCATCTCCCGGTCGGGCGTCTCCCAGCGGCTGAACGCGGTCGAGCGCAAACTGGTCCGCGAGCGGGCCACCGAGGTCGCGTGCCCGGGTGACTGACCGTCGGGCTATCATCCCCCCCGATGCCGTCGGTCCTTCTGTTCTCTCCCGCGGGCCGGGATTAGCCTGTGATATTATATAAATCGCCGACGCACATCGAGTCAATGAGTCCGCACACGCTGCTTTTGGCAACCGGCGACCCGGCCGCGACGGTGACGGCTGCGAACCTGCTCGCGTACGCCTCTATCGCCGTCGCGGCGGCGGTTCTGGCCGGCTATCTGGTCGGCTACGTCCAGTACGTCCTCGCGGCCGAGACCGTCGAATGGTGGTACATCGCCGTCGCCGCCGGCGCCGCGGTGCTGTACGGCGTCTCCGGTGCCGCGACCATCGTCGCCGACGCGTCGTGGCTTGCGGTGTTCAACGACGGCGCAGTCCTGTTCTTCATCCTGTTCCTGGCGCTGGGCCTCCGGGCGCTGTATCACGCCGAGCGCTCGCCGGACGAACGGACCCGTGCCATCCCCGTCTGGGTCGATTACCTGGTCGTCGCCGTCTTCATCGCCGCGTGGTGGCTCGGCTTCCTCGTCGAGGCCGACTGGACCCGGCTGGTCGTCGCCGTCGGCTGGCTGCTGGCCTCGGCGTGGGCCGTCTTCTACGGCGTCCAGACCGTTCGGGTCCACGAGGGCACGACCCTTGCGGCCATCACACGCCACCTCCTGCCGGCGGTCGTCTGCGTCGTCGGTATCGTCCTCGTGGACCTCGGGTCGCCGCTGGTCGGCGCCACCGACGCCCACGTCGCCGCCGTCTGGCTCGTCGGTACCGTCCTCGCGGCCGCGTTCCTCTTCAACACGGCCGTCGCCATCCGACAGGAAGGCGGCCAGCTCCAGCGGATGTACGACTGGACGACGTGGCGCCAGCAGTCCCTCGACGAATAGGCCAGCGGGCTATCGGAATTTGGACAGCGAGTTCCCACTGGCTCCCGGGTTTCGGAATGGCCCATCCCTCATTTATACGATGCGTACGAAGTACCCTGTAGGAACCAGACCTGTCCTCGCTATCATGTACGACCACATCCTCTTTCCGACCGACGGCAGCGCTGGCGCCGAGGCGGCGCTCGACCACGCGATAGAACAGGCCCGAGCCCACGGAGCGAGGCTCCACGTCCTCTACGTCATCGAGGAGAACGTGCAGGTCATGGCGGCCAGTGAGTCGGACCTGCTCGCCGAACTCGAAGCGGAGGGCGAACGCATCGTCGAGGAGGCCCGCGACCGGGCGACCGAAGCCGGCATCGAAGCCGTCGAAACGGCCGTCAAGGGCGGGTCGCCCCACCGCGTTATCCGGGGGTACGCCGAGGATCACGACGTCGACGTCATCGTCATGGGCACCCACGGTCGCAGCGGACTGGACCGCCTGCTGCTCGGCAGCGTCGCGGAGCGAACCGTACGCACCGCTGACATCCCGGTGTTGACGGTGCGGGCACGCGAGGCGAACGCTGACGGCGACGACGGCGAAAACGGGAACTAGAACGCCGCGGCGGCTCCGTTCCCGTATTCGGACGCGGTCCCCACCCCTGTAACGGTCCTCGCGCCTCTTAATACGGCGGCCGCTGGGCCTCGATGATCGCGCCGAGATGCTGCTGTTCCTCGGCGAGCAGTTCGGTCAGGTCGTCGGCGGTGATGATGCCGACGAGCGTGTCGTCGGCGTCGGTGACGGGAAGCCGACGAATCCCGTTGTCGGCCATCGTCTCGGTGGCCTCGTAGAACCCCGTTTCTGGGTCGGCCGTTTCGAGGTCCTCCGACATCACGTCGCTCGCGGTCAGCGCGTCCGGGTCGCGCCCTTCGCCCAGCACGCGGATGGCCAGATCACGGTCGGTGACGATACCGACCGGCTGTTCTCCTTCGGTAATGACGACGCTTCCGACGCTCTCGTCGTCCATCGTCGTGGCGAGGTCGGCGACCGACGTATCCGGGTCGGCGGTGACGACCTCGCTTCGTACGAGGTCTTGAATGGGCATTGGTCTCACCCATCCGAATATACTCCGTTCAGGAACATACGTGTGTGGGTGTCTCTCACAGAGGGGGATTCCGCGGCTGATTTTTATGCGAGGGCGTGGTACCTATTGGCACCGTTCTGGTGATCCACTGATGACAGACATACTCGTCCCGATGGACGGCAATCCGCCGTCGAAGGCCGCTCTCGAATACGCACTGACCGAATTCCCCGAGGCCGACGTGACGGTGCTGCACGTCATCGGGGTCGTCGATACCGCCGGGGAGGCCGAGCGGGCCTCCGGCGACCGGCGCGCGCAACTCGAACGCGCACAGGCCGACGCCGAGGACCTCTTCGAGGAGGTCGACCGCCGCGCGGCCGAGGCCGGCGTCGAGGTCACGACGGAGACGGCCTTCGGCC
The DNA here is from genome assembly GCF_036625485.1 of Natronomonas sp. GTDB lineage: Archaea > Halobacteriota > Halobacteria > Halobacteriales > Haloarculaceae > Natronomonas. Next base: position 19,707 of record NZ_JAZKTR010000023.1, on the reverse strand, counting down.
CGCCCTCCCGGACCATCCCGGAGTTCGCGGAGGACTTCGACCGGCTCGTCATGGGCGAACACGGACAGTCCGGCGCGCGACAGATACTGCTCGGTAGCGTCGCCGAGACGGTCGTCAGTCGGTCGCCCATCCCCGTGACGGTCGTCCGCGGCGACGGCCACGAGGAGCCGGACCGCCAGATCCTCGTGCCCGTCGACGGGTCGCCGCTTTCCCGGGAGGCGCTCGAATACGCGTGTTCCGAACACGACCCCGAGTCGGTGACGGTACTGCACGTCATCGACCCGTCGGAACCGGCCTACGGCGCGCTCGAAGAGGTCGACGTTCGAGAGGAACCCCTCCATGGCTCCGAGGAGTGGTACGAGCGGGCCGAGACGGCGGCCGAAGAACTGGTGGCCGACGTCCGCGAGGAGGTATCGGCGGGCGACGTCGACGTCGAGACCGCCGTCGAAACCGGCGACCCCCCGCAGGTCATCGCCGACCGCGCAGCGGCCGGCGGTTTCGACCACGTCGTCATGGGCAGCCACGGTCGAGAGGGGCTGGACCGCCTGCTGCTCGGTAGCGTCGCCGAGACGGTCGTCCATCGGTCGCCGGTCACCGTGACCGTCGTCCGGTAGGCTGCTGCCCGCCCCGTTTTCGACACAGCAGCACGTCAGCGCAGCGACCGCGAGGAGTTGAGCACGACGAGCAGGCTGCTCGATGCCATCGCGGCGGCGGCGAAAAGCGGGTTGAGCAGGCCGGCGACCGCCAGCGGAATCGCGACGGCGTTGTAGCCGAACGCCCACGCGAGATTGGTCCGGATGCGGCGGTTCGTCGCCGACGCGATATCGAAGGTCGCCGGCACCGACCGGAGGTCGTCGTCGACGACGATGGCGTCGGCGGCCTCGGTCGCCAGTCGGGTGCCGCCGGCGAGCGCGATACCGACGTCGGCTTCCGCCAGCGCGGGCGCGTCGTTGCTGCCGTCGCCGACCATCGCCACCGTCCCGTCGGCCCGGAGTCGTCTGACGGTCTCGGCTTTCGCCGCCGGCTTGACGCCCGCGAACACCCGGTCGACCGCGGGGTCCTCGCGGAGGCGGTCGGCGGCCGAGCCCTCGTCGCCGGTCAACACGACCACCTCCCGGTCGGCGAACGTTTCGGCGACCTCGGCCCACTCGGGCCGCGTCTCGTCGCCGACGGCGACGACGCCCTCGGCGCGGCCGGCCTGCCCGACGAGGACGGGGACCGCGCCCTCCGTTCGGATCTCGTCGGCCCGGTCGGCGAGGTCGTCGGGAACCGCCCACTTGCGGGCCTCGAACAGCGATGGGTGGCCGACGAGAACCGTTTCGCCGTCGACGGTCCCCGAGACGCCGCGGTCGTGTTCCTCGATATCGGTGGCTTCCGGCGGGTCCTCGACGGCATCGACGATGGCCGTCGCGACCGGATGCGCCGAGAAGCGTTCGAGCGCCGCCGCCCGCGCCAGCAGTGATTCCTCATCGGTCGGTGCCGCGACGTCCAGTACCGTCATCGCCCCCGTCGTCAGCGTCCCCGTCTTGTCGAAGACGACGGTGTCGGCCTCGGGGGCGGCCTCGAACAGGGCCGGCGTGGCGACGACGACGTTCGCCTCGGCGGCGGTTCGCGTCCCGGCGGCGACCGCCAGCGGCGTCGCCAGCCCCAGCGCGCAGGGACAGGAGACGATGAGGACGGTCAGCCCCGTCAACAGCGCGGCGGTCGGCGTCGCCCCACTCGCGAGCAACCACGCGGTCGTGACGCCAGCGACGAGGACGACCAGCGGGACGAAGACCGTCGCCAGTCGGTCGGCCAACCGCTGGGCGCCGGGGCGGGCGCTTTGAATCCCCCACAGCAACTCGACGATGCGGTCGAGCGTGCTGGTCACCTCCTCGCCGGCGCGGACGACAAGCGGCGCGTCGGTGACGACGGTGCCGCCCCGGACCTCGTCGCCCGGCCGCTTGCTTCGGGGCAGCGATTCGCCGGTCACCAGCGCCTCGTCGACCGCGGCGGACCCCTCGACGACGGTTCCGTCGACGGGAATCCGGTCGCCGGGTCTGACCAGTAGTTGGTCGCCGGGGCCGACCGCCGAGACGTCGACCCGCTCGCCGCTGGGGTGGCGGACCGCTTCGGCGACCTGTTGTTGGGTCAACTCCGAGAGCAGGTCGCTGGCCCGCCGCTTGATGCGGGATTCGTACTGGGTGCCTGCCGTCACGACGAGGACGACAGCGATGGTCACGTCGAAGTAGAGCTCCGAGCGGCCCAGAAGCATCGCCAGCGTGCTGTAGGTGTAGGCGCCGACGGCGGCCAGCGACACCAGCAGGTCGGTGTTCGGCCGCCACGACCGGAGGCTGACGTAGGCGCCGCGCAGTATGGGAAAGCCCGTATAGAAGAGGACGACCGAGGTGAACGCCCAGATGTTGGCGGCGATGTAGGTGAAGTCGAGGCCGCCGAAGTCGACGACCGGTTGGTAGCCGAAGTAGGTCGGATAGAGGAAGAGGATATACCACAGCATCGCCATCATGCCGAAGAAGCCGCCGCCGATGAGGAACCGAACCACATCACTGCCATCGTCTTCGACCGTCTCCTCGGGGTCGTGGGCCTCGTAGCCGTAGCCCGACAGCCGGTCGGGCAGGGCGTCGCTGTCGACGGCTTCGGGGTCGTAGACGACCCGTGCCAGTTCGCTCGCGTAACTGGCCTCGACGGCGTCGACGCCCTCGACGTCGCGGGCCAGCGACTCGACGAACACCTCACAGGTCGAGCAGTGCATCCCATCGACGGCGAGGAATTCTTGCTCGCGGCCCTCGGGGACGGATTCGGCACCGATGTCCGGCCCCGCTTCGTTCTCCTCGAGGGCCGCTTCGGCCTCGTCGCCGAGGCGGCGCTGGACTTCGAGACAGCCGCGACAGCAGAAATCGCCGTCGACGTCGTCGGCCGTCACGGGCGGGTCGGGGTTCGGTAGGTCACAGAGGCTACAGGACATGGGTGAACTCGTTGATGGGTCGGTAGGGTAGCGATGGGTGCGGCAGATGGATGCCGAACAGCATCAGGCCGTGGGCCAACAGGACGTAGCCCAGCAAGACGAACGCCGCGCCGAGGGCCCGGTGGAGGCGGCGCCGTCGCGTCGCGTCGACGGCGTCCAGCACCGTCCCGTACAGCAACAGCGTCGGGATGGTGCCGACTCCGAGGACGAAAAGCGACAGGCCGCCCCGGAGCGGGTCGCCGACCGCGAAGGCGTACAGATATGCCGGGTAGATGATGGGGCAGGGAAAGAGGCCATGCAGCGCCCCGAGGCCGACAATGCCGGGGCCGGCCGCCAGCCGGTCGACGCGGTCGGTCGCGGCGGCGACGACCCGCCCCAGCGGCGCGCCGTCGGGGACGAACCGATGCAGGTCGGCGGCGCCGCCGAGCAGATACGAGACGCCGACGGCGACGACGAGCAGGCCGACGAGGACGCCGACGCCGCCCCGGAGGCCGTCGCCGACGCCCTCGATGGTCGCCGCCGACTCGAAGACGACCCCGCCGAGCAGGCCGGCGAGGGCGCCGATGACGGCGTAGCTGGTCGCGCGACCGACGTTGAAAAGCGTGTGCTGGCGGACTGCCCGCGGGGTGAGTTGGCCGGCGCGCCGCCCGCCGTCAGCGGCCGTCGCGTCGATGCGCTCGGCGTACAGCGTCACGAGCGGTCCGCACATCCCGAGACAGTGGGCGCCGGCGAGCAGGCCGACGAGGCCGAATACGGCGAGGTCGGCCCCGACGGCGCTGTCGAGTACCATCGAGCGTTAGCCGGCCGTGCCGTGCCCGTTCCCGCCGTGTCCTTGGCCCGAAACCGGCGAGAAGGCGATGTAGAGGCTCCCGAAGATGAGGCAGACGTTCACGAGGGCGATACCGACAAGCGGCTCGCCACGAGCGAACGCGAAGGTGGCGACCGGAACGAGGGCGAGAAGCGCGGCGATCGTCCCCCGACGCGGTGTCAGTTCCATGCCCGAAAGATGACTGCCGGTGGTTGAAAACTCTATCCCCGCGTCCCGACGGCTGGGACGTGGGAAGTATTTTATCGTATCTCGGTCAAACACGACTGCATATGTCGACAGACACCGAACGAGAAATCGGCCACGAGGAGTTTAATCCGGTGGGGACGGCCGTCCTCATCGCGATTTACTTTCTCATCCTGGTGGGAATGTGGATCTTCACCTACTTCATCGAGTTCCTCGGGCGTGGCCCGACGGTGATAGGATGAACGTCCACACTTACGAGAAGATCTGGCTCGTGGCGGCGATCGTGCTAATCGTCGGCTTCATCGGGACCGTGACCTACGGCGCGGTCGGCGCCGGCGTCGCGATGGTCGACAACGAAGGTGGGACCATCGACGCCACCGCGGTCGGCGAGGACGAACGCTTCGCGGAGCCGAGGGTCGAGCAGGTCGGTGAAAACGAGTACGAGGCCTACGTCATCTCCCAGCAGTTCATCTTCCGCCCGAACCCCATCGAGGTGCCGGCAAACAGCACCGTCACGTTCTACATCACGTCGATAGACGTGATTCACGGCTTCGAGGTCGTCGGCACCAACGTCAACACGATGGCCATCCCGGGGCAAGTCGCGGAGATAACCGTTGAGTTCGACGAACCTGGCGAGTACGGCATCATCTGCCACGAGTACTGTGGCGAGGGCCATCACGACATGGAAGGCAAACTCATCGTCCATCCCGAAGACGAATACGAAGGAGGTAACGAATGAGCGATCAAGAAGCACTGACCGGCGAACGGCTGTTCGTCGACCGATTCCCTGAGGAGGCTCGCATCGTCCGGGCGGCGCTGTGGAGTTCCTTCGTCGCGCTCGGAATCGGCGCTCTCGGCGGCCTGATCCAGGCGCTCCACCGGACGAACTACTTCCGATTCATCGACTCGGCGGACTACTACACCGTCCTGACGCTTCACGGCGTGTTGCTCGTCATCTCCTTTACCATCTTCTTCCTCGTCGGGGTGTTCACGTGGGCGATGGTCAGAAGCCTCGACCGACCGGTCGACGATATCCGGTTCACGTGGACCTGGTATCTGTTGATGGCCGCTGGAACGGCGATGGCAGGCATCGCCATCCTCGCCGGCTTCGTCGACTCGATACCGATGAGCGCTGACGTCCTCTTTACGTTCTACGCGCCGTTGCAGGCCCACCCGCTGTTCTACGCCGGCCTTGCGGTCTTCATCATCGGGACGTGGCTGGCCGGCTTCGACTGGTTCCGGATGTGGTGGCAGTGGCGTGACGAGAACGAAGGCGAACGGATTCCCCTGCAAGCGTTCATGGTACTGACCTCGATGCTGATGTGGTATATCGCCACCCTCGGGGTCGCCACCGAGGTCGTCGTCTTCCTGCTGCCGTGGTCGCTCGGGCTCATCGAGCAGGTGAACCCGCTTCTGACGCGGACGCTGTTCTGGTTCTTCGGCCACCCGGTCGTCTACTTCTGGCTGATGCCGGCGTATCTGCTCTGGTACACCGTCCTGCCGAAACTCTCCGGCGGCCGCCTGTTCAGCGACCCACTGGCGCGGGTCGTCTTCGTGCTGTTCCTCCTGCTGTCGACGCCGGTCGGCATCCACCACCAGTACGTCGACCCCGGTATCGCGGAGGGCTTCAAGTTCATCGCGATGACGAACACGATGTTCCTGCTGTTGCCGAGTCTGCTGACGGCCTTCACCGTCGTCGCGAGCGTCGAACACGGCGCCCGCCAGCGTGGCGGCGAGGGGTACCTCTCGTGGCTCGGCGTGCTCCCGTGGCGTGACCCGGCCTTCACCGGCATGGCGCTGGCCGGCCTGATGTTCGCCGCCGGTGGCTTCTCCGGCATGGTCAACGCAGGGATGAACATCAACTATCTCATCCACAACACGCTGTGGGTGCCCGGCCACTTCCACCTCACCGTCGGGACGGCCGTCGCGCTGACGTTCATGGCGTCGACCTACTGGCTGCTGCCGCAGTTGACCCGGCGGGCGGTCTACAGCCGGCGTATCGGGCTGTTCCAGGTCGTGCTGTGGTTCGTCGGCATGACGTTGATGTCGAACGCGATGCACCGCGGCGGCCTCATCGGTATCCCGCGACGGACCGCCGAACCGCAGTACTCCGGCTTCGCCTTCGACGCCGGCTTCAGTACGGTCGGCGAACTCCGCTTCCAGATCGCTATCGGCGGGACGCTGTTGTTCATCTCGGTGGTGCTGTTCCTCGGGAACGTCATCGTCTCGCTGCTGGAACCGCCGATGGAGGAGGCCTTCGACGGGACGCTGCCGCCCGCGCTGTCCGGCCCCGAGGACTCCCCCGAGGTGCTCGACAACCTCGCGCTGTGGACGGGCATTGCGGTCCTGCTGGTCGTCCTCGCGTACATCCTGCCCATCGGTGCCATCATCTCCGAGGGCGGGCTGTTCGGCCCCGGCACCGGGACCTATCCGGCGTGGATAATCGAGGTGATTTCGTGAGCCGCCGCATCACCCGTGGCGGGCTACTCGTCATCCTCGCGTTCCTCGTGCCCGTCGTCGTCGAGTTGCGGACGATAGCCGGGTTCCTCGGGTTCGATCTCTCGCCGATCCAGTACCTCGCGGTCGCGGCGGCGCTCGTCCTCGTCGTCCTCGGTGGTGTCGGCTTCTGGAACCTCCGGGTCGGCAACGAGGAGGCGAACGCCGAGGGGATCTGACCGATGGCGACCTCGCAGGGCATCGACCGGTCGGCCATCCCGGAACTGCCGGTCGAGCGGTCGACGGCCGTCAGCGCGGTCGGTGTACTGCTCGTCGTCGAACTGGTGGCTGTGTTCGCCTACCTCCGGATTACCGGGACGGGCGTCCTCGAACCCCGGTATACGCTGTACCCGTTCGTGTGGATCAACGTCGGCGCGTGGGTCCTCCTCCGGCGGCCGACGATTCCGGCGGACCGCCGTCGACGGCTCGCGGCCGGCGCGGTCGCCGCCGTGTACTTCCTCGTGTTGGCGGTCGCGGGCGGCCTCGTTGGCCCGGGTGGCATGGAGATGCCGGCCCGTATCGTGTGGCTCTCGCCCGGCTGGGGGCCGACGCTGCTGTACACCAACGGCCTGGTCGACCTCGCGGTTCTCCCGTTCGAGGTCGTCGGCTACGCCACCCTCGCCGTGCTGGTGTACACGGTCGTCCTCGCCGGCGCCCGAAGCGCGGTGGCCGGCCTGCTCGGCCTTGCCACCTGCGTCAGTTGTGTATGGCCGTTCGGCGCGGCCCTGCTGGCGGCCCTCGGCGGCGTCGGCTCGCCGCTGGCGACCGCCGTTCCCGGCGTCGCCTACGACCTCTCGACGGCGCTGTTCCTCGTCACCGTCGGGGTTCTCTACTGGGCGGCGCGACGGTCCGCATAGCGGCCGCCGTCGGTTTATCGTTCCGAAAAACGAGGTTCCGATTCTCTTTATAAATACTCCTTATGGGGGCGTCGAACGTCTTAAAAAACCGATGACGGCGTTATCGCGAAAACTGACGACGGCGCTATCGCGAACGGTTCGGCGCGACGCGGCGGCTGACCATCGAGGCGGCGACGAGGGTCAGCACGGCGAGCGCACCGAACACGAGGGTACTCACGGCTAACCCGGAGGCCGAACCCGGAATCACTCCGGCGAGGGCCGGCCACAGGCTCGCTAGCCCCACGAGGACGAGCGCGACGGCGAGACCGGTCACGACGAGCGCGACGGCCGGCATCACGCGCTCGGGGCGTACTGGCGGATCGTCAGCGAGTCGGCGGTCGAATGGTTGACTCATGATAGAAGCTAGGCGCTGAACGGCCCTAAATAAGGGACCTGTGTCCCAACGCGTGAGAATCGCGTCCAAGAGGGCTCGAACGCGGCGATTCCCGAATCCTCGGTCGTGGGCGCCCGTCGGAAGCTTTGTTGCCGTCGGCGCCGGCCGTTTTCGTATGCACGAAATCGACGGCGCGGCGGGCGGCGGCCAGATCGTCCGGACCGCGGTGACGCTGTCGGCGCTCTCGGGGGAGGGCGTCCGGATCGAGAACATCCGCGGTGACCGCCCGAACGAGGGACTCCGCCCCCAGCATCTCGCGGCCGTTGAGGCCGGCGCGGCGCTGTGTGACGCGACGGTCGAGGGCGACGAACGCGAAGCCGAGACCCTCGAGTTCGACCCCGGCGACGTGGAGGCGGACGACGTGACCGTCGACGTCGGCACCGCCGGCAGCGTCTCGCTCGTGGCCGATACCGTCCTCCCGCTGGCGACGGCGCTGGACGCCGAGGCGTCGGTGACGATAACCGGCGGCACCGACGTCGCGTGGTCGCCGCCGCTGGATTACCTGCGGTACGTGAAATCACCCCTCCTTCTCGGCGCCGGCCTCGATATCGACCTCTCGGTCGGGTCCCGCGGCTTCTATCCGGTCGGCGGCGGCGAGATCGAACTGACACTTCGGCCCTCGGAACTGGAACCGATCGCGCTGACAGAACGCGGCGCGCTCCGGCGGGTCGAGGTCTATTCGGTGGCCACCGAGGAACTCGAAGACCCGGCAGTCGCCGGTCGGCAGGCCGCGGCCGCCGCGGAGGCGTTGCCCGACGTGCCGACGCCGACGGACGTCTCCTACGTCGAGGCCGAGTCGACGGGGTCGGCGCTCGTGTTGGCGGCCGTCTACGAGGGTGGTCGTGCGGGCTTTACCGCCCTCGGAGAGGCCGGCAAACCCTCCGAGGAAGTCGCCGCCGATGCCGTCGCGGGCTTCCAGGAGTTCCACGACGGCGCGGGTGCGGTCGACCGGCATCTCGCCGACCAGTTGATGATCCCGCTGGCGCTGGCCGGCGGCGAGGTACTTGCGCCCGAACACACCGACCACGTCGAGACGAACCGTGCCGTCATCGAGACGTTCGGCTACGAACTGACCGTCGACGACCGGGGCAAGGCCGTTCTCATCTCCGGGTAACCGGTCCGTTCGATGTCTTAAATGGCATGAGATACCATGCCGAGGACCTAACACGTAGCCCGACAATATCGAACCGCAGTCAGCGCACTGGCCGTGTTCTGTCTGCACCGACTGGCACCCATACCCGAGTCGATTCCACTGGCACCCTGAGTCGGCTTGGATGGATCTAAACCTCCCGTCCCTCTTTCCCTCCTCCCCCCTTCCCGTCCCCTCCTTTCGTCGCCTCCGTAGAACACCGTCTCCCGTGGCCACAATAGTTGCGTGTTTGTATCGGGCCGCTCAATGGCCGGCATGGGACTGGACGAGGACGCACTCGAATACCACCGCGCGGACCCGCCCGGTAAACTCGAGATCTCGACGACCAAGCCGACGAACACCCAGCGCGACCTCTCGCTGGCGTATTCGCCCGGCGTCGCCGCACCGTGTCGCGCCATCGACGAGAACCCAGCCGAAGCCTACACCTACACGACGAAGGGCAACATGGTCGGCGTCGTCTCCAACGGCACCGCCGTACTCGGTCTCGGCGATATCGGCGCACAGGCCTCCAAGCCCGTGATGGAGGGCAAAGGCGTCCTGTTCAAGCGGTTCGCTGACATCGACGTCTTCGACATCGAGTTGGACGAGAACGACCCCGCGAAGTTCGCCGATTCGGTCGCCCGGATGGAACCGACCTTCGGGGGCATCAACCTGGAGGACATCAAGGCGCCCGAATGCATCGAGATCGAGGAGTACCTCCGCGAGCAGATGGACATCCCGGTCTTCCACGACGACCAGCACGGGACGGCCATCATCTCGGGTGCGGCACTCCTGAACGCCTGCGAGATCGCGGGCAAGGACCTCGAAGAGATCGAGGTCACCTTCGCGGGTGCCGGCGCGGCCGCCACCGCCACCGCCCGCTTCTACGACTCGCTGGGCGTCAAGAAGGACAACATCACGATGTGCGACATCGACGGCATCATCACCGAGGAACGCGCCGCCAACGAGGACCCCCACGAGTACGTGGCACCCTTCGCGGCCGACGTGCCGGAAGGCGACCTTGCGGACGCGATGGCGGGCGCTGACGTCTTCGTCGGCCTCTCGGTCGGCGGTATCGTCGACGAGGACATGGTACGGTCGATGGCCGAGGACCCGATCATCTTCGCGATGGCCAACCCGGAACCGGAGATCGGCTACGAACGGACGAAGGCAGCACGGGACGACACCGTCATCATGGCGACCGGCCGGTCGGATTACCCGAATCAGGTCAACAACGTCCTCGGGTTCCCGTTCATCTTCCGTGGGGCACTGGACGTCCGGGCCACGGAGATCAACGAGGCGATGAAGGTCGCCGCCGCCGAGGCGCTGGCTGACCTCGCCAAGCGCGACGTGCCGGACGCCGTAGTCAAGGCCTACGGCGACCAGCCGTTGCAGTTCGGCCCCGAGTACATCATCCCGAAGCCGCTGGACCCGCGTGTCCTCTTCGAGCTGTCGGGCGCGGTCGCCGAGGCGGCGATGGAGACCGGCGTCGCCCGCGAGGAACTGGACCTCGAAGAGTACCGCGAGGAACTGGAGGCCCGCCTCGGCAAGTCCCGCGAGATGATGCGGGTCGTCCTCAACAAGGCAAAGAGCGACCCCAAGCGACTCGTGCTGGCGGAGGGCGACGACCCCAAGATGATCCGGGCGGCCTACCAGCTGGTCGAACAGGACATCGCCAATCCGGTCCTCATCGGCGACAAACGCGCCATCTGGGAGCAGGCGGCGGATCTGGGTCTCGACTTCGACCCGGAGATCGTCGACCCGACGACCGACGAACTCGACCCCTACGCCGACCGCCTCTACGAGTTGCGCCAGCGCAACGGTGTCACCCGCCGGGAGGCAGGGGGGCTGGTCCACGACGGCAACTACCTCGCCAGCGTGATGGTCGAGATGGGCGACGCCGACGCGATGCTGACGGGCCTGACGAACCACTACCCGACCGCCCTCCGGCCGCCGCTGCAGGTCGTCGGCACCGCCGACGATTCCGAGTACGCGGCGGGCGTCTACATGCTCACCTTCAGGAACCGCGTCGTCTTCGTCGCCGACGCTACGGTCAATCAGGCGCCCGACGCCGACGTCCTCGAAGAGGTCGCGACCCACACCGCAGACCTCGCCCGCCAGTTCAACGTCGACCCACGGGTCGCGCTACTGTCCTACTCTGACTTCGGGACGGTCGACAACGAGGGTACGCGCAAGCCCCGCGAGGCCGCCCGTCGCCTCCGCGAGAATCCCGACGTCGACTTCCCGGTCGACGGTGAGATGCAGGCCGACACCGCCGTCGTCGAGGAGATGCTGACCGGCGATTACGATTTCTCGGAGTTGCAGGAACCCGCGAACGTGCTCGTCTTTCCGAACCTCGAAGCGGGCAACATCGCGTACAAGCTGCTGCAGCGACTGGGCGGGGCGGAGGCTATCGGCCCGATGCTCGTGGGGATGGACAAGCCGGTCCACGTCCTCCAGCGAGGCGACGAGGTGAAGGACATCGTGAACCTGGCGAGCGTGGCTGTGGTGGACGCCCAGTAGTACCGGTCGCTCGCGGCCCGTCAGACCACCAGGTCGAACAACGCGTCGCCGAAGAAGATGAGCGCGAGTCCGGCGAGGACGAGGGCGAGCACCCAGAACAGGGTGACCAGCCCCACCCGCCGGAACACCTCCTCGTCGTTCGAATCGCGGGAGTCCGAATTCGTGACCATAGGTACCGCTTGACACCCACCGTAGTTAACCTTGGCGTGTCGCTGCCTCGGGGCGAACCACTATACGCCGTGGCTGCTCAGTACACCCCATGAGCGGGTCGCTGGATCTCGCGTACCAGTCACACGACCGGGTCGGCCGGCTGCAGGCGGTCGTCCGGTACTGTCTGGAAGGGATAGCAGTGGGGTTCGGGAAATGGGAGGATACGGCGGGCGCACCGGGGGCGTATCTCGCGGTCGTCTCCGGGTCGTCGGTCGCGGACTTCGCGGACCCGATGGGTGACAACTACTGGCCGGAGACGGGTCGCGAGCCACTTGAGGGGTTCGACGCCTTCTACGAGGCGCTTCGAACGGTCGCCTACGACTGTGATGGCGCGGCGGTCGTCAGTGTCGACGGCATTATCAACGAGCAGTTGGTCCGGTTTCGGAGCCCGCGGGACGTGGAGGTCGAGTACGAACCGTGGATGGGGGCCCGCCACATGAGCGCCCTCGACGTCTCGACCCGCGACGACGTCGTGGCGACGCTGACGCTCAGCGAGGAGACGGGGCGGGTGACGGTCTTCCAGAACGGCACCTTCGAGAGCACGCCACCGGAGCGGTTCGGCGAGCGCTGGCGGGGTAAATAAAAGACCACAACGATCCGTATCAGGCCTCGCGTACGATCGTCACCGAACAGGGCGCACGACGCGTCACTGCTTCGGCGACGCTCCCCAGCAACACCCGCGACAGGCCCGACCGGCCGGTACTTCCCATAACGACGTGGTCGATATCGTTCTCCTCGGCGTATCGCAGGATCGTCTTTGCGGCGTTGCCCTCGATCACTTCCGTTTCGATCTCCCGGCCGTGGTCGGAAGCGAGACGCTCGGCGTCGTCGATGATCTCCTCGCAGTCCTCGACTGCGAGTTCGTAGGCGGACATCGTTTCGTGGTGCTGGAATTCGGTCACCTGAAGAACGTGGAGGACGTGTATCTCCGCTTCGGGAAACAGGTCGAACGCCTTGCGTAGCGCGGCCTCGGACCGCGAGGAACCATCCAGGGGGACCAGTACGGATCGCATACGTTAACATATGGCACAGCGAAATAAAACGGTTCGTGTACCCCGACTTTCGGAACGCCCTTGACGGCCCCGCGGCTACCGCCGCGCATGTCCGTCGGCGTCGGCAGCGGCAATCCGGTCAAGCGACGAGCGGTCGAATCGGTTCTCGACGCGAGCGACGCGTTCGACGACGCGACCGTCGAGGCGGTGCCGGTCGCCTCCGGCGTGAGCGAACAGCCGGTCGGCCACGCCGAGACGGTCCGGGGCGCCGAGACCCGCGCGGCGAACGTGCTGGGAGCCGGCGCCTTCGACCTCGCGGTCGGCATCGAGGGTGGCGTCGCCCGCTTCGAGGGGTCTGACGGGCTCTTTCTCGTCATGTGGGCCGCCGTCGACGACGGCGAGACGGTCGGCCACGGGTCGGGCCCGAGCCTCCGACTGCCAGACGAGATCGCCGAACGGGTCGATGCCGGCGCGGAACTCGGGCCGGTGATGGACGACGTGTTGGGCGAATCGAACGTGGCGAAACGGCAGGGGGCGGCTGGCGCGCTGACGGCCGGGAACCTCGACCGGCAGTCGGCGCTCGCCGCCGCGGTTTCGGGTGCGCTGGGACCGTTCGTCACCGACCATTATTGAAAAGGAAAACGAGAGAGCCGCTATCGGCGATAGCGGTCGAGGCGCTCGGGGAGTTTCTCGGCGACGGTGCCGCCGAGGCGGTCTCTGAGCGCGCCGAGGATGCCTCGCGGCATGAATAGAACGAAGGCGATGAAGATGAGGCCGAGATAGAGGTCGGCGCGGCCGTCGACGAAGACGTTGATGAACTCGACGACGGTGACGTCGCCGACGCCGGCCGTCAGGACATCCTCCGGGAGCGCGTCTCGGAGGAACCGGGCCAGGCCGTGGGATTCCGTCGAGAGGATGCCCTGGATGAACTCGTGGAAGAGGTGGCCGTAGAGCGCGCCGGCGAGGGTGCCGAACCCACCGATGATGGCCGCCAGCAGGGCGTCGGCGGTCACGAACAGGTCGAAGGTGTTCTCGGGGGCGACCGACCGCCGGTAGCCGGCAAACAGCGCGCCGGCGACGCCAGCGAAGAAGCCACTGATGCCGAAGGCGCCGAGTTTGTACCAGAAGGTGTTGTAGCCGACGGCCTTCGCTCGCTCCTCGTTTTCGCGGATGGCGACCATCACCCGGCCGAACGGCGAGTGGATGATTCGCTGCATCGCGAAGTACGACAGCAGGACGACGGCGCCGATGGCGTAGTAGGACACCTCGACGGTTCCGAGTTCGATGCCGGTCCCGAGGACGTTCTCGAAGCTATCGCCGGTCAGGCGGCCGAGTCGGAACTGCAGGGCGTCGATGCCGGGAATCCCGACCGCGAAGCCGTCCCGGCCGACGACGCCGACGCCGTCCCGGGGGTTCGAGCCGACGTAGTCCCAGTTGCGGATGAAGACGTGGGAGACCTCCGCGAAGCCCAGCGTCACCATCGCGAAGTAGACGCCGGTCAGTCGGAAGGAGACGGCACCGACGGCGAGCGCGATGAGCAGCGCCAGCAACGCTCCGACGACCAGCATGAGCATGAAGGGCGTCTCGGCCGGGAGGCCGGGTATCTTCCCGGTGCCGGCCAGCGCGACGAAGTAGGCGCCGATGCCGTAGAACATCGCGTGGCCGAAGGAGAGATAGCCGGTGTAGCCGCTGATGAAGTCGAAACTCATCGCGAAGAGGCCGACGTAGAGGACGACGACCATCGTCCGGGTTCGGGGCAGGAAGACGTCGAACAACGCCCCGAGTTGGACGCCGCCGACGGTGAGGCCGATGCCGGTCAGGCCGGCGTAGATGAAGGGATAGACGGCCAGGGCGGCGACGACGGCGACGTGGGCCGTGTGGCTCCGGAGATAGCGGCGGAGCGTCTCGGCGGTCGTCGTCTCCTCGACGACCGTTTCGCCGCTGCCGCCTCCGGCCTCGTCAGCGTCAGCCGCGGGGGCAGGGTCGCTAATGGCCCCCCACCTCCGCGATGCCGAACAGTCCCTTCGGACGCGCGATGAGCACGACGACGAGCACGAGGAACAACACCAGCTCCGGCAGGCCCGGGAAGTCGATGTAGTTGATAAAGAGCCACGTCATCAGCGCGTCGACGAAGCCGACCAGCAGGCCGGCGACGACGGTTCCCTTGAAGGAGCCGAGGCCGCCGATGATGACGACGATAAAGGAGATGAGCAGCGTCTCGACGCCCAGCGGGACGCTCGCGCCGAAGCGCGGGTCCCACATGAGTAGGACGCCGGCGACGCCGGCGAGGCCGACGCCGACGCCGAAGACGACGGTGAATGCCCGCCGGATGTCGATGCCGAGCGCCTGCGTCATCTCGGGGTCCTCGCTACCGGCGCGGATGTAGAGGCCGTACCGGGTCCGGGTCAGGAACAGGAAGATGGAGACGACGACCAGCAGCCCGACCAGCATCTCGAAGAAGAGCAGGCCGCGCGTGCTCGCGCCGAGGATGCCGTACCGGTTCGCGAGGAAATCCGGCGCGGTCCCGATGGCGTCCTGCCACTCGGTCTGGGGTCGGAGGCCACCCAACTCGACGACGATACGCGCGGCTTCGTCGAGCACCAACACGAGCCCGAAGGTGAGCAGGATCTGGAACAGCGGTTCGCGGTCGTAGATCGGCCGGATGAGCGTCAGCTCGATGGCAGCGCCGAAGCCGGTCAGAACCGCGAAGACGGCGGCGACGGCGACGAAGAACAACAGTAGGCGCGCGATGTCGCCGGTGCCCGCCGAGACGAGGCCGACCATCACGGCACCACCGAGGTAAGCGCCCAGCATCGTCAGCGAGCCGTGGGCGAAGTTGAGCACGCCCATCAGCCCGAAGATGAGGCTGAGGCCGCTGGCGATGACGATGTAGAGGGCGGCCTTCGACAGCGCGTCGAGGGTGATGCCGACGGGCGCGAAAAGCGGCAGGCCGTCGGCGAGAAGCGAAAGGGCCGTCATGCGCTGAGGTACCTCCGAATCCGCTCATCGTCCCGCGAGATGTCCTCGGTCGAGCCGGACTCGACGACCTGCCCGTGGTCGAGCAGGTAGAAGCGGTCGGCCAGGTCCATCGCCAGCGGGAAGTTCTGTTCGACCAGCAGGATGGTCGCGTCCTCGGCGACCCGCGAGAGCGCGTCGGCGACCTGCTGGACGATCTGCGGCGCCAGCCCCTCGCTGGGTTCGTCCACCAGCAGGAGGTCGTTGTTCCCGACCAGCCCGCGGGCGATGGCGACCATCTGCTGTTGGCCGCCGGAGAGGTCGCCGGCCTCGCGGCCGCGGTGGTCGTCGAGTTCCGGGAACGCGCCGTAGGCCGTCTCGAAGGCCGCCTGGACGTCCTCGTCGGGCGGCGTCGCGATGCGGATGTTCTCGTCGACGGTCAGATGGGAGAACATCCGGCGTTCCTCGGGCACCCAGCCGACGCCCTTCCGGGCGACGTCGTGGGTCTGCCAGCCCGTCACGTCCTCGCCGCGGAGGGTGACTGTCCCCTCACGGGGCGGCGTCAACTGGAGGATCGACCGGAGCGTCGTCGTCTTGCCGACGCCGTTGCGCCCGATGAGGGCGACGGTCTCGCCGGCCTCGACCTCCAGCGAGACGCCCTGCAGGATGTGACTCTCGCCGTAGTAGCTGTGGATGTCATCGACTTCGAGCAGGCTCACGCGTGTTCACCTCCGGTGGTGTTGGCCTCGTAGCCGCCGAGGTAGGCCTCCTGGACGCGTTCGCTGTTGCGGATCGCCATCGGGTCGTCGTCGGCGATGAGCGAGCCCTGATGGAGGACGGCGATGCGGTCGCTGACCTCCATGACGACGTCCATGTTGTGTTCGACGAGCAGGACGGCGTGGTCGGCGGCGATGTCGTCGACGAGGTCGGTGAGTTCGTCGATGCCGTCGCTGGAGACGCCCGCGGTCGGTTCGTCCAGCAGGATGACGTCGGGGTCGCCGGCCAGGGCGATGGCGACCTCGAGGTTCCGTTTCTCACCGTGGCTGAGCGCCTCGGCGGGCCGGTCGGCCTTCTCGGCGAGGCCGACCCGGTCGAGGATGTCGTGGGCCTCCCGCTCGTATTCGGGGAAGGCCTCGACGTTGCGCCAGACGCGCCACGAATCCTCGCCCGCCGCCTGCGCGGCGATGCGGACGTTCTCCAGCACCGTCGACGTCTCGAAGACGTTCGTGATCTGGTAGGAGCGATGCAGCCCCGACAGCGCCGTCTCGTGAGGCGCGTAATCGGTGATATCGGCCCAGTCGTCGCCGTCGTGATACTCGACGGTGCCCTCGGTCGGTTCGAGAACGCCCGTCAGCAGGTTGAAAAACGTCGTCTTCCCGGCGCCGTTCGGCCCGATGAGCGAACAACACTCCTCTTCGAGCTCGAAGTCGACACCGTCGACGGCGACGAGGCCCCCGAACTGCTTCGTGAGGTTCCTCGTTCGCAGGACCATCGCTTACAGCGAACACCCCATGTCGGGGTGGTCTGCCGGCAACGTCGTCTCGTCGGCGGGGATGCGGGCGAGCGGTTCGCCCGGCATGATGGGCGCGTCCCAGTTGTCCTCGGTGTTCGGGACGGGGTAGGCGACGGTCATCTCCGAGCGCGCCTGATTGTTGTACTCCTGGAAGGTGTAGGCGTCGGCGCCTTTCGGCGTGTCGGCGACGGTCATCCCACGGAGCGCCGAGGCGATGTCGGCGCCGTCGGTCGACCCGCTCTCGTTGACTGCCTGCACGATGGAGGAGCCTGCGACGAAGGTCCCCGAGGAGAAGAGGTCGGGGACGATACCGTACGTCGAGGTGTAGGAATCGACGAAGGCGTCGTTGATGTCGTTGTCGTACTGGTTCCAGTGGTAGCGGGTGGTGAAGGGGCCGAGTTTGGCGTCCTTGATCTTCTCCGCGGTCAGCGGTTCGCCGAGCACGCGCTGGGCGACGCCGCCGATGGCGTTGGTCGAGATCTGAGTCGCGAAGCCGCCGAACATCCGGAGGCCGTAATCGCCGGAGAGGCCGGTATCGAGGAACTGCGGCAGGGTGACGACGGTGAAGCCGCCGACCACCGCGTCGGCGTTGGCGTCGACCGCGTTCTCGTAGAGCCCTTCGAACTCGTCGTGGCCGCGCGGGACGAACCGCTCGCCGACGATCTCGATGCCCTCGTCTTCGAGGACGTTCCGGTAGTTGCGGGCAACCGCACGGCCGAACGAGTAGTCGGCGGCCATGATGTAGACCCGCTCGACGTCCGTCTCCTGGGCGACGTACTTCCCGCCGGAGAGGGCGTCCATCGCCGTGTTCTCGCTGGCGCGGAACACGAGTTCGTTACACAGGTCGCTGTTGCTGGAGAGGCCGGCCGACGCCGCGGGCCCGGCCATGTAGGGGACGTTCGTCTGGAGGACGACCGACTCGATAACGCGCCGGGCGCCGTCCGAGGAGGCGACCCCGAACAGCATGTCGACCTCCTCGTCCTGTACGAGGTCGGTCGCGACCGTCTGGGCCTGGTCGGGACTGAACTGCGAGTCCTCGATGACCAACTCGTAGGTGACGTCGTCGCCCTCTATCGTCTGCGTTCCGGTCGTCGAGGTGTCGATGGGGTCGCTGTCGTGTTTGTAGGCCAGCCCCGAGAGGAACCCCCACAGCGACTGCTGGCCGTAGTACTGGACGTCGCCGGACAGCGGCTGCATGACGCCGATCTTGACGGTCCCGCTGGGACCGCCGTTGCTGGTACCGTTTCCGTTTCCGTTGCCGTTCCCGTTGCCATTGCCGTTTCCGTTACCATTCCCGTTCCCGTTGCCACCGTCGCCCGTACACCCAGCCAACGCCGAGACACCGAGCGTTCCCGCGGCCGTCGTCTTCAGCCATTGCCGCCGCGTCTGTTTCCGTGCCATGATAGAAGTATACACATATTATTCGCCAAAAGGTGGGAGGTTAACATATCAACTACACCGGTCTCGGGCGGGTCGAGCGGTCACTCGTGGCCGGGGGCGTCCGGCAGGCGGCTGGCGGCGTAGTCGAGGGCGTCTCGACCGTCGTCGATGTGTTCGTAGAGGCTCAAGAAGCCGTGGATCTGGCCCTCGTAGTTGCGGTGTTCGACGGGAACGCCCGCCTCGTCGAGCCGTTCGGCGTAGGCGGTCCCCTCGTCGACCAGCGGGTCGAACCCGGCGGTGATGACGGTCGCCGGCGGCACTCCCGAGAGGTCGCGGGCCCGCAGCGGGAAGGCGTAGGCATTGCCGACGTCGGCCGCGCCCGAGAGGTACTGGTCGAGATACCACTCGACGCTGTCCATCTCGAGGAAGTAGTCGGTCCCGTAGTCCTCGTAGGAGTCGAACCAGCGGACAGACGGCGGGTTGACGGACGGATAGATGAGCAACTGGTGGGCGAGGTCGGGGCCGTCGCGGTCGCGGGCGGCAAGCGCGACCGCGGCGCTGAGATTGCCGCCCGCGCTGTCGCCGCCGACGGCCACGCGGTCGGGGTCGCCCTGCAGGTCGGCGGCGTGGTCGGCGGCCCACGCCGTCGCGGCATAGCAGTCCTCGAGTCCCGCCGGGAAGGGGTGTTCCGGCGCCCGGCGGTAGCCGACCGAGACGACGACGCAGTCGGCCTCCTCGGTCAGCAGGCGACAGGGGCCGTCGTAGGCGTCCAGCGAGCCGCGGACCCAGCCGCCGCCGTGGAGGAAGACCAGCACGGGAAACGGCCCCTCGCCCTCGGGCGAGTAGATGCGGAGCGTGATCGGCCCGTTCGGCCCCTGTATCCCGAGTTCGGTGACTTCGCCGACGGGCTCGGGGTCGGCGACGGCAAAGAGGTCGTCGAGCAACTGCCGGCCGGTCGCCACCGACAGCGTCGAAGACGGCGGCGCGACGCCGGATTCGAGTTCCTCCAGCAGCGCCCGCGCCTGCTCGTCGAGGTCGGGATGGCGGTCGGTCATCGCTCCGCTCCGCGTGCGGTGAGTCGAGTGGTTCGCGGGCGGATACATCGGCGGTGATCGGGATCGGTTTGAGGTAGCATACCGCACTAGATGCAGTACCGGCATCAAAAAGGGGGGGTTGGAATATGAACGGGGTGGGTGGTTCGGAACCCACCCGATTCGCTATCGTGGCGGCGCCTTTTGAATA
>NZ_JAZKTR010000182.1:0-4216 GCF_036625485.1 Natronomonas sp. | reverse complement strand
GAGGCCGACGTCGTCATCTCCGACATGGCGCCGAACATGACCGGCGAGTACTCGCTGGACCACGCTCGTTCGGTCCATCTGGCGCGGATGGCCTTCGAGACGAGCCTCGAACTGCTTGCGCCGGGCGGCGATTTCGTCGCAAAGGTCTTCGAAGGGCCCGATACCGACGACCTCCGGGCGGACATCGACGAGGAGTTCGAGTACGTCCGCACCATCCACCCGAAAGCCTCCCGGGACTCCTCGTCGGAGCTGTTCATGGTCGCCAAGAGTCGCATCACGGCGCCCGTCCGTGAGGGAGACCGACTCGAAGTCGACATCGAGGACGTCGGCAGCGAGGGCGACGGCATCGCCAAGGTCGACGGCTACACGCTCTTCGTCGGGGGCGCCGACGAGGGCGAGACGGTCGAGGTGACCGTCACCGACGTGAAGCCGCGATACGGCTTCGCCGAGAAGCGAGAATAGGGCCGGGGCGGACGTTTTCTAAGCGAACGTGGGTTCTTCGGAGCGCCGGACGGCACCGGTGATAAGGTAGACGAACGGCGTGTCCAGCAGCGCGATGAGCAGTTTGAGGAGGTACTGGCCCGCGATGAGCGAGACGACGATGGCGGGCTTGAAGTCCGGGCCGATACCGACGTACTGCGGGAAGACCCAGAAGGCGACGCCGACGAAGATGACGGTGTCGACGAGTTGGCTGGTGCCCGTCGAGCCGATGTTGCGAAGCCAGAGGTGGGCGCCGTCGGTGACGTCGGCGAGCCGATGGAAGATCAGGACGTCGAGGTTCTGGCTGACGACGTAGGCCAGCAGGCTCCCGGCGATGATGTTCGTCGAGGCGCCGAGGGCCGTGGCAAACGTCTCGGAGAACTCGGGGTCGACGCCGGGGCCGAGGATGGTGCTCCACACCAGCGCGAGCACGAGGAAGTTCATCACGAAGCCGACGTTGACCAGCACCTGCGCCGACCGCTTGCCGTAGAGTTCGGTGTAGCAGTCCGTCGCGAGGAAGGTCAGCGCGTAGGCCAGCGCCGCGCCGGGGAAGGCCAGTTCAGGGCCGACGAGCGGCAGCGTCGTCGGCAACTCGAAGGCCAGCACCTTCGCCGCGGTCACCTGTGCGGTCACCAGGGCGGTGACGAACAGGGCTGCGAGGGCGATAGCGCCGGTGGGAAGCGTCGGACGGCGTGCGTGGGCGCTACTCATCGTCCTCCAGGCGGCCGTGGCGGGCGTCTATCTCGTCGATGATATCGAGGTTCTTGCGAATCGACGCGCGGATGGCGTCGCTCCGGTTGACATACTTGCCGTCGTCCCCGACGTGGTAGTCGAGGTCGTCGAGCAGTTCCTGCGGAATCTCGACGCTTATCTTGGGCATACCGAGGACTTATCTGAGGAATATGTTAACGGTATCGGGACGTACCGAACCGTTCGCTCGAAACGGCGGAGCGCCGGGAAACCGCCAGGGCGTCGGGCGGGAGTCAGTCCGCGCCTTCGGCGGGTTCGAACGTCCGTCGGCCGCCGAGCGTGTAGGCCCACAACGTCCCCAGACCGAACATATAGGCGGCGACGACGGGGATGCCGAGCAGGAACATCGTGAAGACGCCTCGTGGGGAGAAGAACGCCCCCATCGCGAGGACGGCGATGGTGAACTCCCGCCAGCGGTTCCGCATCACGGCGTAGGGGACGATGTTCCCGCGGTGGAAGAGGAACATCGAGACGGGGATGACCGCGAGCACGCCGATGCCGGCGGTGAGGAAGAAGATCATCCACCCGTAGTTGCTGATACGGTAGGCGATGATCATGTTCGCCCCGAGGACGTCGGCGGCGAGCCACGAGATGACCGCCGGCGCGACGTAGATGAACCCGACGATGCTCCCGACGGTCAATCCGAAGAGAACGGTGCCACCCCACAGCAGGAGGACGCGGCGGTCGCCGCGGGCGAGGCCGCGTTCCTTCAGCGCCGGCCACGCGTAGTACAGCACCAGCGGCAGCGTGGCGACGGCGCCCGCGATGACCGAGACCTTGATCATGAAGATGAGCGCCTCGACGGGGTGTAGCGTGACGATAGAGACCTGTTCGGCGGCGAACTCGGAGGGCATCCGGCTGACGAACTGCTCGCTGAGTCGGCCGATACCGCCCCGGTAGAGGACGAAGAAGGCCGCGGCCATGACGGCCATGAAGACGCCGACGAGGGCGAAGGCCTTCGAGGTGAGGCTGTCGACGACGAACGCGATGTCGTAGGCGTAGCCGCCCACGTCGTCCTCGTCGATCTCGTCCTCGCTGAAGGCGTCGAGGATACCGGCACTCCGCCGGGCGAGGATACCGCCTTCTTCCTCGTCTTCGGCGCTGGCGGCCGCGCCGGCAGCGGCGTCGCCCTCGGCGCTCGCCTCGCTCTCACCGGTTCCCATCCCGTGCTCTTTCGGAGAGACGTCGCCTTCTGGCGGGTTCACGTCGTCGAAGCGGTCGAGGATGGCCTGTGCGCGCTCGGGGTCGTCGTCCTCCATCGCCTGACTGGCGAGGCCGAGGGCCTCCTCCTCTTCGAGGCGGGCGAACGCCGCGGCGGGCGCCGCGCGGATGCCGGCCTCGTCGAGTTCCGAGAGGTCGATATCGGCGGGGTCACCGAGGGTACCGCCGGGGACCGCATACCGGTTTCCAGCGGGCTCTTCGAGGCCGTCATAGACGAAATAGCCGAGACCGACGACGGTGAATATAAGGCCGTATATCCCGCCGAGGAGACCGATGTAGGTCGTTTCGGGGATGTTGTAGGCGCCACCGGCCGGCAGGAACCGATAACTGGAGTTCGCGGCGGCGAGCACGCCGTTGACGAGTTCGTAGCCGCCGTAGGTGTAGAAGGCATAGACCAGTGCGACGCCGACGAGGAAGAGGCCGGCGAGGACGTTCCAGCGCTCGCGGGCGGTTTCGGAGATGTCGATGGAGTCGCTGGAGCGTTTCGTGGTGACGACGATCTTCGAGATGTACAGCGAGATGCCGTACAGCGTGACGAGCGGCACCGCCCACATGATCTGCGTGAAGGGGTCCGGCGGCGAGAAGAGCGCGCCGAAGACGAAGATGGCGATGACGGCGTACTTCCACTTGTCGCGGAAGGTCTCGTACGGGACGATACCGCTGTAGGAGAGGGTACTCATGACCAGCGGCAGTTGAGCGGCCAGTCCGAAGGACATCGACAGCAGGAAGATGAACTGCGCCCACATCGAGATGGAGTAGGTGGGCTGGAAGCCGGCCCCGACGGCGTTGCCGGCGAGGAAGGCGAACATTATCGGGAAGAAGAGGTAGTAGGCGTAGGCGACGCCGCCGACGAAAAGCGCCGCGCTGGCGAGGCCGAAGCCGATGGCCTTCCAGCGGGGCAGGTTCTCCGGCCAGCGACCCCGTTCCTTGAGCGAATCGCGGCTCAGATAGAGGATCGGCGGGATTGCGAAGACGGCGCCGGCCGCGAGGCCGATCTTCGCCTGCAGGAGGATGACTTCGAACGGCGTGATGGCGACGACGACGATGTCGGGGTGGGTGTTGAGGTCCCGCTTGAGGATCTCCCAGATGTAGAGCCGTAGGACCGTGAACGTCCCGATGAAGCCGATGAGGAAGACGATGAATACCTTCTGCAGATGCTTCTGGAGGCCTCGAAGGAGCGTCCCGAGCTGTTGTCGCCCCTCCGCGACGGCCCGCTTCGTATCATCGTCGACGGCGCTAGACACGAGGGAAAGTTGTCTGCTCGCAGTTATCAACCTTTTCGCTTCCACTTTTTGCACGGGCCGGCCTGCGGCCGGCCCGGCAAAAACGTGGGGAAAATATGCGCGACTCGTTCCCGTCGCGCGCCTGACGGCGCGCGGTGGTCACTCGTCGCTACCGGACTTCGAGCCCCTTCCGGCGCTCTCGTCCGGCGAACCGCCTCGGGGGCCTTCTTCGAAGGCCCCGCTCGGCGGATGCTTACTACGGCGTTACTGAGGATGGCCGTGATACGGCGGTAACTCGAACGTCGAGGATAGAACCGGGGTAAAACGGACTCGACGGGAAATAGGTGGTGGCATCCGCCGAGGGGGTGTCCGAAGGTCACCCCTGAGGCGGTTCGCCGGACGCGACCGAAGGGAGCGTCCGGTAGCGAGAGCCGACTAACGCGAGCCGGAGGCTCGCGGCTGGAGGCTCGCGCGCATATTTTCCCCAGTTTTTGCCGAGAACCGGGGTCGCGCCCCGAAGCGGGCGCGACCCGCGTTCTCGT
>NZ_JAZKTR010000181.1:0-4231 GCF_036625485.1 Natronomonas sp. | reverse complement strand
TCTACTTCCACCGCGCCAAGAGAGGGTTTTTGACGGATGGCGAACACAGAACAGGTATGTCCGATCTGGGCGATTTCGAGGATTACGAGCCCGACGACGATTCCTCGTCCAGCGGCGGCGAGACCGCCGACGCTGGCGAGGCCGAGGACGATTTCGAGGAGGTCGACGTCTCGCCTGCCGGCTCGGACCGCGGCATCGGGACGCTGTCGGCCTCCGAGGGTCTCATTATCAGCGAGGAAGAGGACGACACCTGCCTCCGCGCGTACGTCACCGTCGAGAACCGCTCGGCCGTCCGCATCGGTAGTTACCTCATCGCCTCCTATCCCGACGGCGAACGACTCTTCTGCCGTATCGTCGCCCTCGAATACGCCCAGGAGTTCCGCTCCGACGACGCAACCGAGATCCACTCCCGGCGGGCGATGCGCCAAGACGACATCGACGAGAACGACTACAAGTTCATGGCGTCGCTGGAACCCGTCGCCGTCCTCTACTCCGAGGGTGGCGAACTGAAACGCCGGATGACCGACCGGGTGCCGAAACCCGAGACCGTGGTCCGGCAGGCCGAGGACTCCGCGGAGATCAAGACCGGTCTCAAGATCCCCGAGGAAGGCGTCTTCGTGGGCCATCTCTCGGTCGGGGGCGAGAAGGTCCGTACCGCTGCGGACCCACCGACCATCGACTATCGGTTGAAGGACGACTACGAATCCGGCGACCCGCTGGTCTTCCGGCACACGCTCGTGGCCGGCGGGACGGGGTCGGGGAAGACCCACGGCGCGAAGAACATGCTCCGGCAGTATCTGGCCGAGGAGAGACGGTATCCCATCGAGGACGGCCGCGATGTCTCGCCAGCCGTCGTCCAGTTCGACCCGCAGGACGAGTACGCTCAGATGCACGACGACAACCCAGCCATCGACGCTGACTACGAGCGGCGTCTGGAACGGGAGGGCGTCGCCCACGGCGGCGTCGACGATACCAAGGCGTTCGTCCCGAAGGTCGGCGATGCGACGTATGCGGCCTCCCATCACCGCGCCGAGCAGGTGGAGTTCACCATCCCGTTCTCGATGGTCTACGACAACCCGTGGCTCATCGCGGGCTCGGCGCTCAACGACAACCAGTACGGTGCTTTGGTGAGCGTCCTTCTGCCGCGATTCAAGAGGCAGTACGGCGATTCCGGGACCTACAGCCAGTTCAAATCGTTCCTCGACGACCCGGCGCTACAGGAGGAACTCGACGAGTCGGGTCGGGTCCACGAGGCCACCTTCGACGCCATCAAGCGCCGCGTCTATGGCTTCGACGACGTCTTCGACCAGGAGGCCCGCCCCATCACCGACCTCGTCTCGGAGTTCGTCCGCCCCGGCGGTCTGACGACGGTGCCGACCTACCAC
This sequence comes from Natronomonas sp., assembly GCF_036625485.1. GTDB lineage: Archaea > Halobacteriota > Halobacteria > Halobacteriales > Haloarculaceae > Natronomonas. Next base: position 2,846 of record NZ_JAZKTR010000181.1, on the reverse strand, counting down.
ATCAGCGATTCGCGGGCGACGACGACGGTCGTGCTCGCGGTGGCGTCGCTTCTGGTCGACGAGAAACTCTCGAACGACCCCGAGTTCGACCGCATCAAGGAGACGCCGCTCCTTCTGGGGATGGACGAGGCCCATAACTTCCTGACCGACGCCGACAGCGTGCAGGCCAACAAGGTCATCGGCAAGTTCGCCGACGCGGCCAAACAGGGTCGCAAGGAGCGTCTCGGCCTGTTTCTCATCACGCAGGACCCACAGGACATCGCCGACCCCATTTTCAAGCAGATCAACACGACCATCGTCCTCAACCTCGGCGACGAGGACGCCATCAAGGCGGTCAACATCCCATCGAACCTCGAAGGGAAGGTCCCCTACATGGAGAAGGGCCAGATGGTCGTCTACTCGCCGGACAACTCCGAACCGGTCGAACTCATCGGTCTGCCGCGGTGTTTGACCCGCCACGGCCGGGACTGATACGGCTCGGCCTCGCTGTCCGTGCCGGCCACCTTTATCGGCCCCCACCGCGTTCCTCTGCGTATGCAAGTTCTCGTTCCGATGGACGGCTCCAAGCAGTCGTGGAAGGCCTTCGAACATGCCGCCGAGCGATTCCCCGAAGCGACGCTCGTCGTGCTTCGGGTCATCGACCCCGTACAGGCGGGCTACGGAATCGGCCTCGACGGCGGCGCCGGAGCCGGCCAGTGGCTCGATGCACAGGAGGAAGCCACCGAGAGACTCTTCGAGGAGGTCCGTGAGCGCGCCGAGGCGGCCGGAGCCGACGTCGAGACCCGCAAGGAGGTCGGACGCCCCGCCCGGGAGATTACCGACGTGGCAGCCGAGTGTGATCAGGTCGTCATCGGCAGCCACGGGCGCGAGGGCGTCTCACGGATACTGCTCGGTAGCGTCGCGGAGAACGTGGTTCGGCGGTCACCGGTCCCGGTCACCGTCGTCAGATAATTGACCTGACAGAAAGGGTGCCGGAATCGGCGAACCGTTTAAAAGATGTTCGCCTGCTGGTAGACCGAGATCCCGTCGCTGGTGATTTCGTAGGGCTTGGTCTCCCGCGAGTGATTGGCGTTCCGTATCTTCTGTATCTCGACGGCCAGTCGCGTCTCTCGGAACTCCGAGCGGACGTACTGGAGGACGAAGACGCCGTCGGTGAGGTACTCGATGATGCCGTGGCGGGACGCGTAGGGGTTGCCCTCGCTGGCCTCGCTGGTCACCATCGTCGTGACGCCGGCTTCCTTCAGCGCGCGGGTGAAATCGAAGATCTCCATCCGGCGGTCGGCCTGCTTGTCGTACATCATCTCCAGCAGGGAGACGGAGTCGAGGACGAGCCGCTGGGCGTCGAAATCGTCGACCAGGCGCGGGAGGTCCCCGCGAATCGAGGTGAGGCTGTTGGCCATCTCGATGGGGTCGAGGTCGACGACGGCGAGTTTCCGGTCCTCGATGTACTCCTCGAAGGGCCAGCCCTTCTCCTCGGCGGCCTGGATGACGGCATCGCGGCTCTCTTCGAGGGTGATGTAGATCGCTTTCTCGTCGTTCTCGATGCCCCGCTGGAGGAACTGCAGGCCGAAGGTGGTCTTCCCGGTCCCGGCGGAGCCCATGACGGCCAGAAGCGAGCGCTCGGGGACGCCGCCCTGAACCATCTCGTCGAGTCCCTCGATGCCGAGGTCGATACGCGGAATCTCGGATTCGAAGTCCTCCTCGAACTCCTCGCCGTTGCCACCGCCCTCGAACGCGCTTTCGAAGTCCTCCTCGAACAGCTCCTCGTCCTCGTCGAAGGGCTCGTCATCAGCGCTTTCGAACCAATCGTCCCCGTCGCCGCTCATGGTTGTCCTCGATCCGACTCGCGCATACCGACCTGTAAGTTCGCTACACCGTTAATGTTACCCGTACTTTCGTGTTCGACTTCCCGTGCGGTGGGCCAGCGTCGTTCGCCGTCGGTCCCGCCGTGTCGCCGGGGTTTTTGTCGGAGGGCACCGAAGTCGGCGTCGATGCACGTCGGTATCGTCGCCCAGCAGGACAACCCCCGGGCCGCCGCCCTCGCGGACGAGATCCGCCGGAACGTCGATGTATCCATCTCCCTCGATCTGGCAACCGCCGAAAGCCTCGATAAATCCGGCGAGTCGGTCGGCGACCTCGCGGCCTGTGACCTCGTGGTCTCTATCGGCGGTGACGGCACCTTCCTCTTTACCGCTCGCGAGGTGACGCCGACGCCCGTCATGGGTGTCAACCTCGGCGAGGTCGGCTTCCTCAACGTCGTCTCTCCGGAGGACGCAATCGAGACGGTCCAGCGCGAGATCGACCGCTACCGTGCGGGCGAGACCGACTATCAGGAACTCCCGCAGGTCCGCGCGGAGGGCGACGGCTGGCAACTCCCGGCGTCGGTCAACGAGGTGACGGTCCTCGGTCCCCAGCGGGGCCGCAACAACGGTATCGGCACCGAGATCCGGGTCGACGGCGACCTCTACTCGGGCGGCCGCGCCGATGGCGTCCTCATATCGACGCCGACCGGCTCGACAGCCTACAACCTCAGCGAGGGCGGCCCCCTCGTCCACCCCGATGTCCCGGCTTTCGTCGTCACCGAGATGTGCGCCGAGGGCGGGATGCCGTCGCTGTCGGTGCCGACCGACGCCGAACTCACCATCCGCGTCGAGGAGGCCGACCACGCCTTCGTCGTCGCCGACGGCCGAACGCGGGAGCAGGTCGACCCCCCGACGAATGTTCGGATTCGCCGGGCCGAGAACCCCGTTCGGATCGCGGGGCCGCCGCTTGATTTCTTCGCGGCGCTCGGGAAACTGGAGTGAGCCTTCTGTTTTGCCGTCCGCTATTATTTAAATAGCTACTCG
>NZ_JAZKTR010000022.1:0-22922 GCF_036625485.1 Natronomonas sp. | reverse complement strand
GTCAAGAGACTGCCAAGCTTTACTTATAAAACGGAAGCTACTCCTCGAACGACCAATCCCGAAGCGCCTCCCGAACGATGTCGTCTTCCTCGGTCCGAAAGAGGTTCTGGCTGCCGTCGTGGTCGCCGAACTCCCAGTCGCGGATAACGACGGCAGGCGTCCCGCCACCACCCTCACCGGCGACCAGATTCGCGGTCGCGGCGAGTTCGTCGACGACGGCCTGGACGGTCACGCCCAGTTCACGGCCATCGCGGTCCGCCTCCCCGCGCCAGTCCCGGGAGGCGGGGATGCCGTGCCAGCCGACGGCAACGCCGCGCTGGCCGTAGCGGAACGGTCGGCCGGACGTGTCGGTCACGATGACGGGCACGCCGAGTTCCTCCGAGAGCCGTCGGGCCGATTCACTTGGGTCCTCGGGAAGCAGGAGCAGGTCGGCGCCGGGGACGTTCGAGCGGTCGATGCCGGCGTTGACGGTGATGTGGCCGAAGTGGGTGACCGCGAGCAGGAAGGGCGATTCGGTCAGCAACTCCTCGCTTTCGTCGAGGACGGCCTGTGCGAACCGGGGGTCCTTCTCGTCGCCGGTGATCGCCTCGATGCGGTCGGCGATGGCTTCGGCGCGGTCGCTCGCCTCGAAATCCGCGAGGTCGGCTTTCCGACCCTCGGCTTTCGAGACGACGGTGCTGGCGATACACAGCACGTCGCCTTCGGCGAACTCGACCGCGTCGGCGACGAGTGCGGCGAGGTCGTCGCCTTCCCGAATCTCCGGCAGTCCCTCGACGGCGAAGGCCTCCATGCCTCGGAGTCGGTGGGTATGCCTCAAAAGGCTCGCGGTCGGAGACGGCGAAAACCTTCCGCGCGCACCTACTCGCGCAACACCGTCACGTCGAGGTCACCGCCCGCCACCTCGGCGACCATCATCGTCGCCTCTTGGGCCGGCCACGCGCCCGTCGCACTCCCGGGGTTCAAAAGGCGATAGCCGTCGACGGTGGTATCGAGGAGTGCGTGGGTGTGGCCGGAGACGCCGACGGTCGGGCGGTCGGCGGCGGCGTAGTCGTCGACGATGGCGGCGACCCGCGATTCGTAGTTGGCGTCGGGGCCGGTGCCGTGGGTGACGACGAACCGGACGCCGCCGAGGGCGACGGTGGCGACCTCCGGGAGGTCGAACGCGCGGTCCATGTTCCCGCCGACGAGGGTGCAATCCACCGCAAGCGACCGGATCTCCTCCAGGGCGGGTCGGGCGTCGAAGTCGCCGGCGTGGATGACGTGGTCGGCGGCCCGAAGTTCCTCGCGGACCCACTCGGGGAGTTCGGCGGCGCGGGATTTGATGTGCGTATCGCTCACGATGGCGGCGCGCATGGGCGGGGATACGGTCGGGACCGACTTATAAGCGCCAGCCACACGAAGCGTCGGTATGGAGGAACACGCCGTCGTCACCTGCTTTCTCCGGCACGGAACGGAGGTGCTGCTGGTTCGTCGGAGCGAGGCGGTCGGCTCCTACCGCGGGAAGTGGGGTGGCATCTCGGGATACGCCGAGGGGACACCCGACGAGGCGGCCCGCTGGGAGATCGACGAGGAGGTCGGTCTGCTGGAGGCCGTCGAGGAAGTGCGGTCGGCCGACCCGATTCCGGTCGCGGACGACGAGCGGGGGACGCGGTGGCTGGTCCATCCCTACCTGTTCGACTGCAAATCTGCCGACGTGACGCCGAACGAGGAACTCGCCGACTACGAGTGGGTCCAGCCGCCCGAAATCCTCCGGCGGGAGACGGTCCCGAAGCTCTGGGAAGCGTACGCCGCCGTCGCACCGACCGTCGAGTCGGTCCGGTCGGATACCGAGCACGGGTCGGCCTACATCTCCTTGCGCGCGCTGGAGGTACTGCGAGACGGGGCGGCCGTCGCAGCCGAGCGGGGACAGGGGGACTACGGCACTCTCGCCGCGCTCGCCCGGAACCTCCGCGAAGCGAGGCCGAGCATGGGTGCGGTCGCCAACCGGATCAATCGGGTGATGGCGACCGGCGGGGCGACACCCGATTCGGTCCTCCAATCGGCGACCGAGGCCTGCGAGCGAGCGGTCGACGCCGACGCCGAGGCCGCCGAGATGGCCGGAAACGTCCTCGGCGAGCGTGTCCTCACGCTCTCGCGGTCGGGGACCGTCCTCGACGCGCTTCGGGAAGCCGCCCCTCAGGCGGTCTACGTCGCCGAATCCCGCCCGGCACGCGAGGGCGTCGGCGTCGCCGAGCAACTGGCCGAGGCGGGCATCGACGCGACGCTGTTCGTCGACGCCGCGGTCGCCGATGTCATGCAACGCGAGGACATCGAAACCGTGCTGTTCGGTGCGGATGCGGTGCTGGCCGACGGGACCGTCGTCAACAAGGTCGGGAGCCATCCGGCCGCCCTCGCTGCCGAGGCTGCTGACGCCGACTGCTATGCCGTCTGCTCGCGGGACAAGATCATCTCCGGAACCGACGTCGACTGCGAACCCGGGCCATCGGCGGCGGTCTACGACGGCGATGCCGACGTGGCCGTGCTCAATCCGACTTTCGAGGGAGTACCCCCGGGCCTCATCGACGGTGTCGTCACCGAAGACGGCGTGCTGTCAGCGGCGACCGTCGCCTCCATCGCCGAGGAACACGCCAACCTCGCCGCGTGGAACGACTGAGGGGGTCGGTCGCTCGGGCATCCGATAGGGCCCTCCCGCTTAAGTTCTCGGGCGTCTACCCTCCGGCAGTATGTCCGTCGGCGTCCTCTCGTACAACGTCCGGTACGCGGAAGTCGACACCGGCGAGGACGTCTGGGCGAAGCGCCGCGACGGCGTCGCGAGCGTGATCAGTTTTCACGACCCCGACGTGGTCTGTCTGCAGGAGGTCTGGCTCGACCAGTTGGACGACCTCCGGGAGCGCCTGCCGGGCTACGAGTGGGTCGCCCACGAGGTCCACAACGGCGAACACACGCCCATCGGCTACCGGCCCGAGCGCTTCGTCGTCGCCGACGAGGCGGTCCTGTCGCTATCGGAGACGCCCGACCAACCCGACGCCATCGGCTGGGACGCGTCGATTCCGCGGGTGACGACGACCGCCGTGTTGGAGGAACGGGACACGGGCGAGGCCGTCCGCGTCGTGAGCACGCACTTCGACCACGAATACCCGACCGCGCGCCGCGAGAGCGCGCGACTGCTTGCCGACCGCTTCGCCGAGGGCCCGCTTCCGACCCTGCTGGCGGGTGATTTCAACGCCACGCCCGACGACGAACCGTATCGCATCGTCTCCGAGGCCGGCCTGCGGGATGCCCGCGAGGTCGCCGCCGACCCGCACGGTCCCGAAACGACGTTCAACGACTTCGAGGGGGCCCAACCGGGCAAACGAATCGACCACGTCTTCGTCTCCGAAAGCGTCGAAATCGAACGGTTCGGTGTCCGGACGGACCTCGATAGCCGGGGGCTCTACCCGTCGGACCACTTCGCGCTGTTCGTCGAGTGCGCGTTCGCGTAGGCGCCGTGTCACGGTTCTGACCCCCCGACGTTTCTCACGTCCGCTGGGTTTTGGCACGCCTAAAAATCGATGTCCTTTTACTGGTTTAGGCGAGCCTAAATCATATGCAACGGACGACACCGACGCGACGTGAGGTGCTGGGCGCCGGCGCTGCCGGTGCCGTAGGACTGTTCGCGGGCTGTGTGAGTGGCGCTACGCCCGGCGAGGACGGCGAGAACAGTGGCAGCCGCACCGTCTCGATGGAGCCCGTCGGCGAGGTGACGCTGGATGGCGTCCCCGAGAACGTGGCCAACTACTTCCCGGGCTACGCCGACATGGCGGTCGCGCTCGGTCACGGCGACGCTATCAACTCCACGGGCGTCATCAACCGCTATCACACCGACCACTACGAGGAACTCGACGGCGTCGACATCAACAAGGAGAGCCTCACCGAACTGGTCACCGACAGCGGCATCGACAAGGAGGTCTTCTACGAGCTCAACAGCGACCTCCATCTCATCGATCCGAAGTGGCTCATCAACAACGGGTTCTTCGGCTTCGAGGAAAGCGACATCGAGGACCTCGAAAACGATGTCGCGCCTTTCTTCGGCAACACAGTCTTCCGGCGGACGGACGCGTGGCATGACTACCGCTACTACACGATGTACGAGACCTTCGAGAAGGTCGCGGCGGTCTTCGACGAACGCGACCGCTACGAGGCCTTCGCGGAGTTCCACGACGACTTCATCGCCGAGATTCAGGCGAACCTCCCGCCCGCCGATTCGCGACCGAACGGCCTGCTGTGTTTCGCCGCCGGCGACGAACCCGAGGCTTTCTCGCCGTACCGCCTGACCGACAAGGGGACGAACAAGAAGCAGTTCCGCGACCTCGGCATCACCGACGCGCTGGCCGGCACCGGCATCGAGGGTCTCTCGACGAACGACCGCGGCCAGATCGACTACGAGACGATGCTGGAGGTCGACCCCGACTCCATCCTCATCCGCGGCCACGAGACCAAGACCCGAGAGGAGTTCGAGGAGACCGTCCTCGCGTTCATGGAGGACCACGACGTCGCATCGGACCTGACTGCCGTTCAGGAAGGGCAGGTCTTCCGCGGCGGCCCGATCTACTCCGGGCCGGTCCATCACCTCTTCCTCACCGAGCGGTACGCGAAGCTCTACTTCCCGGAGTCCTATTCCGGGGGCCTCTTCCACCGCGAGGAACTGGCCGGAATCATCACCGAGTAATCCCAGATGGCAGCAGACACCGACGAGGTGACCCACCGCACTGGCGCCGGTCCACCCTCCCGCTTCGAGTGGGTAGACCGAAGTCTACTCGTGACGGTCTTCGGGGGACTCGTCGCCGCCGTCGCTGCCGCGCTCGTACAGGTCTCCTTCGGCACGTTCTCGATGACGCCCGTCGACGCGTGGCGAGCGATGTTCGACCCGGCGGTCTGGGGCAATCCCGGCGTGTTGTTGTCCTTCTTCCTCGGCGATGCCGCCACGCAAACGCTCGGCTTCTCGACGGAGGCCGACCTCGCCAGCGAGACACTCATCGTCTGGAGCGTCCGCCTCCCGCGGGTGTTCGTCGCCGCCTTCGTCGGCTTCAACCTCGCCATCTCGGGAGCGGTCTTCCAGGCCGTCACGCGCAACGAACTCGCCAGCCCGTTCATCCTCGGCGTCTCCTCCGGCGCCGGGTTGGCCATCCTGCTGACGCTGGTCGTCTTTACCGGTACGGCGGCCTTCCTTCCGGTGACTGCGGCCCTCGGCGGCACCGCCGCCTTCCTGCTCGTCTACCTCATCGCGTGGCAGGGCGGTACCTCGCCGGTTCGACTCGTGCTGGCTGGCGTCATCATCGGAACCGTCCTCAACTCGATGCAGACGGCGCTGTTCTTCTTCGCCGACGACGTCGGCACCGTCCAGGCCGCCATCGCGTGGACGACCGGGTCGCTGACCGGCGTCGACTGGGAGCAGGTCCGGATGATCCTGCCGTGGACCGCCCTCGTCGTCCTCCCAGGAGCCGCGCTGGGCGCTCGGCAACTGAACGTTCTCCTGTTGGGCGAAAAGACCGCCAGCGCCCTCGGGATGCGCGTCGAACGGACGCGCTTCTTGTTATCGGGACTCGGAATCGTCGCCGCCGCGGCGGCCGTCGCCGTCGCCGGCATCGTCAGTTTCGTCGGCCTCGTCGTCCCGCACATGGTGCGGACGCTCGTCGGCAGCGACCACAAGCGCCTGCTGGTCGGCTGTGCCTTCGTCGGCCCCGCGTTGCTGGTCGTCGCCGACACCGCCGCCCGTCTGACCTTCGAGGTGCTGTTCAACTCCCCGACGCAGTTGCCGGTCGGCATCGTCACCGGTCTCGTCGGCGGGCCGTACTTCCTGTATCTGATGCGGAAAGAGAAACAGCTGGGTGACCTATGAGCGACGCTGCAACCACCAACGACCGACTCGAGGGGGCCGTCGGCGGCGAACTCGTCGGCGATAGCCTCGAGATCGGCTACGACTCGACGGACGAACCCATCGTCGAATGCGACCACGTCGTCCTGCCGGCCGGCGAGGTGACCGCGCTGGTCGGCCCGAACGGCTCCGGCAAGTCGACCCTGCTGAAGGCGCTGGCCGGCCAACTCCAGCCGTGGGCCGGCGCCGTCACCGTCGACGACACCGACGTCTATGCCATGGACGATAAGGCCCGGGCCCGGCGAATCGGCCTGCTCTCCCAGGAGCGCGAATCGCCGGGGTCGACCACCGTCGAGGAACTGGTCACGCACGGCCGGTATCCCTACCGTGGGTTCCTCGAACCTGTCGACGGCGACGACGTGCGCGCCGTCGACCGGGCTATCGAACGAACGGGAATCGAGGAGCTTCGGGACCGCCAACTCGGCGAACTCTCCGGCGGCCAGTCGCAGCTGGCGTGGATCGCGATGGTGCTGGCACAGGACCCCGACGTACTCCTGTTGGACGAACCGACGACGTTCCTCGACCTGCGCCACCGGTTGCAGGTGCTCGAAACCGTCCAGTCGCTCAACCGCGAGAACGGGATGACAGTCGGCCTCGTCCTCCACGACATCGCGCAGGCGGCCCGCTATGCCGACAACCTCGTCGCCATTCGCGATGGGTCACCCTACGATTGGGGCCCTCCGACCGAGGTCGTCACCGAGGACCTGCTCGCTGACGTCTTCGGCGTCGATGCGACGGTCACATCGAACGGCAACCCTGGCCCGGAAGTGATGCCACACGGGCCGCTCGACTGACGACCATCGGGCGCAGAGTAGAAGCTTTATCCGACTCCGAGGGCCTATTCTCGGCTAATGGGACGTGACGGTTCGGCGAGTCACCGGGGGCGCTCGCGTGGTCCGGGGCGACGGCTCGTCGGCGGGGTGACCGACTGAGATGGCCGATTTCTTCACCGTCGTCGTCATCGCTTTCGTCGCGCAACTGGCGGTCCTCCCGGGTGAGAAGGTCCAGTTCATCATCGCGGGGCTGTCGACCCGGTATCACCCGCTCGGCGTCGTCGCGGCAGCCGGCGCGGCCTTCGCCGGCTGGACGGCTCTCGAGATCTGGTTCGGGTCGCTGCTCCAGCGGCTGCTTCCGACGGTCGTCCTCGACGGCATCACCGCCGGCATGTTCCTGCTGTTCGCGTATCTGCTGGCGCGGTCGGCGTCTCCGGGCCAGAGCATGTCGGCGGTTGCGGAAAGCGGCGTCGACGTCCTGGAGGACGTTCGGGTTCCGGTCGTCGGCTGGAAGGTCCCCGACACGTTCGGGGACTACGTCCCGATCTTCGTCCTGATGGCCGTCGGCGAGTTCGGCGACAAGACGCAACTGGTCACCATCGGCCTCGCCGCCCAGTACGGCGCCACGTCGGCCATCTGGGTCGGCGAGATGCTGGCTATCATCCCCGTCAGCCTGCTGAACGCCTACCTGTTCAGCCGGTTTGCCCACCTACTCGACGCCCAAACGGTTCACTACGGGGCCGCCGGCCTGTTCGCCTTCTTCGGGCTGGACACCCTGCTGTCGATGGCGACCGGCTTCTCGGTGTGGGAAACCGCCGTGAAAGCGATCGCCGATCTGCTGGTCACCTTGGTGTAGCCCGTCCGCGCCAGCAAACTGACTGGCGGTGATTCGAACGCACGTATCGTGTCCACGAGATTCATCATCGGTGGTGTTTATATGTATTTGACATGCGAAATCGATTATGTGTATAAGCGTTAAACGTTGTGAAAATGACTATGTCGGCCCTCGAACAGACGGTGGCGTTGACCGAGGGAAATCCCGCAGGAGACGGCCTGACGGCGGCTCGTCCACGAATAGAATAACGTAGTTATGTATGTTATACAAAACCGAGAAAGAGATCAGCCCCCGACGACGAACACCGGTCCCCATCTGACGGCGCCCCGACGAAGCTTTATCCCAGCGGGGGCATTGCTGTTTCCCATGACCTGGCACGACCTGACCCAGCCGTTTCACGCCGGAATGGCCCACTCGTCGTCGCTTCCGTCGCCCGAGGTGACGACCCTTCGGTGCGTCGACGAGGACGGCGTCAACGTCCAGCAGTACAGCGCGCCGACGCACGTGGGAACGCACGTCGACGCGCCGCGGCACTTCGTTCCCGATGGCGCGACCATCGACGAGTATCCGCTCGACAAGTTCGCCGGGTCGGGCGTCGTTCTGGACCTCGAACGGGCGTCGGCAGAGGAAATCCCGCTGAATGCTGTCGAGGACGCCGCCGCCGAAGCCGGTGGGGTCCGTGCCGGAGACATAGTCTTCATCCGAACGGGCTGGGGCCGGCGGTTCGACGAGGAGGAAGCCTACCGGCGCTATCCGTGGCTGGCAGCCGACGTCGCCGACTGGCTCCTCGAACGGGACGTAACGCTGCTGGGCGTGGATACGATAAGCCCCGACCGCCCGCGGGCGATGCGGCCGGACGACTGGGATGCGTACCCGCACCACCGGACGTTGCTGCCGGCCGACGTCCTCATCATGGAACACCTCGATCTGGAGGCGGTCGCCGGAGAACGACTCGAGATCGTCGCCTTTCCACTGAAACTGCGGGGCGGTGACGGCGCGCCGGTCCGGGTCGGCGCCCGCGAGCAGTCCGGCGAATCGACCGGCCATCGCTGACGGGGACGGTCGTCTTCCATTCGAACACCCACGGCGGGTTGTCGGGAGGAGCGAACGAGAACGATACATACTCACCCTGTTATTTCCACGTTACGTGGACGAATCCGTCCGCACTTTCGGCGTCGTCCCTCCTGCGCCCGTTCGGGCGCTAGACGTACGAGAGCGCCTCGAACGCCAGAACGGTCCTCTACAGGCGTCTCTCGAACCTCTCTCGCTCCGTTCTCGAGCGGAACGAGTCAACGATGGCCGACTGATATCTGAACAGCACGCCAGATGTTCCTCGTTCTAAGTTTACAATTAGCAAAAACACTATTCCGCTAGAGCCATATTTTCGTGCAATGCTCGCAAACACCCCATCGCGCCAGGTCAAGTCGGTCCGGACGTCGATCGAGTTGATCAACCGACTCCAGGCGCTCGGTGGCGCGACGCCGGCGCAGTTGACCGAGGAACTGGACCTCTCGAAGAGTTCGGTCCACAACCACCTGGCGACCCTCGAGATGGAAGGGTACGTGGTCAACGACGATGGCATCTATCGACTCGGCCTGCGGTTCCTGACCCACGGCGCGGCCGCAAAGAGCATGGCGGGCATCGAGGGTCCCATCGGGAGAACGCTCGACGCCGTCGCTGACGAACTCTCCCAGCCGACGTGGTGGGTTACCGAGGAAGCCGGTCGTGGCTACTTCATCGAATCCGCCGTCTCCGAGGACCGAAGCAACGTCTACGGGAGCGTCGGCAAACGCTCGTACCTACACACGCACGCGCTGGGAAAAGCAATCCTCGCGATGGCTTCCGACGAGTACGTTCAGCAGGTCGTCGACCACCACGGCCTACCCGAACAGACCCGACAGACTACGACCGACATCGAGACGCTGCGGGCGGAACTGGAGACGATTCGAGACCGGGGCTATGCGGTCAGCGAAGGCGAGGCCGTCCTCGGCGTCCTCTCGGTCGGCGCCGGGTTTCACGACGCAGGTGGCAGGCGACACGCCATCGGCGTCTTCGGACACGCGCGGAACTTCGCCGGCAATCGCGCGGCAAACATCGGCGAGCGATTGGCCGATATCGTCCGTGACCTCGAACGCGACCTGCAGGACGGGGGTGCCTGAGATGGCCGCCTTCCCGGAGTCGATCCGAACCCTCGGTGAACTGCTCGAACGCCGCACGGCGGAACGCGGCGACGAGACGTTCTTCCGATACCGCGGTGATGCCTACTCCTACACCGACCTCGACGGCCGGGCCAACGCCATCGCGAACGAACTCTACGATAACGGGGTCACGCCCGGCGACGTGGTCTGTCTCTACATGTACAACCGGCCGGAGTACCTCTATACGCTGTTCGCGCTGGCGAAACTCGGCGCCGTCGCCGCGCCTATCGACACCCGGTTCACCGACGAGACGCTCGCGCACGTTCTCTCGGAGACCAACGCCGAGATCGTCATCCTCGACGGCGATACCGAGGACGCCTACGAGGCCGTTCGCAACGAGACGGCGACGATCAGCACCGAACTCTTCGCCGGCGAGGGAACGCCCGAGGGCCCCTACCGCGATTTCGACCTGTTGCTCGACGGCGACGAATCGAGCGCCCCAGACGTCGAGGTTGCTGGGACGGACCCCTGTTCGGTCGTCTACGTGCAGCGATACCAGCGGACCTACCCGCAGGGCGTCGTCCTGCCCCACTACTCGTATATCAACACCGGACTGGTCTCCGGTCGGGACGTTCTCGGTCTCTCCGAGGACGATTGCGTCTTCACGACGCTGCCGTTCTACAGCAGTTATCCGATCCAGATGGGCGTCACCGGGGCGTTGAGCATCGGCGCGGAGTTCGCCTTCGACAAACAGTTCGATAGCGACCGGTTCTGGGAGTGGATGCGCCAGTACGACGCGACCGTCTTCCTCTATCTCGGGCGGATGCTCTCGGTGCTGTACAACCAGGAGGAACGGGCTGACGACGACGAGAACCCGGCGGTGTACGCGGTCGGCCACGGCTTCGGCTTCGGGAGCGACCAGACGATGATCGCGAACTTCGAGCGCCGCTTCGACGTGACGGTGCTGGAGGCCTACGGCATCACGCCGACGGCGACGCTGGCGACGTCGAACCTTCCCGGGGAACGCCGACTGGGGAGCGTGGGCAAGCCCCTTTCACACGCCGAGATCAAGATCGTCGACGAGAACGACTGGGAGGTCCCGACCGGGGAGACGGGAGAGATTCTCGTCCGGTCGAGGGCGTCCAACACCATGTTCGAAGAGTTCTACGAGGACGCCGAACTGACCGTCGAGGTCTGCCGTGACCGGTGGGTCCACACCAACGATGTCGGCTACGTCGACGAGGACGGCTACCTCTACTTCGTCGCGAGCAAGCAGAACACGATCCATCTCGGGCGGGTCGCCGGTCGCATCTCCTCGCTGGAAATCGAGAGCGTGATCGAATCCCACCCCGACGTTCGTGACTCGGTCGTCTTCGGCGTCGTCGACGGGACCGGCGAGGAGGCCATCAAGGCGGTCGTCGTCCCGGCGGAGGAAGCGACGCTCAGCCCCATCGAGATCAGCGAGCACTGCGAGAAACAGTTGACCTACCACAAACTCCCCCGGTATATCGAACTCCGATCGGAACTGCCGCGCTCGGCGTCCGGAAAGATCCGGAAGGACCGGCTCCGCGAGGTGGCCGCCCCCGACATCTGGGACCGCGAGAGCGGCTACGACCTGAATCGGTAGCTCGGCCTAGATCGGTTCCTCGCCGTCGATGATGCGCATCGCCCAGTCGGCCATCGCGGGCACCCGGTGGCGCATCTTCGGGTACATCGGGTTGTCGGCGTTGCCTTCCAGATGCCGACGGAAGAACATCTCACACAGCGCCGTGAGCTTGTACACCGAGAGGACGCGATAGAACCGGCCGTGTTCGAACTCGATGCCGGTGGCCGCCTCGTACCGCTCGACGAGTTCGCCTTTCGTCGGGTAGCCCTCGCGGTCGGTGAAGGTCGGTACGAGTTCCGGAATCGCTGGCTCGGCGTCGCCGGCGTCCCGCCAGTAGGTGAGCAACCAGGCGAGGTCGAACCGTGGGTCGCCGAGCGTGCTGAGTTCCCAATCGAAGATGCCGACGATTTCGGGCGGTTCCTCCGGGCCGAACATCACGTTGTCGAGTTTGTAATCGCCGTGGACGAGCGCATGGGGGTGGTCGTCGGGAACGTTGTCGTCGAGCCACGCGCCGATCTCCTCGATTTCGGGGACTTCGCGTTCGTCGGCGGTGACGTCGAACGCCCAGTCGAACTGCTTGTGCCAGCGGTCGACCTGTCGGTCGATGTAGCCCTCGGGCCGGCCGAACTCCTCCAGGCCGACCGCTTCGGGGTCCACGGCGTGAATCTCGGCCAGTCGGTCGACCAACTCCTCGCCGATACGCTGGCGGCTCTCGGGGTCGGCAAAGCGGTCGGGTTCGTCGTCCCGGAGGACGTCGCCCTTCGACCGCTCCATGATGTAGAAATCCGACCCGATGACGTCGTGGTCCTCACACGCGAGGACCGTCGTCGGGACGCGCACGTCCGTCTCCTGGAGGGCGTCCATGACGTGGTACTCCCGCAACACGTCGTGGGCGGTATCGGCCTTTGCACCCGGCGGCGGCCGCCGGAGTACGAGGTCCTCGTCGCCCCAGGTGAGAAACAGCGTCTCGTTGGAGTGGCCCGCCTGGTGGCGCTCGATGTCGTATTCCGTCGCCTCGCCCAGTTCCTCGGTGAGATACTCTGCTAACGCCTCCTCGTCGACGATTCGTTCGATGTAGTCGTTGTTGCTCATAACGCTTTAGGGTCTCCTGTGGCCGCAGACGCAGGTACGGGGCCGTTGGGCTGTCGTCTCCGCTTCGCGTCGACTCTACATCAACCTCGTTCTGAGCCCACTAAACTATGTGGGTGGATGTAAAATGGTGCTCTATGGAGTACAACGACTCCGAAGCAGGGCGAGAGCTTGGCGAACGCGCACGGAAATTCGTCGACGAGATCGTGTTACCGGTCGAACGGGAGCATACGGGCGAGGGGGCGGTTTCGGACGCGGCTATCGAAGAGCTCCGCGAGGAGGCCCGCGAACGCGACGTCTACTGTCCGCAGATCGACGAGGAACACGGCGGCCTCGGCTACGACTTCCGGGACGTCCTCCCGCTGTTCGAGCAGGCCGGCCGGAGCCTGCTGGCCGAACGGGCGATGCGTGTCGCCGCACCCGACGAGGGGAACATGCACACCATCGAACTCGTGGGCACCGAGGCACAGAAAGAGGAGTGGCTGGAGCCGCTCGTCGCGGGCGAGATCAACTCGGCCTTCTCGATGACCGAGCCGGCACCCGGCGCCGGGTCGGACCCGAAGATGATGCAGACGAAAGCCGAGAAGGACGGCGACGAGTGGGTCATCGATGGCCACAAGTGGTGGACCACGCAGGGTAGCGAGGCGGACGTCTTCATCGTGATGGCCCGCACCGACATGGACGCCCATCCGTACAACGGGACGAGCCTGTTTCTGGTGCCGGCTGACGCCGACGGCGTCGAGATGGTTCGGGACATCCCGCATCTCGGCCCGTCCATCGTCCATTCGAGCCACGCCGAGATCAAGTACAACGACGTCCGAATCCCCGAGGAGAACCTGCTGGGCGAGTTGAACGAGGGCTTTACGCACGCCCAGCAACGACTCGGCCCCGCTCGCTTGACCCATTGTATGCGCTACTCCGGGATGGCCCAGCGCGCCCTCGACGTCGCGAAGGCGTATCTCTCCGAGCGTGAGGCCTTCGGCGGGTCGCTCGCCGACAAGCAGGGTCCGCGATTCGACATCACCGACGAGGAGATCCGGCTGCACGCCGCCGGGACGATGGTCAGAGACGCCGCCGAGAAGATCGCCCGCGGCGAGGAGGCCCGTCACGAGGTCTCCGCGTCGAAGGTGTTCACGGCGAACGTGGCCCAGGACGCCATCGACACGGCATTGCAGCTGTGCGGCGGCAGTGGCATGTCGAAGGACCTCCCGATAGCTGACTTCTACGCCTCCGTGCGTTCCTTCCGCATCGTCGACGGCGCCGACGAGGTCCACAAGCGCACCCTCGCACGCGAGTTCTTCTCGGACGTCGACCCCGAGGAAGTCTCGGAGGTTCCGACGTTCGGCGAGTAAGCCGCTCGGACCACTATTCTACGCCGACCGGCTTCGAATCCGGCGTCGCGGCCAGCAGGCCGATGCCCAGCAGGCCGATGCCGATGTGAACGAGGAAGGTCGGCCCCCACGCGACGGTTTCGATGAGCCACCCGCCGAGGGTTGGCGCGACGAGCGTACCGACGAACGAGATGGTCGTGAAGACGGTGAGGCTGGTCGCGCTGGTGCCGGCCCCCGCGAGTTCTCGGGTGTAGACGTAGTAGACGCCCATTCCGAACTGCAGACAGAAGCCGACGCCGAGCATGACGGCCGCGAACAACGGCACCGAGACCGCACGCGAGATGATGAGGAACGCCGGCAGCGCGAAGCCGAGCGAGAGGAGGGCGACGGCACGCCGTCGATAGCCGAGTCGGTCGGAGAGCCACCCGCCGGCCGGGCGAGCGACGATGCCGACCGCCGGCAGCAGCGCCGCGATGGTCCCGGCTTGCCCGAGCGAGATCGGGAGTTGCTCGGAGGCGTAGGTCGGCATCCACGAGTTCAGGAAGATGTAGAGCACGTAGGAACAGAACCCGGCGAAGGAGACGAGGATCACGGATCTGTTCCGGAGCGCGAGACGGAACGCATCGAGCGAGATGGGGTCGCCGGTTCGAATCGCACCCGGCCGTGCGGCCCTGAAGAGCAGATACCCAAGCAGGGCGAGCGCGGGATAGGCGATGAAAGGCGCTTGCCAGCCGAACCGTTCGCCCAGCATGGGGCCGGCGATCTGGCTGACCGCGAAGCCGAGCGGCGCGCTCGCGAGGAACAGCGTCGTCATGAACCCCTGCCGCTCGCCCGCGAATACCTCCGCGACGATGTTGGCGCCGAGGACGAAGAGGCCGCCGGCCGCAACCCCGGCGAGGACGCGCGCCGCGAGGAAGGCGTAATAGGAATCGGTCAGCGTCCCCGCGAAGGCGACGGGCGCGAACACCACGGTGCCGGCCAGCATGAGTCGCCTGTTATCGTAGCGGTCCATCAGGAAGCCACCCGGCAGTTGGATGATTACGGAGCCGAAGATGGCCGCGCTGATGGCCAGTCCGGCCGTCGCCTTGCTGATGGTGAACTCGTCGACGAGCAACGGCACGATGCTCGCGGGCGCGAGCATGTAGGCGTTTGTGCCGAGGGAGACGAGCGAGCACGCGGCGAAGATGCCGCCGACCGATGCGTGGTCCTTCATGCTTCGTCGTCGCGATAGGGTCCGCTCGCGTTCCGGCTCGACCCCACGCGGTCCGTGTGTCGGGTCACTCCACACTCACCGGCGAGAGGTCCGCCGTCGCGTCGCCCTGCAGGACGGTTTCGCCGGTTTGCCGGGATGCGGTGAGTTCGACCGTCACCGCCGGGGCGTCGACGTCCGTCACCTCCCCGCGAATGGTCAGGGTATCCCCCGGCCAGACGCGGTCGATGAACCGGGTCCGGAACCGCCGAAGCGCCGCGACGCCGAACCAATCCGACAGGAAGCGACCCGCGTAGCCGGCGGTGAGCATGCCCTGTCCGAAGACGCCCTCGTTCCCGAGGGCCGTCGCGTATCCCTCGTCGTAGTGTATCGGGTTGAAATCGCCGCTCGCGCCCGCATACCTGACGAAATCCTGTGGCGTGACCTCCTCGACGATGATGGTCGGCCCCTCGTCGCCGACGGATACCTCGGCGGCGGAATCGAGGGGAAAACCCTCGACGATAGGTTGGCGAACGACCGCGCCGCGGGTCGAATTCCCGTCGAGCGATCCGCCTCCGCCGTCAGCCGAGACGGGGCCGTCCGTCTCGATGAGCGTCTCCCGTTCGGTGACGACCAGTTCATCCGTCTCGTCGACGTACTCCGTCTCCAGGACGGCAAATGTCAGGGTGTTGCCGTCGCGGCCCTCCCGTTCGTAGGCGTCCGAGAGCGTCGTCGTCGCCGACAGGGTGTCGCCGACGTAGACGGGCCGTTCGAACTCGTAGCGCTGTTCGCCGTGGAGTTCGTACCGAATGTCGAATCCGACGTCGAAGCCGAGTCGGCCGACGCCGTCAGGGCGATAGCGGGGGAACATCGAGGTCCGGGTGAAGGTCGGCGGTGCCGGCCGCCGGTCGAGGCCGCGGTCGGCGGCGACCTCCCGGTCCCGGAAGACGGGGTCGTCGTCGCCGACCGCGGACGCGAACTCGGCGACCTTGCCGGCCTCGACGTGCAACCCCTCGACCGATTCGACCGTTTCGCCGACCCGGTCCGACAGGCGGTCGATCGTGCGTTCGGACATCGCTTACGGCCTCACGATGATCTTCCCGAACCCTTCGCCTTCCGAGAGCCGTTCGTGGGCCTCCGGAATCTCCTCCAGAGAGATGACCGAGTCGATGACCGGCGTGATATCGCCCGCGAAGAAGGCATCGAGCATGTCCTCGAACTCGCCCATCGTCGCGCCCGTCGAACCGATGATCTCGAGTTGCTTCCAGAAGACGTGCTGGAGCATTCCCTGGTCTGAATCGCCGGTCGTCGCGCCGATGGTGACCAGCCGCCCGCCGCGGGCGAGGCTCCTGACGCCCTGCTTGTAGGTCTCGCCACCGACCGATTCGAAGACGACGTCGACGCCGCGGCGGTCCGTGAGCTCGGAGATAGCGTCGTCGATGTCGGTTTCGGTGTAGTCGATGACGTGGTCGGCGCCCAACTCGCGGAGTTTCTCGGCTTTTGCCTCGGAGGAACTGGCGGCATATACCGTCGCGCCCGCGTGGGCGGCGACCTGGACGGCGCCGTGGCCGACGCCGCCGCTCGCCCCGAGAACGAGGACGGTGTCGCTCGGGTCGATGTCAGCGCGGGTTATCAGTCCGCGCCAGGCGGTGCCGAAGTTCGACGGCACCGCGGCCGCTTTCTCGTAGGAGATGTCCTCCGGGAGTTCGACGACGTGTCGGGCCTCGACGGCGACGTACTCGGCGTGGCCGCCGTCGCGTTTCACGCCGAGGCCGCCGTAGTCGAGACACATCGTCGGCTCGCCGTGATTGCAGAACTCGCAGTCGCCACAGGAGGTCACGTTCCAGTAGACGACGACGCGGTCACCGACGACGGTATCCTCGACATCGTTGCCGACGGCGGCTATCTCCCCGGCGACGTCGATGCCGGTGATGATGGGTGGCTCGCCCTCGTGGCCGCGGCGAATCCAGACGTCCGTGTGGTTGACGGCACACGCGGCCACCTCGATGAGGACTTCGTCGTCGTCGGGCTCCGGGTCGGGGACTTCCTCGACCGTTATGACCTCCGGACCTCCGGTTTCAGGTATGACTGAGGCTAACATACGTAACTGCTCGATAATTCTCGGACAGGTACTTATATTTACGGCGTGACGCTCCCTGCGGGAAATCCGTCGGCGCGCAACCCGACAGTTTCCCGCACCACAACTTGTATAATCCCACTCGTTGTTGGCTAACGCATGCCAGATGTGTCCCGACTCGACGCCTACCAGTTCCACGAACAGGAGTGGGCGGATTACGATGAACTGCTCGATACCTTCGAGTGGCAGGTACCGGACTCGTTCAACATGGCGACGTACATCTGCGACAGATGGGCCGAGGCCGACGGGGAACGGGTCGCCCTCTACGCCGACGACCTCGACGGCGGGCGGGAGTCCTACACGTTCACCGAACTACAGGAGGCGGCCGGCGCCGTTGCGAACTACCTCCGGGACAGCGGTGTCGAACGTGGCGACCGGGTCGGTATCAACGCCCGACAGCGCCCCGAGACCGTCATCGCCCACGTCGCGTGCTGGAAACTCGGCGCGGTGTCGGTCCCGCTGAGTACCCTCTTCGGGACCGACGCGGTCGAATATCGGCTCAACGACGCCGGCGCGGTCGCCTGCTTCGTCGACGATACGAACGCCGACACGCTCCGGGAAGTCGAAGACGACGTGGACTCGCTGGAAACGGTCGTGACCATCGGCGAGGCCGACGCCGAGGGCGACGAGGCGTCGTTCGAGGAGGTCATGGCGGAGAACGACTCCGAGTTCGAAACCGTCGATACCGACGCCGAGGAGAACGCCATCATCATCTACACCTCCGGGACGACCGGTGACCCGAAGGGCGTCCTCCACGCCCACAGGGTGCTGCTCGGCAACCTCCCGCTTTTCGTCACCGGCTTCCTGAACATGGAACTCAACGACGACGACGTGCTGTGGACGCCCTCGGAGTGGGCGTGGGTCGCGACGCTGTTCGACGTCGTCTTCCCCGGCCTGTTCTACGGCCGACCCATCCTCGCGTACACGGCCGACGAGAACTTCGACCCCGAATCCGCGATGGAACTCATCGAGCGCTACGAGGTGACGAACTTCTTCGCGCCACCGACGGCGCTTCGAATGATGGAGCAACTCGACAACCCGGGCCGGTGGGACGTCTCCAGCATCCGGTGTATCCCCAGCGGCGGCGAGTCGCTCGGCGATACCATCGTCCAGTGGGCCCAGGACGTCTTCGAGGGCGCGGCCGTCCACGAGGCCTACGGCCAGACGGAGGCGAACATGGTCGCGGGCGACTGCACGGCGCTCATCGAGTCCCGCGAGGGCAAGATCGGGCCACCAGCGCCGGGCCACGACCTCACCGTCGTCGACCCCGAGACGGCCGAGGCGAACGTCGAACCCGGCGAGGTCGGCGAGATAGCCGTCCGCTACGAGGGCAACCCGGTCTGCTTCAAGGAGTACTGGCAGAAGCCGAAGAAGACCGAAGGGAAGGTCCGGAACGGCTGGCTGCTGACCGAGGACCTCGGGACGATGGACGAGGACGGCTACGTGGAGTTCCACAGTCGGAAGGACACGGTCATCATCTCGGCGGGCTACCGTATCGGGCCGGTCGAGATCGAAGAGGCGCTGGCGGCACACGACGCGGTCGCCGACGCCGGCGTCATCGGCGTCCCCGACGAGAGTCGCGGTGAGGTCCCGAAGGCCTTCGTCGTGCTCGCGGAGGGCCACGAGGCGAGCGAGGACCTCAAGTCGACGCTGCGACGGGACGTCAGGGACCGACTCGCGGAGTACGAGTACCCGCGCGAGATCGAGTTCCTCGACGAACTCCCGAAGACGAGTTCCGGGAAGATCCGCCGAACGTCGCTCGAAGGACGCCAATCCTAGAATTCGGGCGGCGTAGCCGATTTTTGAAGAATAATGCCGTTACGGCACCTCTGGAGCGGGCAGGACGGCTTCTTCGTGCGGTTTCTCTACCCATCCTGTAATTTCAGCTATGGAAATAGTTATCATTGACAGTTGTCTAACGTTGTGCTATGCGTCCATCGCTCAAACCAGATGGTGAGATTGTCAAGCGCGGAATCCCCCCTGTCGACCCACACGTCGACCGGCGAACGTTCCTGAAAGGGGCGGGTGCTGCGACCGTCGCGGCGTCGATGGCCGGTTGTAGTAACCCGACGGGCAACGGCAACGGAAACGGCGGCGGCAACGGCGGCGGGGAGATTCCCGACGAGGACCTCACGATGGCCTGTATCGGATTCACCTCCGGCCCGGCGGCCGTCTTCGGCACGCCGATGATGCAGTCCGCACGGATGGTCGTGGACAAGATCAACGAGGCGGGCGGCATCCTCGGCGAACGCGAGATCGCGATGGACGAATACGACGAGAACACCGAGGACGTCGTCCAGCTGTACCGTCGACTGGCCACCCAGGAGAACTACGACGTCATCATCGGCTTCATTTCGAGTGCAAACGCGCTCTCTGTCGGCCCTGTCGCCGAGGAACTCAACCAGCCGACGATCATCTGGGACACCGGGACGACCGAACTGTTCGACTCGGGCATCCCCGACGCCGACAACACGTTCCGGACCTGTGCGAGCAGTTCGACGGACGCCGTCGGCGCGGCGCTTTTGATGAAGAACGCGCTGCCCGAAGTCGAGACGGTCGCGGGGGTCAACCAGGACTACGCCTACGGGCGGAACAACTGGGACCTCTTCGAGCAGTCCATCGAATCGTTCGACATCGACGTCGAAGTCGTCGAGACGCGCTTTACGCCGTTCCCGAACGACGACTTCAGTTCGACGATCAGCGCCCTCAACGACAGCGAACCGGACTTCATCTTCTCCAGTCTCTGGGGCGGAGACCTGGTGAACTTCATCACGCAGGCCAACGACCAGGGGCTGTTCGACGACTCGCTGCCCTGCTTCAGCGGCGGGACACACGTCTTCCACGACGCGCCCGAGGAGGTCCCGGACGGCCTCATCTTCGGCCCCCGAGGGCCGCACTTCCCCCACGGCACGCTGGGATGGAACGACCACCACGAGGAGTTCGTCAGTGACTTCGAGGACCGGTACGGCGACACGCCGTACGCCCACGGCGCCTTCCACGCCTGGCAGGCGATTTACGCCTACGTCTACGCCGTCGAGCGGGCCTACAACATCAGCGGCGAGTACCCCGACCGCGACGCGTGGGCGGCCTCGATGGACGGCCTCGGCTTCGACAGTCCGAGCGGGTTCGTCAACATCCCGAAGGGCAACCAGAACGCTATCGAACCCTCCTTCTGGGGCTACTCGGATACGGGCGGCGAGAATCTCTCGCTGCGCGACACCGTCTGGATCGCCGCAGAAGAAGTGAACCCGCCGGTCGACAAGACGACGAGCGAGTGGCTGGACAGCGTCTAAGCACACGATGGTCACAGACCTCCTCACACAGCAAGCCCCGATAATACTGAACGCGCTGTTCCTAGCGTCAGTACTGTTCCTGCTCGGAACAGGTCTGTCGATTATCTACGGGATGCTGAACTTCCTGAACCTCGCCCACGCCGCGTTCCTCGTGTTGGGCGCGTACGTCGCGTCGACGGTCGTCACACAGACCGTGGGACTGCTCGGCGGGTCGGTCAGCGGAACGGTGCTGTTCCTCGCGTTCATGGTCGGCCTGCTCATCATCGTCCCGGCTGTCGTTTCGATCGTCGGCCTCGGGATGGAACAGGTGATGTTCAAGCCGATCTACGGCCTCGAGGACGACTACCAGTTGCTCGCCACGTTCGGCGTCATCCTGATGATGGAAGACAGTATGAAGTTCATCTGGGGCGGGCTCCCGGTGAGCGCAACGGCACCGTCGAACGCTCTCGGCGGAATGAACCTCTTCGGGAACACGTATCCGTGGTGGCCGGTGTTCGCCACCGCCATCACCATCGTGATCGCCATCGTGCTCTATTACTTCTTCGAGGAGACGCGACTGGGCAAGATCACGCTGGCGATGGCTGAAGACGACGAGATCGTCGGCGTTACCGGTATCGACACCCGGTCCGTCCACCTCAAGGTGTACGTCATCGGCGTCGCACTCGCTGCGCTCGGTGGGGCCCTCTATCTTCCGAACGCGTCCGTGACGGGCGGGCTCGCGCTTCAGTTCGTCATTCTGGCCTTCGCCGTGCTCGTCATCGGTGGCCTCGGGAGCCTCAAGGGAGCGATCGCCGCCTCGCTACTCATCGGCTTCATGCGGTCGTTCAGCAGCTACTACGTCCCGCAGCTGGAGCTGGCGATCGTGTTCCTGCTGATGGCCGCAGTAATGCTAATCAAACCAACCGGCATGTTCGGAGACATCGAAGTATGAGTCAGGATACTGATACGACATTCACGAATTCCCTCCGCCAAGGAGTCACGACGCCGACCGGACTCGCGACCGCCGTCCTCGTCGTGGTGGCCGTAGCACTGCCGTATCTCCCGA
The DNA here is from genome assembly GCF_036625485.1 of Natronomonas sp. GTDB lineage: Archaea > Halobacteriota > Halobacteria > Halobacteriales > Haloarculaceae > Natronomonas. The sequence goes on along the minus strand of NZ_JAZKTR010000022.1, from coordinate 1,572 downwards.
CGACTGGTCAGTTCGAGGTGTTCCTCGCGGCACAGATACTCGCGTTCGCTATCGCTGCGGTCGCGTTCAACGTGCTGCTCGGCTACACCGGCCTGCTGTCGTTCGGCCACGCCGCCTTCTTCGGCGGCGCCGCCTACGCGGTCGGGTTGGTGCTCAAGTTCACCGCGATTCGGGAGATGCTCGTGCTGATCCCCATCGGTATCGTTGCGGCCGCGATTCTCGCGGTCATCATCGGCTACATCTCGGTCCGACACACCGAGGTGTACTACGCGCTGTTGATGCTCGCGCTCAGTTTCCTGCTGTACGTGGCGATGTTGAAACTCTACACGTACACGGGCGGGACCGACGGCGTCCCGATTCCCTCGCCGACCGTCGGCGGCGTCGACTACATCGCGGCGTGGGGCTACGCCGGCTACCTACAGGGTATCCTCTATTACGTCATCCTGGGGTCGTTCCTCGTGTCCATCCTGCTGATGTGGGTGTTCATGAACTCCCCGTTCGGACTGACGCTGAAGACGATTCGGGACAGCCCCGACCGCGCGCAGGCCATCGGCATTCCCGTGGTCCGATACCGGTGGTACGCGACCATCGTGTCGGGCGTCTTCACGGGCGTCGGCGGCGTGATGTACGCGTTCCTCAACGGCCACGTCACGCCCGATACCGTCCTTCACTGGTCGCGGTCCGGCGAACTCGCGTTCATGGCCGTCCTCGGAGGCGTCGGCTCGTTCTTCGGGCCCATCGCCGGGGCCGGTGCGTTCATCCTCCTCCGTTCGGAGGCCCAGCAACTCACCGAGTACTGGCACTTCGTGATGGGGCTCGTACTCTTCCTCATCATCGTCTTCGAACCCGAGGGCGTTGCCGGTATCGCCAAACGCATCTACGGAAGAGGCGCTGAAATCGTCAACGACCAGCGAGGTGACCGATAATGTCCGTCCTCGAAACCAGGGACCTGACCAAGAAGTTCGGTAGCCTCACCGCCGTCGACGGAATGAACTTCGAGATCGACCGCGGGGAGATCGTCGGTATCATCGGCCCGAACGGGGCCGGCAAAACGACGTTCGTCAACCTCCTCACGGGGGTTCTCGAAGCGACCGAGGGAGACGTCATCTTCGATGGCGAAACCCTCGGCGACGCGCCCGTCTACGCCAGAGCGAACAAAGGACTCGTTCGCTCGTTCCAGATTCCACAGGTCTGTAACGACCTGACGCTCCTGGAGAACGTCCGCTCGGCGGTGCTGTCCAGGGAGCGACGGAACAACTCCATGTTCTCGGTGCTACACTGGGAAGACGAGAGCCGCGACGAGGCCATCCAACTGCTGGAACGATTCGGCCTCGAGGACCGGCAGAACGTCGAGGCGGAGACGATCCCCCACGGCGACAAGAAGATCCTCGACGTCTGTATGAGCGTCGCGATGCGGCCGAAACTCCTCGTCCTCGACGAACCGACCAGCGGTGTCGCGACCGACAACAAACACGATATCATGAACCGGCTGCAGCGGTACTTCGAGACGACGGATTCCGCCGTGCTGTTCATCGAACACGACATGGAACTCATCGAGCAGTACGCCGAGCG
>NZ_JAZKTR010000180.1:0-4410 GCF_036625485.1 Natronomonas sp. | reverse complement strand
CTGATGGGCGAGGTCATCGAGATCGAGGGGAACCTCACCACCATCCAGGTGTACGAGGAGACCTCCGACGTCGCCCCCGGCGAACCGGTCCAGAACACGGGCGAACCGCTGTCCGTCGACCTCGGACCGGGGATGCTGGACAGTATCTACGACGGCGTCCAGCGCCCGCTGGACGTCCTCGAAGAACAGATGGGCGCCTTCCTCGACCGCGGTGTCGACGCCCCAGGTATCGACCTCGAGAAGACATGGGAGTTCAATCCCGAAGTCGAGGAGGGTGACGAGGTAGAATCCGGCGACGTCGTCGGTATCGTCCCCGAGACCGAGAGCATCGATCACAAAGTGCTGGTGCCGCCGGGCTACGAGGGCGGCGAAGTCGTCGAGGCCAAGTCGGGTAACTTCACCGTCACGGAGACGGTCGTCGAACTCGACAACGGCGAGGAGATCCAGATGCGACAGGAGTGGCCGGTCCGAGAGGCCCGCCCGACTGTCGAGAAGGAGACCCCGACGACGCCGCTGGTGTCGGGCCAGCGCGTCCTCGACGGCCTGTTCCCCATCGCGAAGGGTGGGACGGCCGCCATTCCGGGACCGTTCGGCTCCGGGAAGACGGTCACCCAGCACCAGCTCGCCAAGTGGGCCGACGCGGACATCGTCGTCTACGTCGGCTGTGGCGAGCGTGGCAACGAGATGACCGAGGTCATCGAGGACTTCCCGGAACTGGAAGACCCCAAAACGGGCAAGCCCCTGATGTCCCGGACGTGCCTCATCGCGAACACGTCCAACATGCCGGTCGCGGCGCGTGAGTCCTGTGTCTACACGGGCATCACCATCGCCGAGTACTACCGCGACATGGGCTACGACGTCGCGCTGATGGCCGACTCCACCTCGCGGTGGGCCGAGGCCATGCGTGAGATCTCCTCGCGTCTCGAGGAGATGCCCGGCGAAGAGGGCTACCCGGCATACCTGGCCGCGCGCCTCAGCGAGTTCTACGAGCGCGCCGGCAAGTTCCAGAACATCAACGGCAGCGAGGGGTCGATTTCGGTTATCGGCGCCGTCTCGCCGCCGGGCGGGGACTTCTCCGAGCCGGTCACCCAGAACACCCTGCGTATCGTGAAGTGCTTCTGGGCGCTGGACGCCGACCTCGCGGAGCGTCGGCACTTCCCGTCTATCAACTGGACGGAGTCCTATTCGCTGTACAAGGAACAGCTCGACCCGTGGTGGCGCGAGAACGTCCACGAGGAGTTCCCCGAGGTCCGCCAGTGGGGCGTCGACGTGCTCGACGAGGAGGCGGAACTGCAGGAGATCGTTCAGCTCGTCGGGAAGGACGCCCTGCCGGAAGACCAACAGCTCACCCTCGAGGTCGCCCGATACATCCGCGAGGCGTGGCTCCAGCAGAACGCGTTCCACGACGTGGACACCTACTGTGAGCCGGAGAAGACCCACGAGATGCTGGTCGCGATTCAGCACTTCAACGACGAGGCCTTCGAGGCACTGGAGGCCGGCGTCCCCGTCGAGGAGATCATCGACATCGAGGCCGTCCCGCGGCTCAACCGGATGAACACCCAGGAAGAGTGGGAGTCGTACATCGAGGAGCTGAAAGACGAAATCACTGAGCAGCTCCGGGAGCTGTACTAACGATGCAGAAGGAATACAAAACTATCACGGAGATCAGCGGACCGCTGGTGTTCGCCGAGGTCGACGAGCCGGTCGGCTACGACGAGATCGTCGAGATCACGACACCGAACGGCGAGACGCGACGCGGTCAGGTACTCGAGTCGACGTCCGAGTACGTCGCGATTCAGGTGTTCGAGGGTACCTCGGGCATCGACCGCAACTCGTCGGTTCGATTCATCGGTGAGACCCTGCAGATGCCGCTGACCGAGGACCTCCTCGGCCGCGTCCTGTCGGGCGTCGGCGAACCCATCGACGGCGGTCCCGAAATCGAGCCGGACGACGAACAGCCCATCGTCGGGGCGGCTATCAACCCGACGGCTCGGGAGTATCCCGAGGAGTTCATCCAGACGGGTGTCTCGGCCATCGACGGCATGAACACCCTCATTCGGGGCCAGAAGCTCCCCATCTTCTCGGGGTCGGGGCTGCCGCACAACGACCTCGCGCTCCAGGTCGCCCGTCAGGCGACGGTGCCCGAGGAAGAAGAAGCCGGCGAGGACGAGGAGGGTTCGGAGTTCGCGGTCATCTTCGGCGCGATGGGTATCACCGCCGAAGAGGCCAACGAGTTCATGGACGACTTCGAGCGCACCGGCGCGCTGGAACGATCGGTCGTCTTCATGAACCTCGCGGACGACCCCGCAGTCGAGCGGACGGTCACGCCGCGGATGGCGCTGACCACCGCCGAATACCTCGCCTTCGAGAAGGGCTACCACGTACTGGTCATCCTGACGGACATGACCAACTACTGTGAGGCACTGCGCGAGATCGGTGCCGCGCGTGAAGAGGTCCCCGGCCGTCGTGGCTATCCCGGGTACATGTACACGGACCTCGCACAGCTCTACGAGCGGGCCGGCCGCATCGAGGGACGTGAGGGCTCCGTCACGCAGATTCCCATCCTCACGATGCCGGGTGACGACGACACCCACCCGATTCCGGACCTGACCGGCTACATCACCGAGGGGCAGATCTACATCGACCGTGACCTCAACAGTCAGGGTATCGAACCGCCCGTCAACGTCCTGCCGAGCCTCTCGCGACTGATGGACGACGGTATCGGCGAGGGCTACACCCGTGAGGACCACGCCGACGTCTCCGACCAGCTGTACGCGGCGTACGCAGAGGGTAACGACCTGCGTGACCTCGTGAACATCGTCGGTCGTGAAGCACTCTCCGAGCGTGACAACAAGTACCTCGACTTCGCGGACGCCTTCGAGAATGAGTTCGTCCAGCAGGGGTACGACACGAACCGCGACGTCAGCGAGACGCTCGATCTCGGCTGGGACCTGCTGAGCGAGTTCCCGAAAGAGGAGCTCAACCGTATCGACGAGGAGCTCATCGAGAAGTACTACGTCGAAGCGGAAGAAGCGCCTCAGACCGCGGACTGATGCGGACCGCTGTAACGGTTTAGCGGCGATCGCTCCGAGGGGGTCGCCGCCGAAGACTACAACAGTCCGTATGACGCTCTGAGTCGGCCAACGCTTTCTTTACCGACGGTTCGGATAGGAAACGTACATGACACGGCACCTCGTGGGGGAGATTCCGGACGACGCCACGGCGGTGTTGGTGTTGTCGCCGGCCATCGACGGCGACGCCGATGTCTGTTCGACGCTTTTCTCGCGCGCGAAGGAGATTTGTATGGTCGGATACGCCGGTGCCGACCCGGGGACGCTTCGCGAGCGACTCGCGGCCGACGGTTCCGACGCCCCGCACATCGACGCGCTCGATATCGGGACGGACGTCGAGCCGAACGACCTGACCGGACAGGGAATCGCCATCGCCGAGGCGCTGGACGCCGGGACCGAGGTGTGTTTCGACTCGCTGACCGCCCTCCTGCAGTACGCCGACCGCGAGCGGGCGTTCCAGTTCCTCCATTCGCTCGGCGAGCGGTGTGCCGAAGCCTCGGCGACGATTCATTATCATCTCGATCCCGAAGCGACCGACGAACAGACGGTCGCAGCGATGTCGACGCTGATGGACGCTGTCGTCGACACCGAGACGGGCGAGTTGCGTGTTCGGCCGGAACTCCAGAAGGATTAACCCGGTTCGGACAGAATCGCCTCGTAAGAATGGCCCAGGACGTCAAGCCGACGCGGAAGAACCTCATGCAGATCGAGGACCGCATCGAACTCTCCGAGCGGGGCCACGACACGCTCGAAAAGAAGCGTGACGGCCTCATCATGGAGTTCATGGACATCCTCGATCAGGCACAGGACGTTCGCTCCGACCTCGATGCCGACTACGAGCGCGCCCAGCGGAACATCAACATGGCCCGCGCCATGGAGGGCGACGTCGCGGTTCGCGGCGCCGCGGCGGCCCTCAAGGAACACCCCGAGATCACGACCCAGTCGAAGAACATCATGGGCGTCGTCGTCCCGCAGATCGAGTCGACGAAGGTCAAGAAGTCCCTCGACCAGCGTGGCTACGGGCTTGTCGGCACCTCCGCGCGTATCGACGAGGCTGCCGACGCCTACGAGGAACTGCTGGAGTCCGTCATCCTCGCCGCGGAGGTCGAGACGGCGATGAAGAAGATGCTCGACGAGATCGAGAAGACCAAGCGGCGTGTCAACGCTCTCGAATTCAAGCTTCTGCCGGATCTCTACGACGCACAGGAGTACATCGAGCAGAAACTCGAAGAGCAGGAACGCGAGGAGATCTTCCGGATGAAGAAGATCAAGGCCAAGAAGGAAGAGGAAGAAGCGGAAGAGGCGGCCGAAGCGGAGGCCGAGCAGGTCCTCGCCGACG
>NZ_JAZKTR010000179.1:0-4436 GCF_036625485.1 Natronomonas sp. | reverse complement strand
CCCGTGGCGGTAGCCCTCGATGTGTCCGTCGGAGCGGGCGCGGAAGACGACGGTCGGTTCGTGGTTGACGGTCGGTTGCTCGCCCTTGACGGCGTCCCACTCCGGTTCGGTGAAGGAGGTACAGTCGACGAAGAGGGCGGCGTCGGGGTGTTTGTCGAGTTGGCCGTCCTGTTTGGCCTTCCCGGTCTCACGGACCGCGGCGACGGGGTGGTCCGCGCGGGTGCGACGAGCGGGCGGTTCCGGTCGGGTAACCTCGACGAGTCGGCCGTCGACGGCGAAGTCCAGCGCGTGCCCGCTGTCCTGTTCGACCTCCGGTTCGAAGTCGAGGCCGGCGTCGATGAGGAGTTTGGCGACGTTAAATTCGGCCATCGTCGCGCGCATACGGGTCAGGTCGTAGCCCGGGGAGGTGCCGAGTTTCGAGGCCATCGTGTAGCGGAACTCGTCGAGGGCACCCGTCGAGAGAAGCGACTCGTAGAATTCGAGGCCCTCCTCGCGGGTCGCATCTGGGAAGCCAGCGGCGTCCTCGTCGAAGAAGCGGCGCGTCGAGTCGCGACCGTCCTTCGAGCAGAAGACGGGGAGGAAGAACCACGAGAGGTGTTCGTAGTCGGTCAGCCACGGGTCGGTGAGTTCCATCCGCGCGGTGAGCTCGCGCTGTGCCCACCGGGAGACGGCGTAGGGCGCCTCGTCGAAGGTCTCCTTGTCGGTTCGCCACAGGGACTCGGGAGTTTCGGTATTGCCGAGCCAGTAGGCGCGTCCGGGGCGGAAACAGAACAGGGCGATGTCGCCGTTGTCCATCTCGAAGCGGACGGCGTCGTATCGATCGTCGTTGACCGCGAACCACGGCTCTTCGATGCGGGCACCGAAAGAGGACTCCAGCGGTGCGAGAAGTCGATTGCGGACCCGGTCGCGGGTCCACGTCTCGTTCGAACGTCGGAAACGGAGAGGGCCGGCCACACTAGCCGTAGTCGGTCACCGGGTTTACCCGTTTCGTCCGACGTTGCGTGAACGCAACTCTCCGTTTATAAATGTACGCCAAAAATCCCCGTTACATTGATTATGTACAACTGCAAAGTGGGAGTGTACTTACCATGTCAATGGGTGCCTATGACGAAGACGAGCACGAGCGTCGCGAAGAGAAGACGTCCACCGTCGATGCCGCATTCGACGACGAGCGGACCAACTACGAGGGGAAGATAGAGTACGATTCGGGGGACTCGACGGAAGCACTGCTCGATCAATACAAGCAGATGCAATCCCGGTAGTTCCTCATCCAGTTTCTCGCCAGCGCAGTAGCGCCAGCGACGTCGTCGTGACGACGAAGACGGCAGTGACGTGTCCGATCAGCGCCGCCAGTAGCACCGGGAAATCGAGGATGAACGGCACCAGGACGAGTTGGATGATGCCGAAAAGCAGGGTCTCGCGGTCGGCCCGCCGGAGCGTCGCGGCGGTTTCGGGGTCGAACCGATAGGTCGCCGACCGCCACAGCGCGACGATGGCGGCCCACCACCCCGTCCCGAGCCGATAGCAGAGGTCCCACATCACCAGCAGCGTCAGGTAGACCACAAGCGTCGGCGGCCGGGTACCGAAGAGTCGCTCGACCAGCGGGCCGCCGCCGGGGTCGAAGACGAACAGGTGGGTGACGAAGGCGATGAAGGCCAAAACCGAGAGGACCACCTCGACGCTGGACCCGAACAGCAGGCGGCGGTAGGCCTCCGGCGTCTCCGGGGCCCGGGCGGCGCCGCTGATTCGGAGCATCTCGGAGCTGCCGGCGGCGGCGACGGCGACGGCGGCCGTCCCCGGGACGATGATATCCGGGAGGGCGTAGTACCACGCCAGCCCCAGCAGGGCGACCTCGAAGACGATCAACTGGATGGCGATGGCCGCCCGCCGGGAGATGTTGACGCCGGGCAGCGCGCCGATGATGCTCTCGTAGGCCCACGTCTCGCCGTACTCCGGCCGTCTCACGCCTCGGGCACCCCCTCCGCCTCGGCCAGCACGGCGCGGTCCCCAAGCGCCAGTCTGGCGGCCTCGTCGAAGGGAGTCAACTCGACGTCGACGTACTCGTCGATGCTGTGGTCGGTGACGACGACGGTGTTGCGCATCCCTTCGACCAGCGGCCGGGCGACGCTCGGTGGGATGTCGGTTACCAGCGAGAGCCATCCGGCCGACAGTCGCGCCGACAGGACGGGAACGGGCACGATGAGCGGCTGATGGCCGGTCAGCAACTCCGCGGTCCGCCGGAGGATCGCCTCGTAGGTGAGGACGTCCGGTCCGCCGATCCCGTAGGTCTCGCCCGCCGTCGCCGGCACATCGAGGACGCCGACCAGATACTCGATAGCGTCGTCGACGAAGATGGGCTGACACTCGGTGCGGACCCACTTCGGTGTCACCATCGCGGGCAACCGCCCCGACAGTTGGGCGATGAGTTCGAAACTCGCCGACCCCTCGCCGACGATGATGGCGGCCCGGAGCGTCGTGAGGTCGGCCTCGCTTTGGGCGAGGATGCGTTCGACCTCGCGGCGCGAACGGAGGTGCGCCGAGAGTTTGTCGCGGTCGTCGCCGAGGCCGCCGAGGTAGACCGTCCGCTCGATGCCGGCGGCGTCGACGGCGTCGACGAACGTTCGGGCCGCCACCCGGTCGTGGGCCTCGAAATCCCCGCCTGTCCCCATCGAGTGGACCAGATAGTAGGCGGCATCGACCGACGGGACGGTTACGGGCGGTTCCAGCAGGTCGGCCTCGATGACGTCGACGCTCGCGGGCCCGTCATAGCGGTCCGCGTCGCGAACCATCGCGACCACGTCGTGGCCGCGCTCCAACAACGCAGGCACCAGCCGACTGCCGACGAATCCCGACGCCCCCGTCACGAGCACGCGCATAGCTATGCGTTGCCGGCCACGCCCTTAATCCCACCCGGGCGTCGTGGGCGCGCCGCGGTCGTCCTCGACCGCCTCGCCGAGGGTCGGGTCGGCGGCCTCGTCAGCCTCGGCCCGCCGTGTCCACTCTTCGCGCGCTCGGCCGGCCCACGAATCGGCCGCCAGCACCCGCTCGTAGGCGTCCTCGTAGCGCCCCTCGTCGATGGCCAGCGTTCCGGGACGGGAGGCGGCAGCGACGGCGACGAACTCAGCGCGGTCCGCGTCGGTGGGATCGCCCGCAGCGATGCGCTCGATGCGTCCCGACAGCGCCTCGGGGTCCGGGTGGGCAAAGACCGTCGCGCCGAGGGCACCGACCCCGAGCAGGGGTTCGGCATCGTCGGGGTCGTCGTCGAGCAGGCGATCGCCGCCGAACGCTCCCTCGACGCGCTCGCATTCGGTTTCGGCATCCAGAGCGAGGTTGTCCCCGGGATAGGTGCTACAGGCGTCGGGATAGCGCTCGTCGTCGTGGATGCGACACTGGAGGGTCTCGGGGTCCAGAAAGGCGCAACTCGGCAGCCACTCGGGGTCGACCCCGAAGGGACCGACCGGTTTCGGTACCTTCCGGAGGCCGACGAGGAAGGCGGGCCGGCCGTCGATGGCCGCGAGTCGGTGGCCGTCGACGGTCACCGCCGAACCGGCGTCGGGGTCGGCGAACGGGCGTGGCGTCAGCACGTCGCCGAGACCGTCACGGAGGAACCGCCGCACCTCGTCGCTGGACAGCGGCACGAGGTTGTAGGTGTCGTCGATCGGAACTGGGCCACCCCGGCGCTCGTGGTCCAGCGACACCGACGACGGGGCAACGCCCCGCCAGTCGATACAGCAACCGGCACACCCCTCACAGTTGACGTCCATGCGTGTGTCACGTTAGCACTCGAAGACGGTAGGTCCACCGCAAAAACCGCCCATGACGTAACAGGACTGTTCCTCGATACATAGAGAGATAATAGAGAGATGTAATTACTCGATTCCTCGATATTTTCGGAGTAAGATTTTAGTTGAAATCCGTCCTCAATATCGAGTGGAGGTGGTGATGATGTCGGAGCGACAGCCACGTAGTGACATCTCCCGGATGGCCCGTCCGCCCCAGCCGGACGAACTACGCTCCCTCGACGTCTCCGAACTCTCGCGATACGATCTCCTCCTTGCGACGATCCCGTTGCTGCTGGTCTTCGGCTGGCTGGTCGGACAGGTGACGAGCGTTCCGGTCTGGGCCGCGCTCGCGGCCAGCGCGTTCGCGGTGCTCCCGCTGGTGGCCGACGGACTGGCGGTCAACCCGCCCCGGTAGGTCGCGTTCCTTTTGAGCCTCTGTCGCCTACGCCGGTCATGGCCAGCGAACCGTGTGAGGGCTGTGGCGACGACGTGGCGATAGGCGGCGGTATCTCCGGCATCTGGTCGTCCGACCCCGAGGGCACCGGCGGGATGACCCTGGAGTTCGAGGACGGCAGCGAGTTCTTCCTCTGTTTCGACTGTATCGAAGCGTTGCCCGACGAGCCGAGCAGCGAGGACGTCGCGGCGCTGAACGAG
>NZ_JAZKTR010000178.1:0-4441 GCF_036625485.1 Natronomonas sp. | reverse complement strand
AGCGACGATACGTCGAGCACGGAGGATACCGAAGACGACTCCGACGACGGCGACGGGGACGATGGCGGCGATTCATCGACCGACGGGACCGACGACGGCGACGACGAGAACACGACTGAGAAGGTCCGGGACGTGGTCAACGACACGACCGATGCCCTCGATGAATCGACCGATACGACCACCGACACGGTCGACGACACGACCGATACGGTCGATGATACCGTCGAGGGCACCACCAGTACGGTCGGGGCGACGACCGAGGATTCGGTCAAGACGCTCTCGCTGGGAGAATCGCTCGTTTCGCCAACGTCGACCGACCCCGCTGACGTTACCACCCTCCAGTTGTCCACCGAGGAGTCGCTACAGTTCGATGGGGCGGACGGCGAAACATCCCATTCCAGCGTCCACGAGACCGCCGCAGCGGACGCCGACGATGCCGACGACGGCCACGCTGTGGTCGCTACCACGAACGCCGGCGGCGGCCAACCGATTCCGAACGCCCCGGCTGGCGGCATCGCCATCAGCTTCGGCCTGTTCGCCGCGATGGCCGCTCTCCGAACCACGCCGCTGGTCGCCGGCGGCGTTCCCTCCCTCGGGTCCATCGGCGCCAGCATCTCGACGCCCGCCATCCTGAGCAAGCTTCGGCCCTTCATCTTCCCGCTTCGATACAGCCGCTACGACGATTCGGACCCCCTCGAACACGAGGCCCGCGAGGACGTCTACGAGATCGTCAACGAATCCCCCGGGTCCTACCTCTCGGAGGTCTCCGAGGAAGCCGGCCTCCCGCTGTCGACGACCCGGCACCACATCAAGATCCTCGAACGTGAGGACCTCGTCTCCGGCGCCAAACTGCGGGGCAAGCGTCGGTTCTACCCCGCCTACGCCGAAGGCGTCGAACTCGCCGCCGCACTCAACGACGAGGCGACCGCCGTCATCATCGACGCCATCGCACGGCTCGGGTCGGCCTCGGTCAGCGACCTCGCCGACGACATCGGCCGGGACCCCTCGACCACCAGCCACCACCTCCAGCGGCTCGAAGAGGACGGCATCATCACGCGCGAACGCGAGGGCCGTGCCGTCATGAACAAGCTCTCCGGAGAGGCCCGGACCGCGCTCGAACCCGACTCGACGCCCACGCCCGGCACTGCCGGCAGCGCCATCGTCGGCGGCGCCGACTGACGGCGTCTTTTTTCGCTCCGCTCGTCGATCGAACCCCTGTCCCGACAGCTCTCGACTATCCGTCCGAGGACGACAGATCCAGTACCTCGTGTCCGGCCTCGTCACGTTCCGAAAACCGCGCGACTGGCCGGCTGAATTTCTGCGTGTTCGATTCCGCCGTCGAACGGACCTCCAGTCGCTCGCCGTCGCGGTCGCCACCTTCGATTCGAAGAGCGAGGCCCACGACACCTTTCTCGCGGCTCTCAGGCGGCGCGTAGTGCGTTTCCCGTACCTCTCCGTCGCACGTATCGCCCTCGACCCGAACGGTCATGTGCTCGCCCTCCTCAGCACGGTTCATCGCGTCTATGAGCTCCGTCGTGGTTTTCATTGACCGAACGGTGTATCCAGAGGGACAAAATATCAATGAAGTAGAAAGAACAGCGGCGAAAAACAGCACGACCCCTGTGGTCCGCTCGAAATCGGGATGGCAAAAGAGACCGGCCTATTCGATTTCGACGGTGTCGGTCGCGTTCTGCTCGTCGTTCAGGCGAATCTCGACCTCGTAGTCGCCCGGTTCCGAGGGGTTGTCGACCGCCGGATAGCTGACGACGACGGTGTCGCCCTCCTGTAGCGTGTATCCCGTCTCGAGGGCGATGTCGAAGGAGTATTCGTTGTTGTTGACGCCGCTGATGTGGGTCTCGTTGAACTCCTCTTCGAGTTCACCGTCGCCGTCCGTGTCGACGCCGAGCTCGATCTGTTCGTGTTGGGCGGCATCGACGGTGAAGTTCTCACGCGGATAGGTCGCGCCGATGGCCGTCAACTCGGAGTCGGCAGCCGTCTCGTCGACGTCGATACGGAGCGTTTGCGTCACGTTCGTCGCTCCGGGGTCGTCGCTTTCGACAGCCACGTCGTCAGCTGTCCCGTCCGGTGACCCGCCGTTGAGCGCTGCACACCCGGAGAACGCTACCATCGTCACGACTGCAACTACGAGTAGAATCCGTCGCACGCCGGATTGTGTTGCTTCGATAAGGGGTAAATCCTCTGGGGGACGGCTCACAGATACCTCCATCCGACGGAAACGCAGGGTGAAGGTGCGTTGACCCATCGCAGGATACGATGGGTTTTCCGTGTGGCGTCCTTCATCCGCATATGACGATTACTACCGGCGATTCCGTGACCCTCGAATACACCGGCCGACTGGACGATGAGACAGTATTCGACACCTCGCGGGAGGCCGTCGCCGAGGAAGCAGGACTAGCCGAAGCCCAACCCGACCGGGAGTACACCCCGTTGACAGTCGACGTCGGGGCCCAACAGGTCATCGAAGGAATGGAAGAGGGGCTGATCGGCATGGAAGCCGGCGAGACGACGACCCTGACGATTCCGCCCGAGAAAGCCTACGGCGAACGAAACGAGGAGAACGTACAGGAGTTCGACACCGACGAGCTTCGGGAGATGCTCGGCGGCCAGACGCCCGAGGAGGGCGCCTACCTCGAAGCCCAGAACGGCCAACCCGGTGAGATCATCCATTCCGGCGAGGAGGTCGTTCGAGTGGACTTCAACCCCCAACTCGCCGGCGAAACGCTGACGTTCGACATCGAGATCGTCGACGTCAACTGAACGCGAACCCCGATATTTTTAGCGATGATTCGTCCCGTTCGCAATGCTCCACCAACGGCTGGAGCGAACGAAGTGAGCGGAAAGAAGTGAGTGGACCAGCTGGGATTTGAACCCAGGGCCTCTTCCTTGCGAAGGAAGCGATCTGCCGCTGATCTACTGGCCCGCGGTTTTCAGTTATCGATTCGGCCGTTTGTACCTTCCGTTTTGCAACACCAAAGGCGACGAAAGCAGTCGCGCGTGAGTGTTGCGGCGGGCGGAACCCGGAATCTGACGACCGGTCGAAAGCGTCCTCGTTCGCTATCGGCGACTCCGTCGGAGTCGCGTTAGTCTTCGAGGACGATCTCGATGGAGACGTCGTTCGGGACCTGGATCCGCATCAGCTGGCGGAGCGCGCGTTCGTCGGCGTCGATGTCGATGAGACGCTTGTGGACGCGCATCTCCCAGTGCTCCCACGTCGCGGTCCCCTCACCGTCGGGGGACTTGCGAGCGGGGATCTCCAGCGTTTTCGTCGGGAGCGGAACCGGGCCTGAAAGCTCGACGCCGGTCTTGTCCGCGATCTCGCGGACGTCTTCCGTGATGTCGTCGAGGTCCTCGGGTGCCGTGCCCGCGAGGCGAACGCGTGCCTGTTGCATGCGTTATCGCTCGTTGATGCTGAGGACCTTGCCGGCCGCGACGGTCTGACCCATGTCACGGATGGCGAAGCTGCCCAGTTCGGGGATCTCGTTCGAGGACTCGATGCTGAGCGGCTTCTGGGGTCGGACAGTCACGACGGCGGCGTCGCCGGACTGGATGAAGTCCGGGTTCTCCTCGGCGACCTCGCCGGAGGAGGGGTCGATTTTCTTGTCGATGGACTCGATGGTACACGCGACCTGCGCCGTGTGGGCGTGGAAGACCGGCGTGTAGCCAGCGGTGATGACCGACGGGTGCTGCATGACGACGACCTGCGCCTGGAAGGTCTCGGCGACCGACGGCGGGTCGTCGGCGGGACCACAGACGTCACCACGGCGGATGTCGTCCTTGCCGATGCCACGGACGTTGAAGCCAACGTTGTCACCGGGCTCGGCCTTGGGGACCTCTTCGTGGTGCATCTCGATGGTCTTGACCTCGCCGCCGACGTCGCTCGGCTGGAAGGAGACGTTGTCGCCGGTGTTGAGGATACCCGTCTCGATACGGCCGACCGGGACCGTACCGATACCGGAGATGGTGTAAACGTCCTGGATCGGGAGGCGCAGCGGCGCGTCCGTCGGCGGCTGCGGCTCCGGCAGGTCGTTGAGGGCCTCGAGCAGGGTCGGGCCATCGTACCACGGCGTGTTCTCGGAGTCCTCGGAGACGTTGTCGCCCTCGAAGGCCGAGGTGGGGATGTACTTGGCGTCGTCCGTGTTGAAGCGGACCTGCTGCAGCAGCTCGTTGACCTCGTCAACGACTGCCTTGTACTTGTTCTCGTCGTAGTCGACGAGGTCCATCTTGTTGACCGCGATGATGAGTTCGTCGATACCGAGGGTACGAGCCAGGAAGACGTGCTCCTGGGTCTGCGGCTGGACACCGTCGTCAGCGGCGACGACGAGGACCGCGTTGTCGGCCTGGCTCGCGCCAGTGATCATGTTCTTGACGAAGTCGCGGTGGCCCGGACAGTCGACGATGGTGAAGTAGTAGGTGTCCGTGT
>NZ_JAZKTR010000177.1:0-4443 GCF_036625485.1 Natronomonas sp. | reverse complement strand
GGCGGCCTGCGGCCGCCTCGAATGGAGACGGCTTCGCCGTCTCCCAGCCCGCGCAACCCGGGGAAGGGCAGGGCTGTGCGGCCCTGGTGGACTGAAAGGGCGAGGCGTGCGAGACGCGAGCGAAGCGAGCGTCTCGGTATGGCCGAGGGATTTCCGGCTGTTTGCGGTCCCGCTGTCGCCGAATTCGATTTATAAACCAAACCAATCTCAGAATGTGCCTAGTGCCCGTTTCGAACAGGGGCGGGCGCGTAGGACTGATCTCGGGCGACGACGGACTCGGGTTCTATCCGAACCAGGAGCGCGGTGTCGGTGGGGTCGGCGACGTAGCCCGAGAAACGGGAATCCCAGTCGTGACGGTCGGGGCCGAGATACCGGGCCAGCAGTCGCTCGGCGAGGTCGCGATTGAAGGGTTCGACGGTGCCGGTCCCGCGGATGCCGACGTGCTGGACGAGGCCGCGCTCGGCGTCGAAATCGACGACCCCGAGGGCACACCCGGAGTGTTTCTCGACGCGGTCGGGGAAGGTGTCGGTCGAGGAATCCCCGAGAATCCAGGCGGCGTCGTCCTCCCAGAGGTACCAGACGGGCGATTCACGGGCGCCTTCGGGCGCCGCGGTGGCGAGATGGCCGAACAGCGGGCGGGCGAGAAAGGCCTCGATGCTCGCACCGAGGGTGTTCTCGACGACGTTCATACCCGGACTGCGAGTGGTTCGGGAATGAGTGTGGCGATATTTGCCGAAAGAATCGCAGGCCCGTGGCTGGTCGATGTGGAAGGTTGAGAACGCCGAGGAGGAGATTTGAACTCCTGAGTCCGTGAGGACAGTTGCTCTCGAAGCAACCGCCTTGGCCAGGCTAGGCTACCTCGGCTCATTCGATTGTGGGGGTGTGTCGACTTTATGGGTTTCGATCCGTGGCCGTACGGCGGTTCGGACGGTGGGGTTTCACGGAACGCGTCAGCCCTCGACGCGTTCGTGGCTCGGCGTCCCCTCGTGTTCGGCGCGGCCGCCGAGCGTCTCGAAATCGAAGTCGGTGAACTGCTCGGGCACCGAGCCCTCGCGGGCGTAGAGATACAGCGCCGTCTTGGCGATGCCGCGGATGGTCTGGCCGATGAGGTAGGCCGCCAGCAGGCCGAAGACGACGACCAGTATGCCGACGCCGATGCCGGCGGCCGGCGATACCGTCGCGATGACGAGAGCGATCAGGGCAGCGATGGCGATAGCGCCGAGCGCGAGCAGGAGCTGGATGATGCCGAGGCCGAGGCCGGCGCCGAGCGTCTCGCCCCACGTGTCCGTGAACGTCTCGGCGCTTCTGGTGAACATCGACCCGAGGTCGACGTCCTCGAAGACGATGACGGGGATGATGAAGAACGTCGTCACGGCCCAACCGACCGAGAACAGCGACGCCACGAGCCCCGACAGCGGGTTGTCGGATTCCTCCAGCTGCTGGATGATGAGGCTCACGACGGCGGCGATGGCCGACCACACTGCGATGGTGCCTTTCATCCGCCACGCGGCACGGGACGACCGGCGGATCGATGGCTCCCGCTCGTGGAAGGTGTCGTTGACCGCATGCACCAGCGCGGCGGTGAAAAAGGAGGCGACGAACGTCGTCACGAAGTAGAGGACGAACAGCGCGACGTATTCGACGCCGCCGCCGATGAGTTCGCCGACGAAGACGCCGATATAGAGGAAGACGAAGAACAGTCCCGTCGCGACGCCGCTGATGGCGGGAAACGCCAGTAGCTTCGGGTGTTCCCGAAGGACCGAGAGGCTGTCCATCGACAGCGTCCATCCCGTTTTGAGGTTCGCCAGGATTCCCATAGGGGGTCTGCGTCGAATCGGTATATAAAGCTCCGGCCGTGGGTGCGGGCCGGTGGATACCGAAAAAGGACTACGACTGCCAGTATCAGTTCTCGGGGCGGATGACCGTCACGGGGACGGGCGAGCGGCGAACGACCGTTTCGGCCACGCTACCGAGCAGGACGCGAGAGATACCGTCCCGGCCGTGGCTCCCGATGACGATGTGGTCGATCTCCTGTTCGTCGGCGTAGTCGACGATGGCGCGTGCCGGCCGGCCGACGGTCGATTCGGTCGTGACGTCGACGCCGGCGTCGGCGGCCGCGTCCTTCGCGCCGGCGAGGACGGTTTCGGCGCGTTCCTCGGCGGCTGCGAGCCAGTCGTCGGCGCTGCCGGGCCCCCACGCCGTCGCGCCGTCGACGGGGTCCATCACGTACAGCGCGGTGATGGATTCGGTCGGGAACTGTTCGAAGGCGTGTTCCAGCGCCGCCTCGGACGGGGGTGACCCGTCGATGGGAACGAGTATCGACATACCCGACAGTTACAGGGGGCGGCATATAAAGCCGGCAGGCCTTTTGACGGCTGGCACGACGCTCCGGTATGTACGATGCGGTGTCGTCGCTGTTGGAGTCGTCCCCTCGCCTCGCCGCCTTTCCCGACGGCAGTCTCGATATCTTCTCTCGGGTGCGCGCTGCCGACGGGAGCCACCTCTCGAAAGCGGGGCTCAGAGACCGGCTCACCGGTGCCCGCTCGCAGGCGTTCCACCTCGAGGAGCGCGTCGTCGAACCGGGCGGGCAGGCGGTCAACGCCGCCCAACAGGCCTACGCCCTCGGCGACGAGATCCGTCTCGACGCCTGTCTGGACCACCACCGACTCGACCTCCCGTTCGAATCGTACTCCCACGGCCAGCCGAGCCGCGTTCACATCCACGAGTTCACCGACGGTGACCTCCTGTACGTCTCGATCAGCGAGGACGTGGCGGGATGGACCCCCGAGTCCTTCGAGACCCTGCCCAACGCCGACGGCTACTTCTGTGCCAACTGGGTCTCCGTCGACGGGATGACCGGCGCGCTGTACACGCTCGCCGGCGAACTCGACGGGAACGCGTTCGTGTTCGACCCCGGCGACCTGACGACCGCCGACCCGGACGCCGTTCGCGGCCTCGCCGATGCGCTCGCGACGCTCGACGACGGTATCGATACCGCACTCAGCGTTAACCGGAGGGAGCTGGTGGGGTTCGCTGACGCGCTCGGCGTCGAGGCCGAAACGGCGGTAGTCCGGCACGCGGTCGGTATCTCGACGGTCGTCGTTCACGAGGCTGAGGCCGCCTACGCCGCCCACGCTGACGGAACCACGATCGTTCCGAACTTCGATATCGACCACGCGACCCGCAACACCGGAGGCGGGGACCGCTTCGGTGCCGGGTTCCTTCACGGGCTCGCGGTCGGCGCCGACCTCGATGCCGCGCTCGCGCTTGGCAACGCCTGTGCCAGTTACTACGTCGCGACCGGGGAGACGGGGACCAAGGACGATCTCTTGGAATTCGTCGACGGCCATCCGACGCTGTAACGGCCCGCCGGTGTGGCGTCGAGCGACCTTTCCGGATGCTGATACTGTCGGACGTAAGTCGGTAACCATTCGAATCGCGGCGGTGTCCGAAACGCAGGTGTCGCCCGTGCGGAACGAGGCCGCGATTCGAGCAGTTACGTCCGACAGTATGAATGCTTTTGCGGCCGTCGCGTGTATCCTCGACCATGTCACTCGACGACCTCGACCTCGATTTCGTCCAGTTGGGCGAGACGGGTCTCCAGACCAGCGAACTCCAGTTCGGAACGTGGCGCTTCGGCCGCGAAACCGAGGAAGGAAACCTCGAAATCAGCGAGGAGCGCGGTCACGAACTCCTCGACGCCTACGAGGCCGCCGGCGGCCGCTTCATCGACACCGCCGACATCTACGGCGGCGGCGTCGCCGAGGAGTGGATCGGCGACTGGCTGGCCGACCGCGACCGCGAGCGCTACACCATCGCCTCGAAGATCTACTGGCAGACCCGATCGGGCGACCCCAACAGCCGCGGGACGAACCGTAAGAGCGTCCGCCACCGCATCGATGCCCTGCTGGACCGACTCGACACGGACTACGTCGACGTCCTCTACATCCACCGCTGGGACGACCAGACGCCCGCCCGCGAGATGATGAAGACGCTCAACGGCCTCGTCGAGGACGGCAAGGTCCACTACCTCGGTGCCTCGACGCTTCGACCGAACGCCTGGAAGGTCGCCAGGGCCAACGAGATCGCCGAACGCGAGGGCTGGGAACCGTTCACCGTCACCCAGCCGCGCTACAACCTCGTCGACCGGGAGATCGAGGGCGACTATCTCGAAATGGCTCGCGAGTACGGCCTCGCCGTCTGCCCCTGGAGTCCGCTCGGACAGGGCTTCCTGACGGGCAAATACGACCGCGAAGAGGGTCTCACGGGCCAGTCGCGGGCCGCCGAATCCAGTCGCTTCCAGGAGTCGTATCTCACCGATGCGAACTTCGACGTCCACGACGAACTCGATGCGGTCGCCGACGAGGTCGACGCCTCGCCCGCCCAGACCGCGCTGGCGTGGCTCATGCATCGGGACGGCGTCACCGCGCCCATCGTCGGCGC
>NZ_JAZKTR010000176.1:0-4534 GCF_036625485.1 Natronomonas sp. | reverse complement strand
CCGTCCTCGGTGACGGCGACGCTCCCGAGGACGATGGCGTCGAGTTCCGGTACGTCCCCCGGGCCGACCTGCCGGCCGTAGTTTCGCATGTGGGAGACGGTCGGTGCGGCATCCAGGTCGCTGAGCGTTTCAGGGTCCAGTTCGACGAAACAGTCCGCTTCGCTCAGTCGGGGCACCGCCATGTAGACGGTCGTTCCTTGCTTCAGAAGCCCCCGCCGGAGCGGCAATTGCGGGGCGTCGGGGTTGGCCTTGACCGCGTCGGATTGGGCGAGTTCCGGCAGGTTGAGCGCCCGTTCGGCCGCCTCCTTCGCGCCCTCGAAGTTGGTGATGCGGCCGTGCGGCGGGAAGGGAAACCGCGCGTAGCCCTCCGATTCGAGGCAGTCCCAGACCCGCTTGCGGATCGCCTGTTTGTCGGTCATCTATGCCATCCCGCGAACGAACTCGATCTGTTCGGGGCCGTAGTAGAACGTGAGCATGAGGTAGGCGACGACGCCCAACACGAGGCTGACGAGCCACGTCGAGACGGCGATGCGGCCGACCTTCGCGTGTGCCGTCTCGCGGAGTTCGGCGGGCGTGTGCGTGACCCCGAGCGTGATGGCATAGAGCACGAGCGGGACTGCAAGTACAGACAGGATGATATGAACCGCCAGCATGCCGAGATAGAGGCTCCGGAGCGGCGCGCCGGCGACGATCTCCTTGCGACCACCGCCGCCCGTCTTCAGGAGGTAGAAGACGAGGAACAGCAGGATAAGCGAGAAGGCGGCGCTCATCGCCTTGCGGTGTTTCTCGACCTCGTCGTTGCGGATCCAGTACCACCCGGCGGCCAGACAGACGACAGTCGCCGAGTTGATGACGGCGATGATGTGTGCGAACAAACCGACGGTCGACTCCGAGATGGTCGGATAAATCCACGCGTCACCGTAGAGCGTTCCAATGACGACGACGTAGCCGATGACGGTCAGGACGGCGGTCAGTATCCGTGGATGCTCCCGTGCGAACGCCGGGCCGCGCGCTGTCGACATACACGCTCGTTGGAACCGCCGCACAAAGGTCGCTTGGGTTTCCGCACGCGGGTTCCGGAAGTTCCGGTGCGGTCCCCGCGACGGCGAGACCGATACGGCCTTGTCGCCGCCACCCTGCGTGCCGATATGCAGTATCTCTGGTACGCGCTTCTCGCCCTCGCAGCCTATGCCCTCGTCGCGCCGCTGACGAAACTGGCGACCCAGCAGTTGCCGGCCGACACCGTCGCTTTCGTCACCAACGGCATGCTCGCGCTGACGGCGCTCGGGATCATCATCGCGACCGACCGGCCGCTGCTCTCGGCACTGACTCACCAGCACGCGCCGTATATGTACGCCGCCGGTGCCTGTCTGGCGGTCGGTATCATCTCATATTACCGCGCGCTGGCGGCCGGCCCCGTCAGCGTCGTCGTCCCGATCTTCGGTCTCTTTCTGGTCGCCAGCTCCCTCATCGGTATCGTCTTTCTCGACGAGGCGCTGACCGTCCGCAAGGCGACCGGTATCGTCCTCGCGGTGGTCGCCGTCTTCCTGACCACGTTCGAGGGGTGACCCGGCTCCAACGAGGGGTGACTTTAGGCCTGTTCGGTTCCAATATCCGGTATGGTCACACTCGAATCCAAATCCGACAAACTCGACCACGGTGACTTGGCTCCCGATTTCGAACTGGAAGGCACCGACGGCGAGACCTACTCGCCGGGCGATTTCGACGATTACGACGCCCTGCTCGTGGTCTTCACGTGTAACCACTGCCCATACGCGCAGGCCAAATACGGCGCGATGAACGACATCGCTGATGAGTACGAGGAGGTGCCCGTAATCGGTATCAATCCGAACGACGCCGAAGAGTACCCGGAGGACTCCTTCGAGAAGATGGTCGAATACGTCGAATCGGGCAAAATCGATATCACCGCCTACCTCCGCGACGAGACACAGGAGGTCGCGAAGGCCTACGGCGCGGTCTGTACGCCCGACCCGTTCCTCTTCGTGAACGACGACGACGAGTTCCGACTGGTCTATCACGGCCGCTTCGATGACGCGACGACCCCCGACGAGGAGCCCTCTGGCGAACCGGGCTTCGAGATCAAGGACGCCATCGACACCGTGTTGGCCGGCGAGGAACCCGAAGACGAGCGCGGTCCCTCCCGCGGCTGTTCGATCAAGTGGCGGAACTGAGACGGCAATAAAAACGGCCCGTGACCGGAGGGACGATCAGTCCTCGTCCGGCGCGGCTTCTTCCGGTACTCGACCTTCGACCAGCGATTCGTCGGTGTACTCCTCGCGGATGTCCTTCTTGGAGAACTTGCCGGTGGCGGTCTTGGGGATCTCGTCGATGTACTCGATGGCGTCCGGGAGCCACCACTTGGGGTAGTCCTCCCGGAGCATGTCCATGATTTCGTCGTCCAGCGTCGACTCGTCGGCGTTCTCGCCGGGGACGACGAACGCGACGGGTCGTTCCTGCCAGCGCTCGTGGGGGACGCCGACGACGGCCGCCTCGGCGACGTCGTCGTGGGCCATGATGGCGTTTTCGAGTTCGACGGAGGAGATCCACTCGCCGCCGGACTTGATGACGTCTTTCGCGCGGTCGACGATCTTTATGTAGCCTTCCTCGTCGATAGTGACGACGTCACCGGTCTTCAGCCAGCCGTCCTCGAAGTCCTCCTTGTTGGCTTCCGGCCGTTTGAAGTACTCCTTGGTGACCCACGGGCCGCGGACCCACAGTTCACCGAACTCCTCGCCGTCCCAGGCGATCTCGTTGCCGTCCTCGTCGATGACCTTCATCTCGAGGCCGGGCACGAGCAGGCCCTGCTTGGAACGGTGTTCGAGCTGGGTCTCGTAGTCCGCGTCCTGCAGGCTGGCCTTGAGTTGGGAGACCGACCCGATGGGAGACATCTCGGTCATGCCCCACGCGTGCAGCAGTTCGACGTCGTGGTCATCGAACCAGCGGATCATGGATTCGGGCGCGGCCGACCCGCCGACGATGACGGTATCCAGAGAGGAGAGGTCGACCTCGTTGTCCTCCATGTACTCCATCAGGCCGAGCCATACCGTGGGAACGCCGGCGGTGATGGTGACGCCCTCCTCCTCGATGAGTTTGGCCAGGTCCTCGGGTTCCGGCGAGGGGCCGGGATAGACGTGTTTCGACCCCGCGGCGGTCGCGGTGAATGGCATCCCCCAGGCGTTGACGTGGAACATCGGCACGACCGGCATCACCACGTCGTCGTCGGCCATCGGGATGCCCTGCGGCGTCAGGGTGGCCATCGTGTGGCTCCACAGCATCTTGTGGGTGTACTCGACGCCCTTCGGGTTGCCCGTCGTCCCGGAGGTATAACACATGCCGGCGGGCTTTTCCTCGTCGAGTTGTGGCCAGTCGTAGTCGGTCGGCTGGCCGTCGACGAACTCCTCGTAGGGCGTCGCATCGAGGGCGTCGGTTCCACTGGAGGACATGACGACGAAGTCGACGCCCTCGAACTCGGGGGCGTCGGCGGCCGCCCCTGCCAGTTTCGGCGCCAGCGATTCGTCGACGAAGATCAGCTCGTCGTCGGCGTTATCGACGATGTACTGGATATGCTCGTCCGGCAGCAGGGGGTTGATGGTGTGGAGTTGGGCACCGATGGTCGGGACGGCGAAGTAGGTCTCGAAGTGCCGGTGGTGGTTCCAACAGAACGTCGCTACCCGGTCGCCGTCCTCGATGCCGTGTTCGTCGAGGGCGTTGGCGAGTTGCGCCGTCCGCTCGTCGTAATCCTCGTAGGTGTATCGCTCGATACCTTCGTGGGTTCGTGAGACGATCTCCGTATCGGGATAGAGATTCGCCGCACGCCACAGGAACGGTCGAAGGGTCTGGTTCGTACCTCCAGGCATGGGACGACACCTACGGATGGTCCTGACTTGGTTTTTGTCATGAGGTTCCATGCCATAACTGCCGGAAATAAAACGCCGTTCAGGTGATGCGACGGCTTACTGCCAATCCCTCACCGAGCGGCAACAGGGTCGTTTCGAAGGCCTCCGCAGCACGGACGTGATCGAGGTAGTCGCCGACGCCACGGGCACTAGCGTTGTCCGTCTCGCCGCCTTCGACGACGACCCGATGAATCTCCTCGAATGCGAAGGGGCCGGCGGTCATGTTGTCGGCGACGACGACACCGCCGACGGGGACCGTCTCGCGTACCGCCTCGAAGGCCTCGACGTAGCGGTCCTTCTCGTTGTCGATGAGAACGACGTCGAAGGGGCCGTCGTACGTGGCGACGATGTCGATGGCGTCGCCCTCCTCGAAACGAGCCATCTCCGCATAGCCGCCGCGAGCGAGGTAGTCGCGGGCGTCGTCCAGTTCGTCGGCGTCGATCTCGGTCAGGACGATCTCGCCGTCCTCGGACAGGCCGCGGGCGAACCAGTAGGCCGAATAGCCGAAGCCGGACCCGAACTCGAAGACGCGCCGGGCGTCGACGAGGCCGGCCAACTGCTGGAGCCAGCCGCCGACGGCGGGGCCGACGGTCGGAAAGCCCGTCTCCTCGGCGCGG
>NZ_JAZKTR010000021.1:0-23774 GCF_036625485.1 Natronomonas sp. | reverse complement strand
TCTCGATGCCGTGGGCGTTGACGGCCTCCGAGAGGATGACGTCGAGTGCCTCTGCCTCTGCGTTCTCCGCCGCCTTGGCGCCGTCCTCGCCGCGGTCGAGCAGCCGTTCGCGCAATGTTCGGGGATGACAGCGCAGGACGACCACGCGGTCGGCGTCGAGGTGGTGGGCGAGGTGGGACTCGATGAGGACGTCATCGCGGTCGGCGAGGCGCTCCTGAAGGACGTCGATGTCGGCGATGAGACTGCCGCGCTCGGGGTCTTCGCCCTTGTCGAGGCCTTCCTCGCGGATGAGGTCGTTCAGGTGGATAACGTCGAGGTCCGTCTCGACGAGTTCCGTTGCGGTGGTCTTGCCCGTGCCGGGGGTGCCGGTGACGACGACTCTCATAGGAGGTCGTTCAGCACCTCCACGGCGCGTTCGGTCTCCTCGCGGGTGCCGCAGGTGACCCGGACGCAGTCGGGCAGGCCGAAGGAGGTGGTGTCGCGGACGATGACGCCTTCCTTCTGGGCGGCCTCGGCGACGGCGCTGCCGTCGCCAACTTCACACAGTACGAAGTTACCGGCGCTTTCCCAGGTGTGGCACTCGAGGTTGTCGTACATGTACTCGCGTGCCCATTTCGTGGCCTGCACGGTCTGTTCGACGTGGGAATCGTCGCCAAGCGCAGCGAGGCCGGCACGGCAGGCGATCTCGGAGGCGGCAAAGGGCGTGTTCACGCGGGCGTAGGCGTCGGCCCACTCGCCGGGAACGATGGCGTAACCAAGGCGGGCGCCGGCGAGGCCGTAGGCCTTCGAGAAGGTCCGGAGGACGGCGACGTCGTCGCGGTCCTCGACCAGTGCGACGGCCGAGGGCGAATCGGAGAACTCGCCGTAGGCTTCGTCGACGACGACGAGCGTCTCTTCGTCCGTCTCATCAGCGATCGCTTCGACGGCCGACAGCGACACCTCGCTGCCCGTCGGGTTGTGGGGGCTGGTGAGATAGACGATGCGCTCGCCGTCGTAGTGGGGGAGGATAGTCTCGGTCGTCTGGGCGAAGTCGTCCTCCTTTCGGACGGGGTATTCGTTGACCTCCCCGTGGTGGTAGCGAGCGCTCATCCCGTAGTAGGCGAAGCCGGGGTCGGGGACGAGCACCTCATCGTCGGGTTCGAGCATCGCACGGGCGAGGTAGTCGAGCGCGCCGTCGCCGCCGTTGGCGAGCCAGATCTGCGATCTCGTGACGGCCCACTGTTCGGCCAGTCGGTCTCTGAGGTCCGTCGCCGAGGACTTCGGATAGGTGTGTACCTGCGGCGCGTAATCGCGGATCGCCGCTGCCGCCTGCGGGGAGGGACCGAAGGGGTTCTCGTTCGAGGAGAGCTTCACCAACTCGTCGGAATCCAATCCGAGTTCGCGGGCTACTTCCTCGACACCCCGGCCCGCCTCGTAGGCGATGTGCGACGAGAGGTCCCGTGGTTCCATATACGACCATCTGGGCGCCATATCTTAAGTAGGCGTCCATCTTCCCCGTCCTGCGACAACGTTTTTGGGGCAATCGTCCCACCGTACACGAGATGAACGACAGCCCCGACGCGCCGACCGTTCGGGTCGCGGTCGGCAACGGAGCGGGCCGGGACGCCGACGTGCTCGCGGTCGCGCACCAGCACGCCGACCGGACGCGCGTGCTCGAAACCGGGCCGACCGGTGCGCCCGGCGGGCCGCACGTCTACGCCACCGTCGACGGCCGAACGGCACTCTACGGTGCCGTCACCGAGACCACAATCGAGCGTATCGTTCTGGCCGCCGAGGAGGACCGACTACTGACTGGCGAGGCCGAAGCTATCGCGGTCGGGGAGGAACCGCCGACCCCCGAGACGGGGCCGCTCGCTGTCGGCACAGCGCGCGTGCTGGAGGGCTTCGGTTGGCACCCACCCGACGCGACTCCGAACCCGGTCGCATTTCAGGTACACGAGGGCCCCGAAAGCGCGCTGGCGACGGTCGAACGCGTCGGCCTCCGGGGACGGGGGCGCGCCGACGTCGCCAGCGACGAACCGCTCGCCGAGTACTGGAACCGAACCCGAGACGCCGACGGCGATCCGGTCCTCGTCGTCCACGCGAACGACGCCGACCCCGAAACGGACGCGGACCGCCTCTGTGGCGTTTCGGCGCCCGGCCGCATCTGGGACGCCGCCGAGGCCGTCGCCGAAATCGTCGGCGCCGAGGACGTCGTCGCTTTCGCACCTGCCGAAGACGACCTGCTCGCGGACCGACTCGAAGCCGTCGGCGAGTGGCAACTCGCCCGCGCCGACTCGTCGTTCCGGGTCGGCGAACCGACGATGGCGCTGGAGGCCCTGGAGGGCAACGACCGCATCGAGGCACGCCGCCGCCCGCCGGGCCCGGAGGAATGGGGCCTCTACAGCCGGCCCACCCTCGTGCACACGCCGCGGACGCTCCTGCAACTCGCGGAACTGTGGCGGAACCCCGACGCCTTCGACGCCGAGGCGGCCGACCCCGGCACCCGTCTCGTGACGGTCAGCGGGGACGTGCCCGAATCCGCGACCGTCGAGCTGGCGACCGACGCCCCGCTTTCGCGCGCGCTGGATGCCGTCGAAACGCCCGATTCGGCCCGCTACGCCGTCGGTGGACGATTCGGCGGCCTGACCCGGAATCTCGACACACCCGCGAGCGCGCCGGCGATGACGGGCGCCGGCCTCGGAACCGAGGGTGCAATCGAGGTACTGAGCACCGACCGCTGTATCGTCGCAACCGTTGGAGAGCGGGCGGCCTTCGCCCGCGAGGAGAACTGCGGACGGTGCGTACCCTGCCGCGAGGGCTCGAAACAGCTCCACGAATCCCTGCGTGCCGTCTACGATGGAGCCTTCGATGCCGGTGACATCCGGGAGTTGGCTCGAACGATGCGAACCACGAGTCTCTGTGCATTCGGCGAGAGGGCGGCCCGACCCGTCCGGACCGCGCTCTCGGAGTTCGAAAGCGAGTTTCGCGCCCACGCCAAGGGCCGGTGTCCCGCCGGCGCCTGCGGAGGGATGCAATGAGCGCCGACGACTCCGCGGCGGACGAACCGACCCCCGGCGTCCCCGACATCGAGGACCCACGGCCGTCGACGCCGCTGACCGAGGACTTCCGAACGGGGACTGCCAATGACCCGCCGCGACCGGAGAGGGTGGCCTCCAACGACGACGAACCGGTGACCCTCACCGTCGACGGCGAAACCGTCGTCGTCCCGGCGGATGCCTCCCTGCTCGATGCCGTCGAGGCCGCCGGCAGCGACGTCGCCGCGCTGTGTCACTACGACAGGGATACCGAGGCCGCCGAGGAGATCGGCCCGCGGTCGACCTGCCGGACCTGCGTCGTCGAAACCGACGACGGCCTCGTGGCCTCCTGCTCGACGCCGGTCGAGGACGGCCTGACAGTCGAGACGGACGCGCCCGACGCCGAAGAGGCCCGGAGCGTCAACCTCGACCTCGTCCTCTCGAACCACAACCTCCGGTGTACGACCTGTGGAAAGAACGGCCGGTGTGAACTGCAGGATACGTCCATCGAGGAGGGTGTCACACACCCACGATACGGTGTCCTCGACGACCGAAGCGAGTACGATCCCCTCGACGCCTCCTCACCGATCCACATCGACCGCAACAAGTGCATCATGTGCAACCGATGCGTCGAAGCCTGCAACGACGTGCAGGTGGAAGGCGTCCTCCGCGTCGAGGGAACGGGCGAGGACGCCCACATTGGCTTCCAGACCGGCGCGGAGACGATGGCCGATTCGACCTGCGTCACCTGCGGCCATTGTGCGACGGTCTGTCCGACCGGCAGTCTGGTCGAGGAGGGACTGGTCGACGCGACGACGCTGCCGTTCCCCGGCTTCACCCAGCGCAATTCCGTCGGCGAGGTGCTGGAGCGGGACGACCGGGGCACGAAGAGCATCCCCGAAAGCGACGAACCCGCTCGCGGTGAGGCCGCCCGATCCGGCGTCGCTGGTTTCATGGACCGCGCCAAACGGAAGGCGAAATCCGGCGCGAAAGCGGTCGGCGACCGCGCGGTGAAAGCCGGCGAGCACGTCGCCGAGGATATCGCCGCCGAGGTATTCTCTGAGGGAATCCTCTTCGGCATCGCGAAACGCGTCGGCGACGCTCGGATGAAGCAGATGGACGTGACAGACACCACCTGCGGCTACTGTGCCGTCGGCTGTCGGTTCGACGTCCACTCGAAGGACGACGAGGTCCTCGGCGTGCGCGCGACCGACCCCGACGCCGCCCCGGCCAACGACTTCTCGACCTGCGTGAAGGGCAAGTTCGGCTACGGCTTCGTCGACCGTGAGGACCGCCTCGAATCGCCCCAGATTCGCGAGAACGGCGAGTTGCGCGAAGCATCGTGGGACGAAGCCCTGGAGCGAATCGCCTCGGAGTTGGGCGAGATACGCGAGGAGGGTGGTCCCGATTCGGTCGCCGCTTTCGCCTCCTCGAAGTGTACCAACGAGGACGACTACCTCCTCCAGAAGTTCGCACGGACGGTGCTGGAGACGCCGAACGTCGACAACTGCGCGCGTCTCTGTCACTCCTCGACGGTCGCCGCCCTCCTGCAGTCGGTCGGCTACGGCGCGATGTCCAACAGCATCGACGACGTGGCCAACGCCGACGCCTACCTGCTGTCGGGGACGAACACGACCGAGTCCCATCCCGTACTGGCGACGAAAATCAAACGCAACGTCCGGGACGGCGCCGACCTCGTCGTCGTCGACCCCCGGAAGGTCGGCGTCGCCGAACACGCCGACCAGTACCTCCGGTCGAACCCCGGCTACGACGTGGCGTGGATGAACGGCATGGCGCGGTATCTCATCGAAGAAGACCTCTACGATGCCGAGTTCGTCGACGAGCACGTCCACAACTTCGAGGAGTTACGGGAGAAGGTCGACCCGTTCACCCCCGAGGAGGTAGAGCGACTCACGGGCATCGCGCCCGAGGACCTCAAGCAGGCCGCCGAAACCATCGCCGAGGCAGACTCCGTCGTCTTCGGGTGGGCGATGGGCCTCACCCAGCACAGCCACGGGACGAACAACGTCCTCGCGATGGCGAATCTCGCGCTGCTGACGGGCAACGTCGGCAAGCCAAACGCCGGCCTCTCCCCGTTCCGCGGCCACAACAACGTTCAGGGCGGGGGCGGCGACATGGGCACGCTCCCCAACAAACTCCCGGGCTACGGCGACGTGACCGACCCCGAGACCGTCGACCGCTACGAGGACGTCTGGGGCGTCCGTCCACCCGAGCAGGTCGGCCTCAAAGTAACTGAGGTCTTCGAAGCCATCCACAACGACGACGTCCGCGGCCTGTTCGTCATGGGCGAGAACCCCGCGATGTCCGAACCCGACATCAGTCACGCCGAGGAGGCCCTCGACAAACTGGATTTCCTCGCTGTCCTCGATATCTTCCCGACTGAAACGACCGAGTATGCCGACGTGGTGCTTCCCGCCGCTTCCTTCGCCGAGAAGTCTGGCACCTTCACCAACACCGAACGCCGTGTGCAGAAGGTGAATCCCGTCGTCGACACGTCGGGCGATGCCCGCCCGGACTGGCGCGTCGTTCAGCAACTCGCCAACCGGATGGGTGCCGACTGGGACTACGACGACCCGGCCGAGATCATGGACGAGATCGCCGAAGTCGCCCCAATCTACGGCGGCATCAGCCACGACCGACTCGAACGCGAGGGCGGCCTGCAATGGCCCTGCACCGACGCCGAGGATCCCGGCACCAGGTTCCTCTACGAGGACGGCTTCAACTTCGCGGACGGCAAGGCCCGGTTCGTCCCCGCCGACATGGGCGAACCCGGCGAACTACCCGACGAGGAGTACCCACTCACGCTGACGACCGGACGCGTGCTGTATCACTTCCACACCGGGACGCTGACCCGGCGTGTCGACGCCCTCACGGACCACGTCGGCGAGAGTTTCGTCGAGGTCCATCCCGAGACGGCCGCCGACCTCGGGATTTCCGATGGGCAGTACGTCCGCGTGGATTCGGCTCGTGGAAGCATCGAGGTTCGCGCGCAGGTGACCGACCGACCCGGCAAGGGCGTCGTCTTCGTGCCGATGCACTTCGTCGACGGTGCCGCAAACGAGTTGACCGGCGAGTACTACGACCCCACGAGCGGGATTCCCGAATACAAGGTCGCGAGCGTTCGCGTTTCACCTATTGAGGAATCACGACGACATCAGGACGCCGCCGCGCGAACCGACGACTGAAAGGCTGACTCAATTCGGGGACTCTCCCGGCTTCCCATCGAGCATTTATAATTGAAGCCGAACCAAGAACCACATAATGACGAACGGAGCAAGAACGGGCGTCATCGTCGGCGGCGGGCGGTCGGTCCGGTTCGGCGGCACGGACAAGACGGTCGCCGACCTGAACGGCAAACCCGTCATCAGACACACCGCGGAGCGCCTGCTCGAAGCGACCGAGAAACTCGTGGTCAACTGCCGGGAGGACCAGCGAGAGGCCGTCGCGGAGGCCCTCTCGGACTTCGATCTCACCTTTGCCATCGATGAGGAACCCGACCGCGGGCCGGTCGCCGGTATCGCGGAAGGACTCCGCGCCGCCGAAACCGACTACGCCGCCATCGCTGCCGCCGATATGCCGCTTCTGGACCCCGACCTCTTCGCGTACCTTTTCGAGCGAGCGGACGGCCACGACGCCGCCGTGCCTCGGCCCGGTGACTGGTTCGAACCGCTCCACGCCGTCTATCGCCCCGAGCCGATGGCCGACGCCTGTACCGAGGCGCTTCAGGAGGAAGACACACGCATCATCGAGCCCCTGTTCTCGCTTGATTACGATGTCGTCGAGCGCGCCGACCTCGTCGAACACGGCTCGCTGGACAGTTTCGAGAGCGTGGACACCCCCGAGGATCTGGCGTGGGCGGCCGAGCAGTTGTGAGGCCGCCGGACCGATCGGCGGTCGAGCAATTATAAGATAGAACTCACAGGTGGCATTTCTTGGCGCTGGCGTCCGATGGCTCTCTCATGTCACGAACGGCAGTCATCGCGGGCGTCGGACCGGGGCTGGGAGAGTCGATCGCCGAACGATTCGCCGAGGAGGGCTGTTCGGTCGCTCTGCTGGCACGCTCGGAGCCGTATCTCGACGGCCTCGCCGAACAACTCCGGTCGGAAACGCCGGGCGACGCGGCGGCGATTCCGACGAACCTCGCCGATAGTGCGGAGATAGAGGTGGCATTCGAAGAGGTTCGCGAGCACTTCGGCGCGGTCGACATCCTCGTCAACCACGCCAGCGCAGCGTCGTGGGACGGCCTGCTGGACCAGGACCCCGAGGACTTCCGTCGGGCGCTGGCAGTCGGACCCGAAGCCGCCCTGCGTTGCTCGCGGGAGGCCGTCTCGGATATGGTCGGCGGCGAGGGTGGTACCGTACTCTTCACTGGCGCGACGACGTCGGTCCGGGGCCGGGAGGGCGCGGTCGGCTTCAGCGCCGCCAAGTTCGCCTGCCGGGGATTGGCCGAATCGATGGCCCGCGAGTTGGGACCGGCGGGCGTCCACGTCGCTCACGTCGTTATCGACGGCGGGATCTTGCCGCCGGGCGGCGAGCGGGACGACTCCGAGGAGTACCTCGACCCCGATGCCATCGCCGACAGTTACTGGCATCTCGTCGAACAGGACCGCTCGGCGTGGACGCTCGAACTCGATCTCAGACCGCACGTCGAGGAATTCTGAGTAGGTGTCTGACAAGGAATTATACACGGTGCGTGTCACTACAACTCATGGACCGAACAGTGACGGTCGACGGTGAGGGGCGTGCGACCGCGGCGACGACGTTCGCCGCGGTCGAAGTGTGGGTCGAGGGGCGGGCCGACAGCGCAACACACGCCCGGGACCGGGCACGGGACGCCGAGGCCATGGTCCGTGACGCACTGCAAAACGAGGGCATCGATGCCGAGGATATCCGAACGACGAGTGCGCAGATCGAGAACCAGGACGACGCCTTCGGCGTGAACGAAAACGACCCGGACCACCGCGCGCTGGTGGAGCTGACCGTCGACTGCCGGCCCGAAACCGCTGGCGATGTCGTGACGACGGTCACCGACGCCACGTCGGGGACGGGCATCCGAGACGTCTTCTTCACGGTGAGCGAGGGAACCCAGGCGGAACTACGTCGTGAGGCTCTCGGAGAGGCGATGACCGAGGCGCGCGCGGCCGCCGAAGCCATCGCCGCGACCGAGAACCTCGACGTCGGCGAGTTACTCGACGCGGCGACGACGGACGGGTCGGACGGCTTCGAGAGCATCGTCGACGATGCGCTGGCCGCAGGAAGCGACGGGTTCGAGCCCGACCCCGTCGAGGTGACCGCGAGCGTCGAGGCGACCTTCGAACTACGCGAAACGTAGCGACCGACGATCTATTCCATCACGTCGACGACCTTCCGTAGGTCCATCCGCCCGAGAACGACCCGGTCGATTCGCGGGTGAGCGAGCACCTCGTCGGCGATATCGCGGGCAGTCGCCTCGAGGTCGCTGTCGTCGACCATGTTCAAAAGCGCGATTACGCGAGCGTCGTCTGGAACGTCCTTCAGGCCGCCGTTCTCGTGGGTGAGGACGGTAACGACGTCTTCGGGTCGAATCTCCTCGCCGAGTTCGCAGTCCGTAATCGCGGCGACCCGCTCTGGTCGGTGGACGTGTTCCTCGGCGAGGGCTTCGCCGACCGATTTCACGCTGGCGACGGGGACGACCACGCTCGCCGTCTCCGGAATCTGCGGTTCATCCTCCTTCGGTGCTTTCAGCCACCGCGTGCGCGCGCCGTCTGCTTTCGTCAGTAGGGGCACGTCGGTCGCTTCGGCCATCGCGTCGACAGTGGCGTTGTCGTAGCCGAGATAACGTTCCCGGTCGCCATCGCGGCCCGGAACTAGCCCGAGCGGCCATTCGTCGTTGTCTTCAAGGACGGAGACGGGGTCATCGGTGATCTCCAAGCGTTCGACGTGGCCGTCGAACGGCGGGATTCGGACCGTCGTCGTAACGACTGCACGCTCGCATTCGACCGCGAGCGCGTACAACGTCGACTTCTTTCCCCCCGCACCGACGACCGCGACGATACCCTCCGGGTCGAAGGCCTCGCGAAGGTTCATGCTGGAACCCTCGAAGCGGTCCGGCAAAACCCCACCGACGGACGCCATCCGAGAGCCTGCCGCTTCGCTGGTTTATAAGACGGCGGCGCCCGCTAACCTGGATATGGTTCTGGATACAGTGATGTATATCGTACACAGCGCCTTCGCGGCGCTGTGGACCGGGTCGGTCCTGTTCGTCGCCGTGGCGGTTCTCCCGCTGGCGATGGGCGGCGACCTCTCGCCGGACGCCTTCGGCAGTATCGTCTCGAAACTCCAGTGGGTCACCCGCGGGAGTGCGGCCTTGCTCTTCATCACCGGCGGCCACCTTGCCGGCACGCTCTATACCGTCGAGAGCCTGACCGGCAGCGGGGGCGGCTACCTCGTTCTCGCGATGCTGGCACTGTGGCTCGGCCTCGCGGCGGTCGTCGAGATCGGGAGCGCGAAAGCCCAGCGCGGCGTCGACGAGAACAAGATCCGTGAACCCGCACGCGCCGCCCGGCCCTTCTATCTCGCCGGTACCGTCCTCGCTGTGGGTCTCCTCGTCGTCGCCGGCCTCCTCGGTGTCGCTGGACGGTACGGCCTTCCCTTTTAAATCAAACCGTCATTCACCTTCGGTCAGGATTCGCAGACAGTTCCCACAGACGTGGGCGTCGCGGTCGGCGAACAGTGCCTCGGGGTCGGTGTCCTCGGGAATCGGTCGAATCGTCGGCGACAGCCCCGTGATTTCGGCCCCACAGAGCGTCCGCTCGGCGTCCGCCGCCTCGCAGAAATGTACCGAGGGCCGAAACCAGTAGTACATCAGGGGATGTGGACCTCGTTCCGCAGGGTGCCGACGCCCTCGACTTCGACCTCAACGGTGTCGCCGTCCGAGAGCGGGCCGACACCTTCCGGGGTGCCGGTCGAGATCACGTCGCCCGGCTCCAGCGTGATGTAGTTCGTGATCTCTGCGACCAGTTCGGGGACGCTGAAGATGAACTGCTCGCGGGAGGAGTCCTGTCGGAGTTCGCCGTTGACCCGACACTGCACCGAGGCGTCCATCGGCACCTCGTCGGGCGATGCCACGACCGGCCCGATGGGCGCCGCGTCGTCGAAGGCCTTTCCGCGGACCCAGTTGGTCTCGACGTCCTGGTCGTCTCGATTGGAGATGTCGTTGACGCAGGTGAACCCGGCGATGACGTCGTTTGCTTCCGCTTCGGAGACGTCGCTACACTCCTCGCCGATGACGACGCCGAGTTCGGCCTCGTAGTCGAGACGTTCCTTGCCTTCCGGGAGTTCGACTGTCTGGCCGTGGCTGGCGACGGTGTTCGGCGTCTTGAGGAAGAGCAGGGGACGGTCGGGGACCTCTTTGCCCTGCTCTTCGGCGTGGTCGGCGTAATTCAGACCGACACAGACGATCTTCGAGGGGTCGGTCGGCGGGAGGACCTCGACCTCGCTGAGATCGAAGTACTCCTCGTCGGCAGTCACGCGCTCGCCGTCGGTCGGGAATGCGCGAATCTCCTCGTCCTCCAGGGCCCCGTGGCGAACGTCGCCGTGGGAATCGCGGAATCGAACTCGTCGCATACGCCCGCGTTGGAGGGCCGCCGCTTAAGCGTTCACGAAACGGACCGCTCCCCAGTCTTTTGTCCTCCGGCCGAGAACAGGGTCGTATGCGCACCGGCCTCTTTACCGCCCACGAACAGCACGCGCCGACGACGCTGCTGGACCACGCCACGGCCGCCGAGGACGCCGGTTTCGATTCGATCTGGACCAGCGACCACTTCCACCCGTGGTGGCACACCGAGGCCCACTGCGGCGCCGCGTGGCCGTGGCTGGGCGCCGCCCTCGAACGCACCGACACCATCCGGTTCGGTACCGGCGTCACCCCACCAATCGGCCGGTACCATCCGGGCCTCATCGCACAGGTCTTCGCCACCCTCGGGGCGATGTACCCCGGCCGGCCGTTCGTCACGCTGGCGACGGGAGAGGCGATGAACGAACGGCCGCTGGGCTACGAGTGGCCGGAGTATCCCGAGCGGAAGGCGCGCCTCGAAGACGCCTGTGAGATCATCACCCGCCTGTGGGACGGCGGCTTCCACAACTACGACGGCCACTACTGGGACCTCGATAGTGCGCGCCTCTACACGTTACCCGACGAGCGCGTGCCGCTGTACGTCGCCGGCAACGGCCCGAACACGGCCGAAGTCGCCGGGAAGTACGCCGACGGCTTCCTCACGCTCGTGGATATCGACACCTACGAGGAGGAACTCGTACCCGCGCTGGAACGCGGCGCACGCGAGGCCGGCCGGGACCCCGACGACATCGACCGCATCCGGCAGTTCCTCGTTTCGTATGGCGACGACGAGGCAGCCTGCCGCGAAGCCGCCGGCTTCTGGCGAGGAACCGTAGCCGTCGACTTCTCGGAGGGCGACTACGACCCCCGGGAAATCGAACGACAGGGCCGAGAGGTTCCGCTCTCGGAGATGGACGAGTGGGGGCTCATCACGACGGACATCGAGGACCTGCTGGCGGTCCGAGATCGCCACGAGCAGGCTGGATTCGACGAAATCGAGTTCCTCTCGTCGTCGCCGAATCAACGGGCGTTCATCGACGCGATGGTCCCACATCTGTAGAATCGCCCACGTCTTTTTTGTGTTGACCGGGCGCACGATTAACCGTATGGAAGCATTCGTCGAGTTAGCCTGTCCCGAGTGCGAAAAACACTGGGAGGAATCGCTATCGGAGCTTCCTGACCCGAAAGAATCCTTCGACTGCCCGGACTGCGGGGAGCGGCGGCCGCTCTCGGAGTTCGCTCGGAGCAATCGGGATCTGGAGGTCCTTCGAGACGCCGCCGAGTGAGACGTTTCACCGAGTCGTCGAGCGCCGCAACCAACCATTCATAACACGATAATCATGGAATACAGCGAATTCACCGGCGAAGTACAGCACCGTCTCGAACTCGGCACGCAAGGCGAAGCCGTCCGCGCCACTCGCGCGGTGCTTTCGGCCATCGGCGAACGCCTGCAAGAGGGCGAAGCCACCGACCTCGCCGCCCCGCTGCCGATGGAGATCGACTACTACCTGCTGGATGCCGACCACGGCCAGCGGTTCGACTACGACGAGTTCGTCTCCCGCGTGGCCGACCGCGCCGAAGTCGACGAGGGCGACGCCGCCTTCTACGCGCAGGCTATCATCGACCTGCTGGCCGACGTCGTCCCCGGCGGCGAGATCGATGATTTGCAGGCCCAACTGCCGGACGACTACGAGGATCTCTTCGAGATCGCCGAGGGCGAAGCCACCCCGTGGGAGTAGCGTCCTCAGCCACGCACCGACCGGACCTTTTTGCGCGAGCACATCGACATTCGTAGCCATGCGCGTACTCATCGTCGGTGCGGCCGGACGCGATTACCACGATTTCAACACCGTCTTTCGCGGACGCGAAGACGTTGAAGTGGTCGCCTTCACGCAGGCGCCGGGGCAGAACCTCGGCGAACTCGAAGCCACGAACGAACGGTACCCGGCCTCGCTGTCCGGCGAGGGATACCCCGACGGCATCCCTATCGAACCCGAGGCACGCCTCGAAGACCTGGTTCGGGAACACGACGTCGACCAGGTCGTCTTCTCCTACTCCGACGTCTCCTTCGAACACGTCATGCGGTTGGCCTCCCGCGCCGAGGCCGCGGGTGCCGACTTCCGGCTTCTCGGACCCGACTCGATACAACTCTCCGTCGATGTGCCCGTACTGGCGGTCAACGCCGTCCGCACGGGATGCGGCAAATCGCAGGTCTCCCGTGGCCTCGCTGCCGAACTCGACGGCCGGGGCTACGACGTGGCCGTCGTTCGCGAGCCGATGCCTTACGGGAATCTCACGGAGCGCCGCGTCCAGCGGTTCGCCACCCACGAGGACCTCGAAGACGTCACCATCGAGGAACGCGAGGAGTTCGAACAGCACATCGAGCGCGGCCACGTCGTCTACGCGGGCGTCGACTACGCCGACGTTTTCGACGCCGCAAGCGACGAGGCCGACGTGATAGTCTGGGACGGCGGCAACAACGAACTCGCCTTCGCGAAACCGGACCTCCTCGTCGTCCTCGTGGACCCGCTCCGTCCCGACGACACGACGGGATATCATCCCGGAGAGACCAATCTCCGGCGCGCGGACGTCGTCGTCTCGAACAAGGAAAATAGCGCCGACCGGGAGGCCATCGAGCGGGTCGAGCAGACCGTCCGCGAACACACCGACGCCGACTACTGGCACGCCGATTCGGTCGTCACCGTCGACGGCCCCGAGCGCATCGAGGGCACACGCGTGCTGGTCGTCGAGGACGGCCCCACACTCACCCATGGGAACGCCGACTACGGCGCCGGCACCATCGCCGCCAAGACGTACGGTGCGGCGGCGTTGGTCGATCCCCGACCCCATGCGGTCGGCACCGTCGCCGACACGCTGGCAAACTACCCACACCTCGAAGACCTCCTGCCGGCGGTCGGCTACTCCGACCAGCAGGTCGCCGACCTCGAAGCGACCATCGAGAACGTCGACGCCGACTGTGTCGTCGCCGGCACGCCCCATGACCTCGGAAGCGTCATCGACGTAGATATTCCGATCGTGCGCGCACACTACCGCGTCGACTTCCACGACGGCGATTTCGGGACGTTCCTCGACACCTACGACGACGAGTTGTTCTAACGGTCCGGCCGAACCGTGGTTCCGGTCCGACCGTGAAGCGCCGCCCCGGGGTCGTCGATACTGGCGATAATCGCCTCGCCGCCGGACTCCGCAAAGCGAGCACAGGCCGCCATCTTCGGTGCCATCGACCCCTCGCCGAACTCGCCCGCATCGAGATGTTCCCGTGCCTCCGCAGGGGTCAGCGATTCGAGAGTCTGCTGGTCGTCGGTGCCGTAGTTCAGATACACACAGGGCACGTCCGTCAGGAAAACGAGGCGGTCGGCGTCGACCGAATCGGCAATCAGACTCGCGGTGTAATCCTTGTCGATGACCGCCGCGATACTCTCGGAACCGTCGTCGTCCGGTGCGACCGGAATCCCACCCCCACCGCCGCAGATGACGGCCTCGCCGGCTTCGAGTAACGCGTCGACAGCGCCGGTTTCGGGCACGTCGATCGGCTCGGGTGAGGGAACGACACGCCGATACGAGCGGTCGCCTTCTCCCACGTCCTTCGTCCCGAACGGCTTGTTTGCGGCTTCTTTCTCGGTGTACCACGGCCCGATCGGCTTGGTCGGGTTCTCGAAGGCCGCGTCCTCGGGGTCGACGACCGCTCGGGTCACGAGCGTCGACACCGGGCGGTCGAGGCGGGCGTCCAGCGCTCGGCCGAGCAGGCTCCCCAGACTCGCCTGTGTCTCCGCGACGAGGACATCCAGCGGGCGGTCGGGCGTGTCGGCGGCCTCGACCTCCAGCAGTTTGTTGCCGACCTGCGGGCCGTTGCCGTGGGTGAGGACCAACGCGTCGTCCTCGTCGGCCGCTCCGGCGAGCGATTCCGCCGTCGCCGCGACCCTCCGGCGCTGTGCCTCGAAAGTCCCGTCAGCAGCCAGCGCGTTGCCGCCGACTGCAACGACGAGTCGTGTCACAGGACCGATATCGTCCGTCCGCCCCTAAAAGGCCCCGCCGCACGTCGTCCGGTTTCACGCACGTTCTGCGAGCGATTTCCGCATCTCCCGATGCGGGATGCCCGCCTCGTCGAACTCCTCGCTCGTTATCTCGTAGCCGAGTCGCTCGTAGAAGCCGATGACGGGCGCTTGGGCGTGCAAGACGATCTCCTCGTAGCCTTCCGCCCGCGCGGTGTCCTCGACGACGGCCATGATCTTTCGGCCGAGTCCGGTTTCCCGCTCGGATTCGACGACCGCGACACGTTCGACCTTCGCAGTCGAATCGTCGTAGTCCCGAATGCGGGCCGCTCCGACGGGGTCGCCGTCCGAATAGGCCACGAACCCGATAGCTGCCTCGTCCTTGCCGTCGATTTCGAGGTCCTCCGGGACGCCCTGCTCCTCGATGAACACCTCGCGGCGGACCGCGAGTGCATCCGCCAGTTCCGCCTCCGTTTCGACGCGCCGAACGTCCATATCGGACCGAACACCGCGACTGCCCTAACTCCCTCGACTCGGCGGTATCGTGTCAGTTACGCAATGCCGATATCCACCTACGCTTATTAGGGTTTCGTGAGTAGTCCAACCCGCTATGGATCTTACCTGGTACGGTCATTCGACGTGGCACGTGAGCCTCGAAGACACCGACCTGCTCATCGACCCGTTCTTCGACAACCCGAAGACGGACACGGACCCCGAGGAACTCGATCCGGACTACGTCCTGCTTACCCACGGCCACGCCGACCACATCGGCGATGTCGACCGCTACGAGGGCGCCGGCCTCGTCGCGGTGCCGGAACTGGTCGCCTACGTCGAGGATAACTTCGGCGACTACGACGCCGTCGGGGGGATGGGAATGAACATCGGCGGCACCGTCGAGTGCGGCGACGCATGGGTGACGATGACCCAGGCCGCCCACACCAACGGCATCGAGACGGACTACGGCGCCTCCGCGGGCGTCCCCGCCGGATTCGTGGTTAGCGAGAAGAAGCCGACCCAGGAGGCCGACCCCGACAACACCGCCTTCTACCACGCCGGCGACACCAGCCTCCTGACCGAGATGCGCGACGTCATCGGGCCGTTCCTCGAACCCGACTTCGCCGCGCTGCCGGCCGGCGACCACTTCACGATGGGACCGACACAGGCCGCCATCGCCGCCGACTGGCTCGACGCCGACTACGCCTGTCCGATGCACTACGACACGTTCCCGCCAATCGAACTCGACCCGAGCGACTTCGAACGCGAACTGAAGGCCACCGGTACCAAGACGGAGGCCGTCATCCTCGACGGCGAGGAAACGTTCACCCTAGACCAATAACCGGACCGGCCACGAGCGACCTACCTTTTTATACATGCCGTCCGACCAGTCGATTGTTATGGCCGATATAAACACGACCACCGTCAACGAAGAGAAGTATCACGCCCTGAGCCGTGCCGGCGATTTCGAACTCAGCATCGACGCGACCGAACAGGAGGGGCCGAGCCCCAATCAGGTCCTCGTCGCCGACTACGCCTCCTGCTTCACGTTCGCCTGCCGTGCCGGCGCCTCGAACGAACTCGACATCGACCTCGGCAAGGTCGAAACCGAAGCCGAGGCCGACGTCAACGACGACGACGACCTCACCGCGATTCGCTTCCACATGCAGATCGAAGCCGATCTCAGCGACGACGAGGTAGACGACGTTCTCGAACTCGGCGAGGACATCTGCCACGTTCACGACTCCGTAAAAGAGAGTCTCCACGCGGACGTCGACGTCTCGACTGACGCTTTCTGAAGCCACGAACTTTTTGCACGGCGCGCTTCGCGAGCGTGGCGGCGAAGCCGCCACGTCATGCGGTTGCGGGCGTAGCCCGCAACCCGCGCCGGCAAAAGCTTCGATGAAAAAGACACGGCGGCCCTCCCTCAGGAAGACTCACTTCGTTCGTCTTCCAACGCTCCCGCTCGCTTCCCTCGCGGGACCTCCGGTCGGGCCTTGGTCCCGCGCTCCCACCGGTCGCGCGGTGAACCGCTTCGGGCGGATTCTTCGAACCCGCCCTCGCGGATGCTGTTTCAATTAAACCTCAGCCAGTTGTGGCTACGCCGAAAGCACCTGCTCGATTCGCTCGTCGGCGACCGGCGCGTTCGCCGCACCCATGTTGGCGACCGTATCGAGGAAGGCCGTCTTGTAACTCGCGGGGCCGTTGTACTCGCCTTCCTCTGCGGCCCGTTCGCCGGCGAGACCGAAGCAGGCCGTCCCGGCGAGGGCGGTTTCGAGCGGGCGGTCGACGCCGAGGCCACCGCCGAACGTGGCGAGGGTGACGCCGAGCATACACCCCGTGCCGACGATCTGCCCCATCAGGGGATGACCGACCGACACCTCGTAGGCCGCCTCGCCGGTGGCGACGATGTCCGTCTCACCCGATGCGACCACGACGGTGTCGTATTCGCGAGCGCAGGCGACGGCGGTTTCGGCGATGTCGCTGTATTCGCCGACCGATTCGACGCCCCTGACGTCGGCATCCTCACCGACCAGTGCCGTAATCTCGGCGTAGTTACCCTTCAGAACCGTCACGTCGAGGTCGGTGACGAGTCGCTCGGCGACGGCCGTCCGGACCGAGGTCGCGCCGACGCCGACCGGGTCCACGACCAGCGGAATCCCGCTCTCGTTTGCGGCCGCACCCGCCGTCAGCATCGCCTGTTCTCCATCTTCGTCGACGGTCCCCATGTTGAGCAGGCAGGCCTGCGCTGTCGAGACCATCTCGCCGACTTCCCGCTCGTCGTCGGACATGACGGGGAGGCCACCCCAATGGAGGGTGATATTGGCCACGTCGTTGACCGTCACGTTGTTCGTCACGGAGTTGACCAACGGACCGGCCTGCTCGACTGCCGCCAGTGCCGCCGAACAGTCGACCGACGGCTCAGTCATCGGCCGCCACCTCCGGACTTCGAACTGCTTTGCCGAGCGCCCGCGTCGCCACCTCGGGCTCGTCGGCACCCGTGACCGCCGAGATAACGGCGACGCCATCGGCACCAGCCTCGACGACGTCGGTGGCGTTGTGGGGTGTGACGCCGCCGATGCCGACGAAGGGCAGGTCCGTCGCCTCACGAACCGCGCGAATTCGGTCGAGGCCGATGCCCTGCTGTTCGGGCGACACGTCGTCCTTCGAATCCGTCGCGAAGACCGCACCGACGCCGAGGTAATCGGCGCCGGCTTCCTCGGCCCGCCGGGCGGCCTCGGGCGTCGAGACGGAGCGGCCGATGATGGCCGCCTCGCCCAACTGTTCGCGGGCGACCGAAACTGGCAGGTCGTCGTCACCGAGATGGACGCCGTCGGCATCGAGGGCGGCCGCGAGGTCCACGCGGTCGTTGACGATGAGCGGCACGCCGGCCTCACGGGTCAGCACTCGGAGTTCACGGCCGAGTTCGTAGCGCTCGTTCGCGCTGGCGGATTTCTCGCGCAACTGGACGATATCGACGCCGCCGCGGATGGCGGCCTCGACGATCTCGACCGTCGAGCGACCCGCCGACAGGCCCTCGTCGGTCACCAGATACACGTCTAATTCGTCGGTCATACAACTCGGTAGAGCACCGTCCCGTATCGGTCTTCCGTTCCCTACAGACCGAACGTGCCAAGCAGGTCGTAGCCGACGTCGAGGTATTCGACCACTTTGTAGCCCAGATAGATGCCGACGATGCCGAGCACGCCCGCGATGGAGGGCGGAGCCGGGATGGGGACGCCGGCAAACGAGAAGACGGCGCCGGTGATGAAACCTGTCAACAGGGCCAGGACCGCGATGACGAGGGAAGCGTCGACCATATCGGGTGGCCGGGAGGCGGCGGTAAATCGATTGTGCCTACGAGAGGTCGACGACGGTTTTCACGTCCGGGACCGCCGCATCGAACTCGCCGGTGAGTACCTCGGGGACGGTTCGAATAGCCACTATTCGCCGACGACTTCCGCGACCGAATCGGCGATGTCCTCCTCGACGCGCCACAGATAGAGGCTCGCGTAGCTCCGATACGGTGCCCACCGCTCGGCTTCCTCGACCATCTCCGCCCGGGTCAGGTCCTCGTCGTAGAGGTTCCGCATCCCCTTCCGGATGCCGAGGTCGCCGACTGGGAACACGTCGGGGCGCCCTAGCGCAAAGAGCAGCTGCATGTGGGCGGTCCACTCGCCGACGCCCTTGATTTCCGTCAGTTCGTCGACGACCGCCTTGTCACTCAGTTCCTCGAAGTAGCCCTTGCTGAGATCGTCACGGAACGCCTCGGCGACGTTGCGGACGTAGCCCGTCTTCTGTCGGGAAAGACCGACGTTTCGGAGCGTCTCCGGGTCTGCGGCGAGGATGCCGTCGGGGGTCACCTCGACGGCCTCGAACAGGCGTTCGCGGGTCGCCGCGGCCGACGCCATCGACACCTGCTGGCGGAGGATCGAGACGACCAACCGCTCGAACATGTCGTCGGCCGGGTCGAGTCCGAGGTGGCCGTGCCGGTCGACCAGCGGGCCGAGATAGCTATCCTCTCGGAGGGTTTCGTACGGCGAAGTCACGGTATTCGGGAGGCACTCGACGGTAAAAGCTTACTCGCACTCGAGGGCGTCCTCGGAGTTCGCGCGGGCACTACCGGTTCCGTCGACGGGTTCGGCCGGCGACCCGGCGACGGTCATATCGGGGGGGACGTCCTCGACGACGACGCTGCCGGCGCCAACGGTGGCGTTCTCGCCGACGACGATGTCGCCGATGAGCGTCGAGTTCGCGCCGATTGTGGCGCCGTCTTCGAGGGTGGGGTGGCGTTTCTCCCGGCGCATCGAGTCGCCGCCCAGCGTGACGCCGTGATACATCAGCACGTCGTCGCCGATGTCGGCCGTCTCCCCGACGACGACGGCGGTCCCGTGGTCGATGAACAGTCGGCGGCCGATGTTCGCGGCTGGATGGATCTCGACGCCGGTGAGAAGGCGAACGAACTGCGAGAGCGCGCGGGCAGGGAACTCGAAGCCGCGCTCCCACAGGACGTGGGCGATGCGATACCCCCAGACGGCGTGCAGGCCGGGATACAGGAGCGCGACGGTGATAGCGCTGGTCGCTGCTGGGTCCTTAGCGAGGGCGGTGCGGACGTCTTCTCTGAGTCGGTCGAATATCATGTCGGTTGGTTGGGTAGGCGGTTGGAAAGCGGGCAGAGCGGAGCCGTCGTCACTGGTAGCGACGACGGGAAACGAGAATCAGCAGCAACAACAGCACGCCGGAGTCGGGACTGGTCGGCCGGCGGGACGGGCCGTGGACGCGGCGTG
Source organism: Natronomonas sp. (assembly GCF_036625485.1). Taxonomy (GTDB): domain Archaea; phylum Halobacteriota; class Halobacteria; order Halobacteriales; family Haloarculaceae; genus Natronomonas. The sequence goes on along the minus strand of NZ_JAZKTR010000021.1, from coordinate 3,847 downwards.
GCTGTACGCCATCGTGTACTGGATATAGTGGCAAGCGATAGTTAAAAGCTGTCGGTGAGATGGCCGGTCCACCGCCAGAACGCCCGTTCGGGCCTCATACGGATTATTGTAGTCTGTTACCGGTCATCACCAGTGTGGGTCGGCGATGACCGGTACATCGTTCCAAGAATCCGTATCAGGCGTTGAAGTCCTCGCCGTAGATGTCGACGACCTGTTCTTCGAACTCGCCCATGACGTTCCGGCGCTTGATCTTCATCGACGGCGTGAGCAGGTCGTTGTCGGCGGTCCACTCGACGGGGACGAGTCGGAACTCCTTGATCTTCTCCGATTTCCCGAGGGTCTTGTTGACCGCTTCGACCTCCTCGCCGATGTACTCTATTACGCGGTCGTGTTCACAGATACCCTCGGAGTCGTCGGGCAGGTCGATGCCCTCCTTGTCGGCCCACCGCTGGAGGTGCTCGAAGTTGGGGACGAACAGCGCGGCGATGAACTTCTGGTTGTCGCCGATGACCATCGCCTGCTCGATGCGCTCGGAGGTGGCGAACTCGTCTTCGATGGGCTGGGGGGCGATGTTCTTGCCCGTGTCCAGCACGATGAGTTGCTTGAGGCGGTCGTGGTAGGTGAGATAGCCGTCCTCGCCCAGTTCGATGAGGTCGCCGGTCCGGAACCATCCGTCCTCGGTGAAGGCCTCCTGGGTCGCGCCGGGACGCTCCCAGTAGCCCTGGGTGACGTTCGGTCCCTTGACGTGGAGTTCGCCGAGTTGGCCGTCGGCCTCCTCGCGGCGGTCCTCGGTGACGACCGTCTCGTCGACGCGAACGTCGACGTTGACAAGCGCCGGGCCGAGGGTTCCGGCGCGGGAGTCCTCGGCCGGATTCACCGAGACGACAGGGGAGGTCTCGGTCAGCCCGTAGCCCTCGAAGATGGGAATGCCCATGCCGTCGAAGAGTTGGGAGAGACGCTTCGAGAGCGACCCGCCGCCGCTGACGAAGAACTCGATGTTGCCGCCCATCTTCTCGCGGACGTTGGAGTAGACGAGTGTATCGAAGATCTTGTACTTGATCTTCAGGCCGATGCCGGGATTCTCGGTGGTCGCCCACTCGCGGGCGACGGGGACTGCACGCTCGAAGACGGCTTCCGGCGCCTCGTCACGCAGGCTGTCGTAGATGCGCTCGTAGACGCGGGGCACCGAGGCCGCCGTCGACGGCTGGACGGTCTGGATATCGTCGGCGACGGTGTCGGTCGACTCGGCGTAGGCGACGGTCGCACCCGAACCGAACATCAGGAAGTGACCGGAGATACGCTCGAAGACGTGCGCGAGCGGCAGGAAGGAAAGCGACCGCGAGGTCTCGTCGAGGGTATCCAGTTCGGGGTCCTTGTCGGGGCGGGGACCGAACCGTTTGCGGATGCCGTTGATGTTCGACCGGAAGTTGCCGTGGGTGAGCTGGACACCCTTCGGCTTGCCCGTCGTCCCCGAGGTGTAGATGAGCGAGGCGAGGTCGTCGAGGTCGCGGTCGGCGAGCCACGATTCGTACTCCTCGAGTTCGAAGGCCTCCTCGCCGCGGTGATACAGATCAGCCAGCGAGAGGATATCGTCGCGGCCCTCGTACCCGTCGAACTCGTCGATGACGACGACGAACTCGAGGTCGAGGTCGTCTTCGACCTCGAGAACGCGCTCCAGCAGTTCTTCGTTCTCGACGACGACGCCCTCGGCGCCGGGGTCATCGAGCAGGTACTGGACCTGGTCCGGCGAGGATTCGGTGTAGACGGTCGTCACGACGCCGCCCGCGGTGAGAATACCGAAGTCCGACTGCGCCCACTCCATCCGGGTGTTGGCGAAGATGCCCACTCGGGTGTCGGCCTCCACGCCGAGGTCGCGGAACCCGGCGGCGAGGTTTCGGACGATGTCCTGCATCTCAGCGTAGGTGAGCGCCGCGTACTGCTCGGCCGGCGCCGCGGGGATCACGTCGCCGGACAGCGAGCGCTCGTAGATGCCGCCTTTATACCACTGGGCTTCCCGACTGGCGTGCCGGGAGGCACTCTCCTCGAAGAGACGCGGAATCGTGTTCTCCCCGATTACTTCGTCCTCGTACTCCTCTTCTGCCTGTAACCAGGCCGCGTTATTGCTACTCATGACTTGCTGTGTGGTGGGTATTCTGCCACCCATATTAATGCAGGCACTTCGGACCGACTAATTAGGCGATAACGGCCAATACTGTACGCCACGACGCGTTTCATACCGTACGCTGCACGGGAACGTTTACGAACGGGTTAACAATTTAAAATACGAGTGCCGATTAGAGGGGGTATTTTCCCGGTCAGTTCACGTCGATGCGGTGGCCGCCGTCGTGGGCTTCGTCGACCGGCAGACGAACTTCGAGGACGCCGTTGTGGTATTCGGCTTCGATCTCTTCGATGTGGACGTCGGCACCCACGCGGACAGATTCGTGGATCCGGCGCGAACGGGACCTGTCGTCGTCCTCGACCTCGTGGACGGCGTCGATGGTCAGCACGCCGTCGTCGAACCGGACGTCGAGTTCGTCGGATTCGAATCCCGGCAGGTCGGCGTGGACGAGATACCCATCGTCGGTCGCCTCCAGTCGGAGGTTCGTGTCGCCGGCCATCCAACTGCCGCCCAGCATGGAGCGGCGCATACTCTCGAACAGGCGGTCCATCTCGTCGAAGGGGATCGTTTGTTTCATCGTGTCTCTACAGTAGAGAGGCTCTCAGAGGACATAAAGGGGATAGAATATATGCTAACACGGAAGAACGAAACACAACGAAACCGCCTTGGCACCGGCGCGTCATCGTTGCCTCGTGTTTCCGACGCCTCCCGACCTCGCACCCGGCGCGTGGCAGTACGCCAAATACCCGCTGGCGCTGGCCGTCCCCCTCGTCGTCCTCGCCCCGCCAGTCGGTCTCGCCTTCCTCGTGGCCGGCCTCGGCGCGCTGTGGTTCCACCGCGACCCCGAACGCTCGCCGCCGCCATCGGGCGTCGTTGCCCCCGCCGACGGCCGCGTCTCCGTCATCCGCGAGGAGGCCGACCGCGTCCGCGTCGGCGTGTTCATGAACGTCACCGACGTCCACGTCAACCGCGCGCCCGCGGCCGCGACCGTCGAGTCGGTCGAACACACGCCCGGCAAACACCTGCCGGCGTTCACCAAGGAGTCCGACCGCAACGAGCGCGTGCGCATCGACTGTGGGGACTACGAACTGACGCTCATCGCCGGCGCCGTCGCCCGACGCATCCACCCCTACGTCGAGGCAGGCGACGAACTCGACCGCGGCGACCGCATCGGCCACATCTCCTTCGGCTCGCGCGTCGACGTCCTGCTGCCGCCCGAATACGATACCGGGGACGTTCGGGTGTCGAAGAATCAGCGCGTCCGAGCCGGCGAGACTGTTCTGGTTGCTTGACGGATGCTTCTAGAGTGTGCAAAGATAGTGGTTGCACTCCTGACTGTTCGGTGGTTGCAACGGGATAATGGGATGCTCGCTAGGGGATTTGAACCCCTGTCATTGGCTGTCCTCCCGCGAGGGGCCGGACCCCAGATTTCGCGGACGAAAGGCCAATATGATTGGCCGGGCTACACCAAGCGAGCGCGTCCTATTCTCGGGGAGGGTATCGTATAAATCCTATCTTTTCCTCCGACAACGCCAACCGCCACCACGGTTCACTCCGGCGGTTCTATACCGGGTTCCAATCCGAGTTTATCATGATCGGCGCGCGGATGACACCGTTTGCAAAGCGTTACCAGATTTGAGAGGGCGTGAGCATCCGATATATCGGCGTCATCTGCCTCTCGGAACTGACGAACAGGGATAATGTGATGGACTTCGAGCCGGTTAT
>NZ_JAZKTR010000175.1:0-4550 GCF_036625485.1 Natronomonas sp. | reverse complement strand
GGGTCGGATGGCACTGGCCATTATCTCGCGTACGGACGCTTATAAACTTCTTTGTCCGAACCATCCCGGATACCTTCGTCCGACGGATATCAGAGGTAGCCGAAAAGCGGTGCGAGAAGCGCCGCCAGCCACCCGGCGAGTCCCACGAGAAGTGCCGGGGGATATTCGTCCCGTTCGACCGCCAGCGCCCCGCCGAGTGCGATGAGACCGAGCGCGGTGACCACCGCCGCCCGGTGGAGGATGACCCGTAGCGGGAGGAGAGACACCCCCATCGCGGCGAAATCGACGACGAACGCCGTTCCGAGGCCGGCCGCGGCGAAGGCGAACGCCCATGTGTGGTTCGACCCTCGACCGAGCTGGTACGCGATTGCCGGAGTCCCGAGCGCCAAGCAGAGATACAGCGGCGCGGCGATGAGCTTCGGCGAGAGACCGGTGGCGAACGTCTCACCGGCGATGCCGACGAACCGGACCGCCAGATACATCCCGAAGACGGTGGCTCCGAGTACCAGTTCCCGACGCTGCCGAAGGATGAAGCGTCGCCCAGCGAGCTTGACGTCCCGGAACAGTCGTGTGGAGCCCAGCAGTAACGCCGGGACTATTGCGAGATAGATGACCGAGGCCCAGCCGTCGCCGTCGGCGGTGCGGTTGCCGAACGGGAGCCGGACCACCTCCTCGACGTAGGGCTTGCCCATGAAGTCCTCCTCCAGTCGCCGCTGGGAGTCACTGATCCCGGTGACGGTGTGCCGGAGTCGGAACCAGTCCCAGTGTTCCTCGTGGACCTGCACGGCCGTCCACTCGCCGTTGGGGTCGTTGTAGGCGCGGATGTGCATCCGCTCGCCGAGATACGTCCCCGAGTGCAACTGGTAGGACTCCTCGAGCCAGACGCCTTCACCATCGGTTTCGACGTACGTGTACCGTTTCGCGCCCTCGGCGTCCTGGAACGTGATGGCGTCCTCGATGCGCTCGGCCTCGGGGTCGATCTCGACGCGCTCGCTGGTGTTGGTTCCGTTGTCGGTCGTCTCGATGGGATCTCCTTCCTCCCACCGCAGGGCCGACCGCTCGCGGAGCGCGGTTTCGACGTCCTCCGGGTCGTCGTAGAAGACGACGTTGATCCCCAGCGTGCGCGCCTCGAACCGCTTTGTGCGGGCTGTGTAGGGCCACAGCTCCGATTCCGCGTCGCCGACCGTGACGAGATCGGGTTCCTCCGGTTGCTCGAGTTGGACGCCCCAGAACGGCCACTCCGCGAGGACGACCGCGCCGCTGAGGCTCGCCATCAACACGAGGGCGGCCGCGACCCACGCGGCGTCGCTTCCGAGGTCGATCTCGGCGTCGGTCGTCCCCATCGTGTACTCGGTTAGGTGCCACGAACAATAGACTGTTGGCTGGCATGTCCCACTCGCCGGCGATTCAAACCGACCGAATCTAAGTCCCCACCTCCTAACTGGTCGGATATGCCCTTCGAGATTCGTCGTCGGGTCGTCCACGCTTCCGGGGCTGTCGTCCCCGGAGCGTATCTACTGGACGCCCATTACGGGGTCGGACTCGTCACGTGGCAGGCCGTACAGGCCCTCGCCGTCGTCGGCCTCGTCGTGACTGCCCTCCTCGAGGCCGCTCGCCTCTACGGTGGCCTCGAACACGCCATCTACGAGCAACTCACCCGCGAGTACGAACAGGACTCGGTTGCCGGGTACGCCCTCTACGTCCTCAGCAGTACGGTCGTCGTGCTGGCCTTCCGGCCCCAGATTGCGGTCCCCGCACTGTTCATGCTGATGCTTGCCGACCCCGTCGGCGGTATCCTCTCCAGTGGCGAACTCCGCGCCATCGCCCGCCCTCGCGTACTGGTCGGGATGTTCCTCGTGAGTTTCGCCCTCGCGTATCCGTTCGTCCCGCCGCTTGCGGCCGCCGCCGGTGCCTTCGGCGCGATGGTCGCCGACGGCGTCAAGCCGACCATCCGAGGGTGGGTCGTCGATGACAACCTCACGATCCCGATCCTCGCCGCCGTCCTGATGTGGGCCACGCTGAGCCTGTGAGGTGGTTGGCAACTCCTCTCGCGAAAATAGATGGGTTTTTGCTGGGTGAGGTCACTTCTCGTGATATGGCAGTTCATGACAGTCCGAACGGGATGGCCGGTCCCGCCGTCGCCGAGCTGCCGGACGTCGTTCCCTTCGAGTTGTCCCATCTGACCCGCATGAGCTGGGCGCTGGGCTCTCGTACCGTCGGGGACGACGCGGCGACGGTCATTGGACGGTGGGAAAAGCGAGACGGCGGCTGGGCGCTGGCGGCGTTCGCGGTCACGACCGAGACCGTCATCATCCGCGTTCGAACGCCGGTCGGCCGCGAGCGGTTCTACGGCGCGATCCGCTCGGAAGTCCGGACAGCCACCCGGGAACTCGAGGCGGACGACGCCTGGCGGGCAATCGAGTAGCGAGTCGGCGACGCGCCCTCGAGTGCTCGCAGCCGAACGACCTTCGAAGCGCCGTTTCTCCCCCGCGAGTGCTGCTTCGTGGCGGCGTCTCCGACTACTCCAGCAGTCGCTTCGTCTTCCGGTGTCGCCCGCGGAACATGGGCTCGAAGCCGACCCAGCCGAGCGGCGAGACGGCCCGTCCGAGCGGGCCGCCCGGCAGTTCGTATTCGACGCGGTCCGAGACCACGGTACCGCCCTCGTCAGCGAAAAAGCGGTGGGTGTGCTCCCACGTCGGGAAGGGGCCTTCCTCCATCACGTCGTGGAACATGGCGGCACCCTCCCACTCCGCACGCTCGGTGATGACGGAGGTCCACTCCTGTCGTGGCCCGACGCCGAACGGCCGGATTGACATCTCGATGCGCGCGCCTGCTTCGAGGAGCTCGGGGTCTGGCTGGCCGTCCGGGCCGACGACCCCGCGGACGTCGAGGTGCATGTATTCGGGGGTGAGCTTCTCCAGTCCCTCGATGGTGGAGTGGAACTCCCAGACCTCTTCGAGCGGCGCGTCGACCCACGTCTCGCGCTGGTAGGTGGCCATACTCGACAGTAGGGCGGCGACGGGCAAAACACCACGGGCGTCGGAACCCGACTGTGGAAAACGGCGGAGCGGAGACGGACGACGGCGTTATTTGAGTCGTTCCTGCAGGAAGGAGGGGTGGGCGGCCTCGACGCCCTCGATCTCGAGGATCTGTTCGGCGATGACGTCGCCGACGGCGTCGCCGTCGGGGGCTCGGACCTCGGCCATCAGCATGTGGTCGCCGCTGGAGGAGTACAGCGACTCCACGGCATCGAGGTCCTTCAGTTCCTTCGTGGCCTCGACGTAGCGTTCGCTGGCCACGTCGATGCCGACGAGGGCGATGGATTTGCCCGTGAGTTTCTTCGGGTCGATGTCGGCCGAGTAGCCGACGATGACGCCCTCCGATTCGAGTTTCTCGATGTATTTCCGGACGGTCGGCTTCGATACGTCGGCGCGCTCGGCGATCTCCGCGTAGGATGCCTGCGCATCGTCTTCGAGGACTTCTAATATCCTGTCCTCCGTCTCCGCGCTCATGGGTGATTCTTTTCCGTCCGTGAAAAAATATCTTCCGAACCGGAAAACACCGTGTTTCGGCACCACGATAGATACGTTTCACCGAATTTCAGTTTACAACTATTGGGCCAACTGGCCGAATATCTAACAACGATAATAACATGAGGTATCCTTAAGGGGTTGCCGCCGACAGAACCAGTCGTATGACGCTTGATGCCATCGACCGCGTCGCGGTACTCGGCGCGGGGAACATGGGACACGGTATTACGGAAGTCGTCGCGCTCGCAGGCTATGACGTCACGATGCGCGACATCAAAGAGGAGTTCGTCGAGGACGGCTACGAGGACATCGAGTGGAGCCTCGAAAAGCTCGCCGAGAAGGGTCGCATCGACGAGGCGCCCGCCGAGATCCTCGACCGAATCGACACGACGACGGATCTCGAAGAAGCCACCGAGGACGCCGACCTCGTCATCGAGGCCGCCCCCGAGGAGATGGACATCAAACACGACATCTTCTCGGACCTCGACGAGATGACCCACGACGACGCCATCCTCGCCTCCAACACCTCCTCGCTTCCCATCACGGAGATCGCGGAAGCGACCGACCGACCCGAACGGGTCGTCGGGATGCACTTCTTCAATCCGCCGGTGAAGATGGACCTCGTCGAGGTCATCTACGGGCAGGAGACCTCCGACGAGACGGCCGAGACGACCTACGAGTTCGTCGAGTCCATCGACAAGACGCCCATCTACGTCCGGAAGGACGTTCGCGGGTTCGTCGTCAACAGCGTGCTGGGTCCGTTCGGCGACGAAGCCGGCTGGATGGTCAGCAATGACGAGGCCACGATCCGAGAGACCGACGCCACGATGGTCCACGAGCGCGGCTACCCGATGGGGCCGTTCGAACTCGGTGACCTGACCGGTATCGACATCGGCTACCACGTCCGCAAGGAGGCCGGCCAGCCCGTCCCGCCCATCGTCGAGGAGAAGGTCGAAGCCGAGGAACTCGGCCAGAAGACCGGCAAGGGCTACTACGACTACGAGGACGGCGACGGCGCCG